>JAFUVK010000015.1 GCA_017477555.1 Muribaculaceae bacterium
GGTGTGGGAGGAAAGGGAGCGAAAGCCAAAACTCTCGCTCCCCGACCTACCCGATTTGTGTCCTCGTGTGGCAACTGGCCTATTGACACGTTGCTAAATCAGATATTATTCGTTGGAATTGGTTGATGCATCACATAGATTGGTTGAATACCAATTGTTAAAACTTGCAGTAATCGTTGTTTTTTTGTTCCTTTGTAGTCTAGTTTAACGATAATTTCTATAACAACAGACGATATGAACAAACGATTTTTAATCATTACGGCAAGTGTGGTGACGGCTATAGCCATCATTGCCGCCACGGTGCAGACACTCAATGTGCGCATGGGGCAAGTCATCTACCAGTATGCTACCGACCAGGTGGGCCGTATGGCGCTTTCGAGCAACGGCACAGTGGCAACTATATTAAATAAGGTGTTCAACCTTGACCGGGTCGATGAGATGTATATCGATGAGACTCCGGTGACCGACAATATGGTCTATGTTGACTACGATGGCATCACGGCGCAAGTGCGCGTGGCCGGCAACATCGCGCAATATATTGATGCGACAGTCACCGGCGCGCATGTGGCCATTACGCAGAGCGAGACATTCCCGGGCGATGACTTGGGCGAGATTACCTATGTCCTGTCGGGTACATCAAGCAACGGCTCGTTCTGGATGGATGGTGCCTACAAAATGACGCTTGAACTGGATGGTGTCAACCTGACCAACCCCGATAGTGCGGCCATTAACATCCGCGACGGCAAGCGCATCGGCGTCACGCTGGTCGACGGCACGACCAACACCCTGGCCGATGGCGCTAATGGCTCGCAGAAGGGCTGTTTCGCCGTCAAGGGACACGCCGAGTTCACCGGTGGCGGTTCACTCACCATCACGGGCAATTCGAGTCATGCCTTCTGGGGCAAAGAGTATGTGCAGTTCAAGAAGAAACTCACCGGCTCAATCACAGTCAACAAGGCTGTGGGCGACGGCTTCAATGTCAACCAGTACATCGAGATGAATGGCGGCACCATCACCATCAGTGGAGTGGGTGACGATGGCATGCAGCTCAGTCAGAGCACCGATGATGCTGGTGTCGTTGAGGAGGATGTCGACAACACTGGTGTCTTTACCATGAATGGCGGCACGCTCAACATCACCACCACGGCAGCCGGAGCCAAGGGCATCAAGGCAGCGGTCGACTATGTGATGACAGGTGGTACAGTCACCATCAACCAGACGGGTACCTACACCTACGACGGCACCGATGCAAGCTATTGCGCAGGCATCAAGACCGACGCCAATATCAACATCACCGGCGGCACGGTCAACATCACCAGCACGGCCGATGGTGGACGTGGCCTGAACTGCGACGGCACCATCAACATCGACCAGACCAGCGCGACGACTAACATCGACATCAAGGCCAACGGTGCCGGTGGCGTGCTCGAGCAGAACGCCGAGCCCGGCAGCAGCGGCTCAACCGAGACACCCAAGTCGTACAAGGTGTATATTAATTATTCTGGCAGTAGTAGTGGTGGTTATGGCCCCGGTGGCGGCAGCAGCAGCTTATGGAAGAATATCTACCTCTACAAGAGCGATGGCACCTATGTAGGTCAATTGACCAATTCGGTAGTCAAATCATCGGGCTATAGTTCCTACACATTCTACTACTATGATTTCCAGGCGGCATCCAATGAGAAATATTATTTCAAGAGTGACAACTACACCTCTGGTGGCGGTTGGGGCGGTGGCACCACCTACACAATTGTGTCTGAGACATTCTCTGTCCCTGATGGCACCGACGTTTACTACCAGATGTCGCGTGATGGCTATACTACCAGTGGCACGACACGTACTTTCACGCTGAACAATGTGACCAGCACCTACGGTGGCAGTAGCGAGTCGAGCGAGGACAGTGGCGAGAGCTACAATGCTTCTGGTCTGAAAGCCGACGGCAACATCGCCATCGGTGGCGGCACCATCACCATCGCCAACAGCGGCGACATGAGTAAGAGCATCAAGAGCAAGTCTACCGTAACCGTCAATGGTGGTAATCTCACCCTCACGCCTAGCGGAAAATTGCGCGTTATCAATAACGACGCTAGCTACAGCACGGGCATCAAGGCACTGGATTGTGTCATCAATGGTGGCACTCTCGTTATGACCGTTGGCGGCCAGTGTGGTAAGGGCATCTCGGTGGGGAACAATACCTCAACTAATGGCACTCTCACTGTCAATGGTGGCTCGCTCACTGTCAATCTGACCAGTGGAGCCACGGGCTATGGCAGTGCTAGCGCAGGCAATCGTCACACCGCCAAAGGCTTGAAGTCAGACGGGCACATGTATCTGAATGCTGGTACAATCAACGTGTCGACGGTGACCGCAGGGGCCAAGGCCATCAAGGTCAACGGCAACTATTATCAGGGAACAAGTGGTGGTGATGGGCCGACAATCACACTGAGCACTACTGGCAGTAGATATGGCACATCTGGCAGCACTGGCGGCGGTATGGGTGGCAAGACCACCGGCCAAGGCGGTGCAGCCAAGTGTATCAAGGCCGAAGGCACCTGCACGCTGTATGGTGGAGAGACAATCATTACTACACAGCAGGATGGTGGTGAAGGGCTTGAGGGCAAGAGTGGTGTGACCATCAGTGGAGGCAAGCACTACCTCAAGTGCTATGACGATTGCATCAGCTCGACAGGAAAAGTCATGTTTACCGACGGTGCAACGGTGTGTTACAGCTTTGGTAATGATGCCGTAGACTCAAACTATGGTTCCACCGGAGCCATCACCATCGGCAATGGTGCCGTTCTTGCTTATTCCAGCAAGGGTGGTGCAGAAGAAGGCTTTGACTGCGACAATAACAACCGCATCGCCATCACAGGCAATGGCTATGCCATCAGTGCCGGTGGCAGCCAGGGCGGTGGTGGCTGGGGAGGCAGCTCCAGTTCGATAGGCAGTGCGTCACAGGGCTACTATCTCGGTTCGTTCTCGGGTAGTTTCTCAGCAGGCCGCTACTACACAATTCAGACATCGAGCAACACACCGCTTGTGACATTCAGTTTCGAGGCCACTGCACCCAGCACCTTAAGCTTGATGACCGCAAAGGGCATGGTCAAGGGTACAACTTATTATGTGAAATACAGCACAAGTGCGCCGACTAATGCGACAACAGCTTGGCATGGCCTCTATTTGGGAAGCAGTTCGTATGGCACGACCTCATATGGCAGTTTCACAGCCCAGTAATTTCTGAGACTCCATTAGATAATGAGCAGCGGCGGGTCCACATAGTTGGACTCGCCGCCGCAATTTATTGTGCCTTGCGCTTATGAATTATACATTTGCGTTTAATTGAACGCATTCCAGCCCTGGGCACGTATCTCGAGCTCCTGGCTGTCGCGCGACACCAGGTAGGCACCCAGTTCTGGCTTGGTGATGCGCCCGATGAGCTTAGCTGTCTTCATCTGTGCGACTTTCTCGTGGTCGGTCAGCGGCACGGTGAACAACAGCTCATAGTCTTCGCCGCCGTTCATGGCCGCCGTCACCAGGTTCATGTTGAACTCTTCGGCCTGGATGGCGGTCTGGTAGTCGATGGGGATGCGGTCTTCATACACCCGGCAGCCCACGCTCGAGGCCTTGCAGATGTGCAACAGCTCGCTCGACAGTCCGTCGCTCACGTCCATCATGGCTGTAGGGCGGATGCCCAGCTCGTGCAGCTCGGCGATGACATCGCGTCGTGCTTCGGGTTTCAGCTGCCGCTCGAGCAGGTATTCCTTGCCGGCAAAGTCGGGCTGGAACGAGTCGTCTTTCAGCCCCGCGGCCACTTGCCGCTCGCGCTCGAGCAGCTGCAGCCCCATGTAGGCTGCGCCCAGGTCGCCGCTGACGCATATCAGGTCGGTGTCACGCGCGCCGTTGCGGTACACGATGTCCTCGGCCCGGGCTTCGCCCAGGGCGGTGATTGAGATCAGCAGGCCTGTCACACTGGCGCTCGTGTCGCCGCCCACCAGGTCCACACCATATTCCTGGCAGGCCAGGCGTATGCCGCTGTACAGTTCCTCGATGTGCTCGAGCGTGAAGCGTTTGCTGATGCCCAGACTCACGGTGATTTGCCGCGGGGTGCCGTTCATGGCATAGATGTCGCTCAAGTTGACAACCACCGACTTGTAGCCCAAGTGCTTGAGCGGCACATAACGCAGGTCGAAGTGTATGCCCTCGAGCAGCAGGTCGGTAGTGACCAGGGTGCGGCGGTCGCCATAATTCATCACGGCGCAGTCATCGCCCACGCCTCGCACGGTGCTCTCATTTTTGCTCACAAAATCATTGGTGAGATGGTCAATCAGGCCAAACTCACCAAGTGTCGAAATTTCAGTCATTGTCTATTCTTCGATTTTCTTGACCAGGTCGGGAATAAACTCGTGGCCGTCGGTCTCGAGTATGCCCACACGGATGGGTATGTAGTAGATGATGTCGCGCATAGTGGGCGGGTAGTAGGGGTTGTTGAGGATGCGCACCATGTCTTTTTCGGTGGTGATGATAAACTTGCGTTGCCCCTCCAGCCCGTCGAAGATGCTGAAGATGTCGGCAAAGTCCTTGCGCGTGAAGTAGTGGTGGTCGTCATAATGCATCACCTTGACCTGTGCGGCAAACTGCCGCAAGTATCGCACCAGTGGTTTGGCGTTGGCGATGCCGGTGACGCACAGCACGGTGTCGTCGGGGCGCAGCCATGACAGGGCCGACAGTTGCGGATTGGGTACCGGGAACACAGGCACTGGGTCGGCGTAACGGATGTTGCTGAAAAACAGCTCCTGATAGGGGAACAGGTTCAGGTTCTCTTTCATGGTGCGGATATCCACGGGCGACAGGTCGCTCGGGCACTTGGTTACTACCACCATGTCGCTCTCGACCAGGCGATCCATGGGTTCACGTAGCTGCCCCAGAGGCAGCAGCTTGTCGTTGAAGGGCGGACGTGTGTAGTCGATGAGTACGATGTTGACCTTGGGCTTGACATAGCGGTGCTGGAAAGCATCGTCCAGGATGAACAGATTGATCGTGGGGTCGATGGACTGCATCTCGCGGATGCCCTTGCGGCGGTCCTCGCACACGGCCAGCGTAATCAGGCCGTTGAACTTGTGGAATATCTGGTAAGGCTCGTCGCCGATGTCCTTGGGCGAGAGCGAGTCGGTGGCCAGGATGAACCCCTTGGTCTTGCGCTTGTAGCCGCGGCTCAGCACACCAATCTTGTAACGGCGGCACAGTGCCTCGATGATATACTCCACATGTGGGGTCTTGCCTGTACCGCCCACGGTGATGTTGCCAACGCCCACCACAGGCACGTCGAAGCTCTGTCGCTTGAGTATGCCCAAATTGAATGCCTGGTTGCGCAACCACACTCCAGCGCCATACAGCCACGAGAAGGGTGTCAGTATGGCGTTGAGTGCAGTCTTGCGCTGCTGCTTATTCAATATCTTAGTGAGATCAAGTTTCATCTGTCGGTGGCATGCGCTTAGCGCCGTGCACTAAGGTTGGATTTTGTCTCGTCCTGTCGGGTGGTTAGTAAATGAGGGTTTCGGGCATCAGGCACAGGATATGGTCGCGCTTGCCCATGCGCTGCAGTTCCTTGTGCCAGTTGTAGAGCATGCCCATCTGGCCTTGAAGCTTCAGCTCATACTGTTGTGCCATCATCTGGTTGAGCATCGCGCGCCAGTCGGTCGATGGGGCGGGGTAGTTCTGAGTCTTGTAGTCCTTCTTCATGTTGGCTTTTTGGGCCACCCACTTGATGGCGCTCTCCAGGCTGCCGAGTTCGTCCACCAGCCCAATCTTAAGGGCGGTCATGCCATCCCACACGCGGCCCTCGGCAATGTGCTTGATGCTGTCCTGGGTCACATGGCGGCCCTGGGCGCAGCGCTTGGTAAACAAGTCGTAGCCGCGGTTCACCATCAGCTGCATGGCATTGCGCTGCGACGGCGTCATGCGCTTGGTCATGATGCCAAAGTCGGCATTCTCGTTGGTCTTGACGGTGGCCATGTGCACACCCAGCTTGTTCTCGGCCAGCTCCTCATAGCACGGAATCATGCCGAAGATGCCTATCGACCCGGTGATGGTGGTAGGCTCGGCAAACACCCGCTGGGCACCGCTCGAGATATAGTAGCCACCCGAAGCCGCATAGTCGCCCATCGACACGGCCAGTGGCTTGCCCGAGGCCTTGAAGTCCTCTAGGGCCTTCCAAATCTGCTCGCTGGCGAATGCGCTACCGCCCGGTGAGTTGACACGCAGCACCAGACCCTTGACGTGCTCATCGTCTTGCAGGTCCTTGATCTGCTTGACCATCTTCTCACCCACGATGCCGTCAGTCCCGCCCATGGGACCTTCATCGCTGGTCTGTACAATCTCGCCCACGGCATAGAGCACTGCAATGTGGTCGCCGCTCACTGTCTCCTCAACATCGGGAGCATAGTCTGCAGGATCTACCAGTCGTAGGTCATCGTCCTTATCGAGTTTGGTCAGGGTCTTGAGTCGCGCTTCCATGTCGACTGGATAACACAGACCGTCGACAATTTTGTTCTTCACCAGACTGTCGGGCTCCAAGGTCACCAGCATACTGTCGGTCATCTGGTCAAACTTGGCGATGTCGATTTTGCGGTCGGCCGCCATCGAGTCGCGCATGTTGTGCCAGATACTGCCCATGTAGTGCTCGGTCTGCAGGCGGTTGGCCTCCGACATGTCCTCGAGCATGTAGGGCTCGACAGCGCTCTTGAATGTGCCCACGCGTATTACTTGCATTTCAACACCCACCTTGTCGAGCAACTTCTTGAAGTAAGGAACTGCCGAGGCCATTCCATGCACGTCGACGGCACCCACGGGGTTGATGAAGATACTGTCGGCCACGCTGGCCAGATAGTAGTCGCCCTGGTCAATGCCTTCGTTGCCGTAGGCGTAAATCCACTTGCCGCTCTGCTTGAAGCTCTTCAGCGCCTTGCGCAGGGTGAACAGCGTGGCCGGGGCGGCCGACGCGCCTTCGCACTCGATGTAGATGCCTTCAATCTTCTTGTCGGTTTTGGCTTTGTCAATCGATGCCAGCAGGGTATTCAGTCCTATCGAGCTCGTGTTGTTGCCTTGCATCATATCGAGCATCGACACGTCGCCACCGCCCTCGCGCTCGGCAATCTCGCCGTTGAGTTTAAGGTAGAGGATGGAGCTCTTCTGGACTGAGGACGATGCCTTGCCCATCTGACTACCCAAGCTCATGATGGCAATGCTCATCACCACAGACGTGAGCATGAACACTATCAGTGCTATTGTTGTGCCCACAAACGAGCCACACACAATCAGTAAGAATTTCTTCATCATAGCGGTATGAGTGTTAAGATGTTTGTTGTCAGTGAATTGCGAGTCGGCTACCGTTGGCAGTCCGGCTAGCGTTGCAAATAATCAAGCAAAAGTACTGCAAAAAGGTCGCAATACAAAATAAAATAGCAATTTTTTTTATTTTATAGGGTAAACTTGGCTGCGCATAGTACTAACCGGTTCTTATTCTGCGTTCGGCTTGTGTGAGCTAAGTCCTCTTTTTTGCAGAAAGCGGTAGCCCAGCGTTATCACAGCCGCTGTGGCCACTGCGCTGGCTAGGGCAAGCCATGGTAGCTCGCCGTTGGATGGCACGCCCAGCTGCTCCAGAGCATCACCGTCAATCCATTGGTTGTTGTCCATCCAGTTGAACACCACCACCATGCCGTTGTTTAGCGTGTGGGCCAGGATGGGTACCCACAGGCTGCGAGTCCACACCAGCAAGTAGCCAAACCACGCTCCTAGCAGCATCCTGGGCACGAAGCCCAGAAACTGGAAGTGTATGGCACTGAAAACGATGGCCACTATCCAGACAACCCAATGGATATTGGCGCGCCCACGCCGCAGGATGCCCATCAGCGCACCGCGAAAAAAGAATTCCTCGCTCACTCCGGCCATCACACCCACCACAACAAATGCCAGTAGCATCTCCCCAAATGTGTTGGTGGCCAGCAGGGGCTGGACCAACTGCTCCAGCGCGGCCTCGGTGTCGCGCATGCGCTGCTCCCAAGCAGCCATGCTCGACGGCAGGTGCACGTTCTGGTTCCAGTCCACTATCCAGTTCAGCGCGGGCAGCGACACGGCCCACACCGACACCACCAGCACCA
>JAFUVK010000173.1 GCA_017477555.1 Muribaculaceae bacterium
GTGGTGCCTTGATTTGACTCACAGGCTTGAAGCCGGGTGGTGGCGTGGTGGGAGGTGCTGGTGGCAGGGTAGGGCGGGTAGGCGATGATCCACGCGAGCCTGCGGGGGATGACACTCCGCTGCGCCAGTCGTCGATGACCGGTGTGTCATCGCTCCAGTCGGTGTTGCCGTTCCAGCGTCGGCGCAGGGTGTCGAGCGGCTCGTCGCCGCCGGCATTGCTGGTGGCGGACATCTGCAGGTAGCGCTGGTCGATGTCGCGCAAGAACCTCGACATCTGGCATGTGCGCGTCTCGCCGTTGCGGTAGCGCGAGCCGGCGTAGGTGATAACGCAGGTGTGCATGGCACGGGTGATGGCCACATACAGCAACCGCCGTTCCTCCTCAAGTGCCGGCATAGAGTCTTTGCTCATCGCCGATGGAAACAGGTCTTCCTCGACGCCGACGATGATGATGTTCTTGAACTCCAAACCCTTGGCGGCATGCACGGTCATCAGTGTAACGCAGTCGCCGTCGTTGTCCTCGTTGTCCTGATCGGTGAGCAGCGACACTTCGGCCAGGTAGTTTCCCAGCACGATGCCGTCTTGGCCCTCTTCCTGGGCCGACTCTACGTAGTTGTGGATGCCGTTCATCAGCTCGGTCAGGTTCTCCTGGCGGCTGATGTTCTCTGGTGTCTTGTCACCCATCAGGATGGCCATGAGCTTGGTGCGCTCGATGATGGTCTTGGCCAGTGTGTAGGCATCGGTGCCCTCGGCGTTGAGTTTGATAAAACCGTCGATGAGCTGAGCGAACGTGTTGAGCCGGTTGAGTGTGCCGCGGTTTACGCCCAGCTGCACCTGGTCGGGGTGGTTGATGGCGTGCCACATGCTCACGTCGTGCTGCATGGCGCAGTGCTGTATCTTGCCCACCGTGGTGTCGCCGATGCCGCGCAGCGGGTAGTTGATGATGCGCCGCAGCGACTCGTCATCGTCGGGGTTAATGGCCAGGCGGAAGTAGGCCAGGGCGTCCTTAATTTCCTTTCGCTGGTAGAACGACAGACCACCATACACGCGATAGGGGATGGCGTTGCGCACGTTGCCATGCTTGTCGCGGCGCCCGCCATTGCTGAAGGCTTCCTCCAGCACACGCGACTGGGCGTTGGTACGATAAAGTACTGCAAAGTCCTGGTAGCGGTCGCCTTGCCGGGCCTTGATGGCGGCAATCTGGTTGGCCACTACATAGGCCTCCTCGTAGTCGCTGAAGCACTTAATCACGGGCAGTTTCTCGCCTACCTCGTTCTCCGAGAAGATGTGCTTGGCTATCTGGCGCTGATTCTTGGCGATGAGCGAGTTGGCGGCCTCGATGATGGTCTGTGTCGAGCGGTAGTTGCGTTCTAGCTTGTGGGTCACAAGGTCAGGATAAAACTTCTTCAGCCCCAGGATATTGCTGATGTTGGCACCTCGAAACGAGTAGATGCTCTGCGCGTCATCGCCCACCACGCACAGGCGGTTCTGCCGTCGGGTGAGTTGCAGTACAATCATGTGCTGTGCAAAGTTGGTGTCCTGGTACTCGTCCACTAGTATGTACTGGAACATTTGCTGGTACTTCTCGAGCACGTCGGGGCAGTCGCGCAGCAGAATGTTGGTGTAAAACAGCAGGTCATCAAAGTCCATCGCGCCAGCTATGCGGCAACGCTCCCAGTAGGCCCTGTAGATACGGTAAGTTTCAGGACGTCCAGCCCGCTCATCGTCATCGCGCATTCCTTTGTGGTTGGCATACTCCTCGGGGCCGAACAGGGCATTCTTCAAGTTGGAAATCTGCGTCTGAATGACCGAAGGCTTGTACATCTTTTCATCAAGCGGATTGCCATTCAGGTCGGTCATGTCTTTGATAATGAGCTTAATCAGCGACCGAGAGTCGGCCTGGTCGTAGATGGTGAAGTCGTGCCTGAAGCCGATTCGCTCGCTGTTGATGCGCAGCATCTTGGCAAAGATGGAGTGGAATGTGCCCATCCACAGTTGCGATGCCAGCTCGCGCCCTACTAGCGCGGTGATGCGTTCGCGCATCTCGCGGGCGGCCTTGTTGGTGAAGGTAAGGGCCATGATGCGGTAAGGCTTCATGCCTTGTTGCAGCAGGTGCACGATTTTATAAGTCAGTACGCGTGTTTTTCCCGAGCCAGCACCAGCGATGACCAGTTGCGGTCCGTCGCAGTACAGCACGGCCTCGCGTTGTTGCTCGTTGAGTTGTTGCAGATATTCTTCCACTGTGTGTGTCTTGTTTGTTAGAAAAGTGTGCAAATTTAGCGATTTTTGCCCAATCGGCCAACAACGGCCCTAAATTTTGCGGAGTCTTGTAAGAACTCAGCGTGGGGCGATGATGCCGTTCATCATGGCATAGAAGCTGAGGCCCGACACGCTCTTGATGCCCAACTTAGCGGTGATGTTCTTGCGGTGAGTGAGCACGGTGTTGATGCTGATGTGCAGGCGGTCGGCAATCTCCTTGTTGATCATGCCCGAGGCCACCAGGCGCAGCACGTCGGTCTCGCGCTGCGACAGCAGGCTGCTGGTGTTCTCCTGCTCGTGGTTGCCCAGCAGCTGCCGCAGGCGGTCAATTATCTGCTCTGTGTCGGCATGCGAGTCGAGCAGGATGATGTCCTGGCTGTCGTTGGTCGCACGGTCGGCCACAACCAGCACGCGCGACTTGCGCGGTAAGAAGTAGCGCAGATGCTCCACATAGTGCTGGGGGTCGGTCACCACCAGGTCGATGCCGTCGGCCGGCAGCGATAGCACCTCGTCGATCGAGGCGGCGCAGTGGCACGCTAGCCCAAAATGGTCGCTGATCAGGTGCGACACACCCAGTGCTGAAAGCGTGTTGTGCAAGATGATGACAATTTGTGGCTGGGACATGGCGGGTGCGGTCAGCGGTGAGACAAGGCTTGGAACATGGGACGCAGCAGGCGGTTGCGGATGCGGTTGTTCTGCATGATATCCTTCTTCAGGTTGGCCAGCGCAAACAGTACGGCCAGCGTCAGATAGCGGTCATGGTCGCCCTTGAGGTGGATTACGATCATGCTGATGAGGTCGTCGAGCTTGTCTTCGACAGTGTCGGTGTCAGTGCCTTGTTGGCGCAGCGGCGACTCGGGCAGACCGCTGGCAGTACGCTCGGCCTCAAGCACCTGGGGAAACCACTTCGCACGGTCGTGACCGATGCGGTCCAGCAGCTGCTGCTTCATCTCCATAAAGAATTGCAGCATCAGTCCCAGGTTATTGTTGCCGGGGTCGCTCTTGCTGATTAGGAACTGGAAGTGCCGCTCGATGGTCGGAATCTGAAAGCGCTCGTAGCTGTTGTTGGTCTGTTCCAGGTAGTTGACGATGGTCGTGGCCTTGAACGACGGCCCGATGCGCTCGGGAAAGTACGACTCGTGAAGGTAGGTGTTGAGGATGACGACAAACAGCTCGTTGTCGATGCCCAGTTTATGGCAGGCACGGCCCACGGTGAGGTCGCCCACACCTAGGTCGATGCCGAAGCGGTTAAGCACATTCACCACCGTGGGTTCGGCAATGACGATGTCGCTCAGCTTGGTTTCAGATTGAATCAGTGGAATGGATTGCATGGTTTTATCGCAGCTTGTTTCGTTTGTCATAAGTAGGGCCAAGAATGGCGCGTGATGGCGTGATCACGCAGTCCAGGCAGCGGTCGTGCTCCTGGCATGGGACGTGCTCCAGCAACTGGCAGTCGTGAGCCACACCGATGGTGTAAGCCTGGCTGTCGGCCAGCAGGCGGTCGTAGTAGCCGCGCCCGCGGCCCATGCGGTTGCACTGTGTGTCGAAGGCCACCCCCGGCACAATGATGGCTTGCAGCACCGATGCGTCGACGGCTGGCCCGGTGGGCTCGGCGATGTGAAACGCGTTGTCGTCGCTCAGGCTGTCAGGCCCGGTGTAGGGAACCACTTCGATGTCATCGCCCACCACACGAGGCAGGTAGATAGTGCGGCCAGGCTCGCTCGCCCATCGCACCACGGTGTCGTGCGTGGGTAGCTCGTCGGGCAGCGAATAGTAGAGCAAGATGTGGCGGGCGTCGCCCAGCAGGTTAAATCGGTCAATCAGCCCGAACACCAGCTGCTCGTCCTCGAGCTTCTGCTCGGGAGTGAGCTCGCGCTTGCGCCGGCGCATCTGCTTGCGCAGCACGTCCTTGACCATGGGGATAAACTCGTTGTCGAATGTGTTGAGATACAAAACTGTCGTGTGGTTGAGGGTGAATAGTTGGTAGGCTCTCTGCCGGGCGCATTCACTTGATGGGGAACGCTGCCTTGTGGCGGCTCAGCGCCTTCAAGGCCGCTTGGATGGTCTTGTCGGTGCGGTTGTAGATGGGGTAGAACGCCTCGTTGCCGAAGATGTCGCGAGCCACCAGGGCCTTGAGGTTGTTTAGAATCAGGTCGCGCGACTGGTTGATGTAGTACCAGCGCGGGGTCACTCCGTGCTCGGAGGCATAGTCCACAAAGTTGTTGAGCAGCTGGTCGTCGGTCGGAGCCATGCGCAAGAATTGCTTGTAGTCCTTCATCTGCTTGAGCGCACTGCGGTTGATGTCGACATAGCGGAACGCGAACTGCTGCAGCAATCCAGCATTGGCGATGTCGATATAGTAGGAGGTCATTCCGCTGGTGTCGCGTGGCACAAAGATGTCGGGCACAATACCTCCGCCGCCATACACTGTGCGACCGGTGAGCATGGTGGTGAATATCTGCGACTTGTCAATCTTCATGCTGTCCTGACTGTAAATCTCGCCGTTGAGGTAGCGGTCATATAGCTCTTTCTCGTAGGCCATCATTCCACTCTTGTAGTCCTTCTGGATGCAACGGCCGGCAGGGGTGTAGTAGCGCGCTATGGTCAGGCGCACAGCGCTGCTGTCGGGCAGCGTGAACTGCTGCTGCACCAGGCCCTTGCCAAACGAGCGGCTGCCCACAATGAGGCCGCGGTCGTTGTCCTGCAGCGCACCGGCAAATATCTCGCTCGCGCTGGCCGAGAACTCGTCGATGAGCACCACCACCTCGGCGTCCTGAAACTGCCCGTTGCCGTCGCTCCACACCTGCGAGTCGTCGCGCTTATAGCGGCCTTTGGTGTAGACAATCAGCTGGTTCTCGGGCAGGAACTCGTTGGCCATGAGCACGGCCATCTCCATGTAGCCGCCACCATTGCCGCGCAAGTCCACCACATAGCGTTTGGCACCGTCGTCCTGAAGCAGAGTAAGGGCGGTCAGGAACTCGTCGTAGGTCGTGCGCCCAAACTGGTTGACTTTGATATAGCCGGTGTTCTTCTCAATCATGTAGGCCGCATCGACCGACTTGACAGGGATGTCGCCACGGGTAACTGTGAAGTGCAGAATCTGGCGCGAGGTCTTGCGGCGAATGCCCAGCTTCACGCGCGTGCCTTTGTCGCCGCGCAGCCGTTTCATCACGTCGCCCGATGTGATGGTCGGCCCCACAAAGGCCGAGTCGTCAATCTCCACTATGCGGTCGCCGGCCAGTATGCCCACCTTCTCCGACGGGCCGCCTGGTATCACCTCAATCACGTTGATGGTGTCGTTGAGCAGCATGAACGAGATGCCGATGCCGCTGAAGCTGCCACTCAGCTCCTCGTTGGCCGCACGCATATCCTCGGCGCTGAAGTAGGTGGTGTGAGGGTCCAGATTAGCCAGAATCTGTGGTATTGACATCTCTATCAGCTGGTCCAGGTTCACCGTGTCGACGTAGTCGTCGGCTATCAAGTTGAGCAGCGTGTTGAGCTTGCGGTCGTTGTCGGCTATACGACTGCGGCCACCGAAATAGTGCCCCAGCATGATGCCCACAACCACCGACAGAGCGATGGCCAGTGGCATCCACAGGAACGATGGGCGTTGGTTTGACCGGTTAGTCATTTTTCTATTGAGTGTGTTCTAGATAGTGATATAACGATAGGTGTTGTCGGCGTCGCATGTGAGTTGCACGCAGTCGATGCCGGCGCGCTTGAGCAGCTCCACACCGTCGGTGATGCGGTAGTACTCGCCGAAGACCACGCGCCGGATACCGGCCTGGATGATGAGCTTCGAGCATTCGATGCAAGGCGATGTGGTCACATACAGCGTGGCGCCGCGGCTGCTGTTGTTGCTCTGGGCAACCTTGGTGATGGCGTTGGCCTCGGCATGCAGCACATAGGGCTTGGTGTGGTCATCATCTTCCTCGCAGATGTTCTCAAACCCCACGGGTGTGCCGTTGTAGCCGTCGCTGATAATCATCTTGTCCTTGACCAGCAGTGCCCCCACCTGGCGGCGGCGGCAATATGAGTTCTCTGCCCAAATTTGGGCCATGCGCAGGTAGCGCGAGTCCAGTAGCAGTTGTTTGTTGCTCTCCATGTGTCTTGCGGTTGCGGGATGGGAGTCTCGCCAGCTCACTCGCTGGCCGAGACATGGAAATTGTACTTGAAGCTTGAACCGCCCACAAACTCGCGCATGATGCTCGTGGGAGGAATCTCCTTGTCGTCTACAGGTATGAAGTAGTGGATAAACTTAAGCAGACGGTGAGCCTCGCTGTACTCGGGGCAATTCTTGGGAACAGATTGCAGAATAATCTCGGCGTGCGGACGAAGCACGGCAAACTCAATGTTCAGCGCCGAGTTGAACATCACGTCGGCCGACTCCTGGAAGGGCAGAATCCACTGCTCCTCGGCCTCACACACGTTGGGCCACATCTTGATGGTCTCACGAGCGGTGAAAGCGCCCTTGTTGTAGTCGCGGATGATGCGGCGCAGCAGCCGGTTGTCGTGCGTGGGCACCCAGTTGTGGTCGTCGAGCGAGATGCTCGTCAGCGCCGACACGAACACCTTGAACTTGGCCGAGTCGGGTATCTGCTCGGTGAGCAGTGGGTTCAGCGCGTGGATGCCCTCGATGATGAGCACACTGTCGTTCTGCAACTTAAGCTTCTTGCCGTTGTACTCGCGCTTGCCCGTGGTGAAGTTATACTCCGGAATCTCAACGCGCTCGCCGCGCATCAGCCGAGTCAGGTGCTCCTCAAGCAGCTTGTATTCCACGGCCTCGATGTTGTCGAAGTCATACTGGCCGTTGGGCAGCAGTGGCGTGTCCACGCGGTTCACAAAGTAGTCGTCGGTAGAGAACGACACCGGACGAAGGCCACAGGCCATCAGCTGGATGGACAGACGCTTGCAGAACGTGGTCTTGCCCGAACTCGACGGACCGGTGATCAGCACAATGCGGATAGGATTGTGCTCGGCATGGAACCGGCGCTCTATCTCTTCGGCTATCTGCACAATCTTCTTTTCCTGCAGGGCTTCGCTCACCTTGATGAGCTCGGAGGCGCGACCGCGCAGCACTGCCCTGTTCACATCGCCTGCATTGCTCAGACGCATAATGATGTCCCATCGCAGCTTCTCCGAGAACATCTCGTAGGTGCGGGGCTGGTCGCTTTTCTCGGCAAGCACCTGCGGGTTCTTTCTGTCGGGGACACGCAGCAGCAAGCCGTCGTTGTA
>JAFUVK010000174.1 GCA_017477555.1 Muribaculaceae bacterium
ATTGTCATTCGCAAACTCGTTTTTAACTATGCCGAATTGGTAGGACTACGAGGACACATCACCCGCCCCGACAAGCATAGCGACACCAACCTGCAGTTTGTCATCGACCGACTTAAGCCCAAGGGCGACAAGCCACCCACACCGTTCGATCTTGAGATTCGCAATGTGGTCATTCGTAAGTGCGACATCAGCTACGATGTGCTCAACCAACCTCGGCGTGACGGTCGGTTCGACCCGAACCACATACATTTGTCTAACATCCGAGCCGATGTGTCGCTCCCGCGACTCAAAAACGATGACTTTGACATACAAGTCAAACGCATGTCGATGGACGAGAGGAGCGGATTTTCTGTCAAGAATTTTGCATCGCATGTGACCATCACTCAGCAGCAGCTCGACATTAAAGACATCCAACTCGAGTTGCCAAACTCTCACATCAACTTGGGTGATATTCAGCTCAAGTATTCAGCGCTCAACCAATTGGGTAAGGAGTTGCCTGGCATGACCCACACGCTGAACATAGCTCCTAGTACCATCGCTCTCGGAGACTTGGCGGCTTTTGTGCCCCAGTTGCGGGCCATAGACCGTGAAATCACACTCCAGGCTACCGTCAGTGGCAACAACCGCCATGTGTCGGCACCACTGTTGCGCCTCCACGACCAGTCGCATGACCTGGAGCTGGAACTTAGTGGCTCGGTGTCGGGAATAAGCGACCCGAGTACTCTCACGCTAGATGTGCCCCACTGCCGGCTGAAGGCTAACCCTGCAATCATCGACCGCCTGACCGGAGCCTTGCCTTCGCTCTCGCCGCAGGCACGTGGCATCTTGGCGCGCTGCCAGGGGGCTAAGATAGATGCTGCCTTGTCGGGCAGCTTGAGCCATATGCATGTCGATGGCGATGTCACTACCGGGGTGGGAGAAGTTAGCCTGCATGGCTCGGTACAGCGTTTGCCGGGTGGCGCCAAGGCAGTCAAGGGACACATCGTCACCACGCAGCTGGACCTTGGCAGGTTGCTCGACCGACAGCAACTGCTGGGTTGTCTAGCCATCGATGCTGAGGTGGATGGCACCCTGCATGGCAGATCGCTGGATGGACAAATCGACGGTCATGCCGACTTTGTGGAGCTTCGTGGTACACGCTATCACGATATTACGGCACACGTCACAGCACGCAACCAAACTTATGATGGCAAGATATCAATCAACGACCCACTGGGCAAGGTAGTGCTTGAGGGTGGAGCTACGTTGGCCGGTGAGCAGTCGCAGATAGACTTTGTGGCCGATGTGTCGCAATTGATGTTGCGTCGGCTTCAGCCTACTGCCAAGTCGCCGATTGATGCGGTGTCGCTGCGTGCACAAGGCTCAATAACAGGAAATCGTCTGGACAATGTCAATGGGGCCGTCGGACTGAGCGATATCACCCTAACCAAAGGCGATCAATCGCTGCGCATCGACTATGTCAACATCATGGCCGACAATGCCGCCACACCTCAACGCATACACATCGACTCGCCTTCGCTACAGGCCGATGTACAAGGCTCCTATGACTATACCACACTGGTACCGTCGGTCAAGACCATGCTGTCGCAGACCTTCCCAAAGCTGTTTGGGGCTTATAACAATGCCTATGCCAGCCGTCGTCCCAACGATGTGGACTTCCATATCGTGGTCAACCCTGATGACGAGTTGCAGAAATTTGTCAACCTGCCCATCAAGGTGTTGTACAAGACCACTCTCGATGGTCGCCTCGACGAGACGGGGCACAGCTTCGATATCAGCCTGAACGCTCCCTACTTGCTGCAAGGAAAGAAGAATATCATCGAGCAGACCACGCTCAGCGCACAGCTCGACCACGATACCCATCGGGTGCTGGTCGATGCGCACACCACCTTGCCGTCAAAGAAAGGAAAGATCCATGTCGACCTCAATGCCTATGGTGGCAACGACTCGCTGGCCACCAATCTTGCCTGGCATGTGGATCGCGACCGCGACTTCTCGGGCAACCTTTCGCTATCGGGCAACCTTTCGCGTAATCCCGACCGCAAGATACGCGCCGACATCGATATCAACCCGTCGCGCATCGTCTTCAACGACACCGCGTGGATGGTTCAACCCGGACAGGTCACCGTACAGGGTAATGATATCACGGTTTACAACCTGGCAGGTCAGTGCGACAAACAGTTCGTGCGAATTAACGGCCGCGTGTCGTCCAACCCCGACGATGTGCTTAGCCTCAAACTCAACGATGTGAGTCTGGACTATATCTTCGAGACTCTGAACATTGACAATGTGGTGTTCGGTGGACGCGCCACAGGCGAGTTTTTTGCCAGTGACCTATACTCTCGCTCACCCAGACTGCTCACCACAGGGCTGCACGTCGACAACCTGGCTTATAACCATGCCGTGATGGGCGATGCCGACATACAGAGCCAGTGGCTCAACGACCAGAAAGGGGTATCGCTTAAGGCCAATCTCAAGCAGAAGAACGGGTGCCATTCGGTCAT
The DNA here is from genome assembly GCA_017477555.1 of Muribaculaceae bacterium. Classification (GTDB taxonomy): domain Bacteria; phylum Bacteroidota; class Bacteroidia; order Bacteroidales; family Muribaculaceae; genus Sodaliphilus. Next base: position 2,505 of record JAFUVK010000174.1, read on the forward strand.
CGATGGTGGTATTTTTATTGCCGATGACTCGCTCTACCTCGACTTTCAGGCCCAGCGAGCCAACATCGCGTTCATGAAGCCTTTCATGCAGGCATTCACCAGCGATGTGCAGGGTGAGGTGTCGGGGCATGCCGTGTTGCTGGGCAACTTCCACGATATCAACCTATATGGCGACGTCTTGGCCGACAGCCTGCGGTTCAAACTCGACTATACCAACGTTTACTATACTTGTGCTGGCGACTCGGTGCACATGGTGCCCAACCTCATCACTTTTGATGATGTGCGTATCCACGACCGAGACGGGCATGAGGCACGCTTGGACGGATGGCTCAAGCACGAATGCTTCCACAAGCCTGTGTTCAGCTTTGCTATCACCCAGGCCGAGAAACTGCTATGCTACGACACCAGCGAGCGCGACAATCCCGTGTGGTATGGCACAGTCTATGGCAATGGAGCGGCCTTTGTCACTGGCGAGCCGGGTGTTGTCGACATCAAGGTTAACATGGAGACAGCGCCACGTAGTCGCTTCACCTTTGTCCTGAGCGACGCCGAAGAAGCAAGCGAGTACAGTTTCATCACGTTCCATGACCGTGACCAGAAACTGCAGCCGGTTGTCGCTCCGGTACAGGCCGACACCATTCCCGAGATTGTCAGGATGCTCACCCAGCAGGTGCAGAAACAAAATGAGGTTGTTCCCACACACTATAACATCGACCTGCAGGGCGACATTACACCCGATGCGCAACTGGTCATTGTCATGGACCCCGTGGGGGGCGACCAAATCAGGGCAACTGGTCGTGGCAACCTGCGTATGACCTACAACGATGCCGACGAGATGACCATGTTTGGCCGATATGTCCTCGACAAAGGCAACTACAATTTCACGTTGCAGGACATTATCATCAAGGACTTCACTATACGCGAAGGCTCGTCAATCAGCTTCCAGGGCGACCCGTATGCCGCAGTGCTCGATATCGAGGCACTCTATTCGCTCAATGCCAATATCCGCGACCTGGATGAGTCGTTTGCCAACGACAAAGAGATCAATCGCACCAATGTTCCGGTCAACGCCTTGCTGCGCGCCAAAGGGCCGATGAGCCAGCCCGACATTTCGTTCGACTTGGAATTCCCCACACTGACCACCGATGCCTATCGCAAGGTGCGAAGCATTGTAAGCACCGACGAGATGATGAATCAGCAGATTGTCTATCTGCTGGCGCTCAACCGGTTCTATACGCCTGACTACACCAACACCACAACTCGTAGCAATGAGCTGACCTCAGTAGCGTCGAGCACTCTATCGTCGCAATTGTCGAGTATCTTGGGCAAGATGAGCGACAAGTGGAGCATTGCGCCCAACTTCCGCAGTGACAAGGGCGACTTCAGCGACATGGAGGTCGATTTGGCATTGTCCAGCCGGCTGCTCAACAACCGGCTACTGTTCAACGGCAACTTCGGCTACCGTGACAACACCTACAATACCCGCAATAGTAACTTCATTGGCGATTTCGATATTGAGTATCTGCTCAATAGCAAGGGCTCGTTGCGCCTTAAGGCCTACAATCACTTTAACGACCAGAATTACTATGTGCGCAATGCGCTCACCACACAGGGGGTAGGCATCGTGTGGAAACACGATTTCGACAAGCCATTCGACTTCTTGCGCCGCAAGCAAACTAACGACTTTGTATCGGCCGACAGCACAGTCATCAAACAAGCTGCCACACAATGAAACGTCTTCTGATAATATGGCTCACATGGATGACTTTCGGCCTCCTTGGTTGGGGGCAAGAGAGCACCGATACGGTTGTGGCCGGGAAAAATTGGAAGGAGGAGTTTCGACATCTGCGCATCAATTATAACGATACAGTAACACAATATCCAAAGTTTGTCAAGACCACATTTAAGGCAATCCGATGGGTAAAAAAAGCACTTTATACCTACGATACGACTTACGTTGAAGGTTTCGACAACAAGTGGCGCTTCACACTCAAGTGCAACAACTGGTTCGATGCCTATTCCGGTCACTTGACCGAGTACAAGATGCCCATTGTGATGTCATCGTATGTGACCACCAAGTTTGGAGCGCATATCTCCTACAAGGGAATAGGACTGGGATATATGCTCAATCTTAAGGACGTGTTCACAGGGCGACGAATCAAGAACAAGCGATGGGACGGATCTATCAACACCTCACGTATTGCGGTCGAGTGGTATTATACCCAGGACCGAAGTAACGTGGATGTGCACCGGTTGGGCGAATTCGGGAAAAAGCGGTGGAGCTCCTACGAGTTCGACGGCCTGGAACGAAAGGCTTATGGGGCCTACGTCTATTATTTTTTCAATCACCCGCATTATTGCCAGTCGGCTGCCTACGGCATCTCGCGCCTGCAGAAACGCAGTGCCGGCTCGTTCATCCTGGGCTTGCACGCCAACCATCAAGACATCAACATGAGTTTCGGTATGATGGATCAGGAAATGCAGGCTTATCTGCCCGACTCAATCTTGCAGTACCGTTTCACTTATCGTGACTACTGCGCACTTATCGGCTACGGCTTCAGCTGGGTGCCTCACCGTCGGTGGCTGGTCAATGTAACTGCCATCCCCAGCATAGGGTTGCGCCACTCCGACCGCACATCTATCGAAGGTGCCAGATGGATGCTCTCGACCAATATTCGTTTCAAGATTGCGCTGGTGCTCAACCGAAAGAGCTGGTCCTATGGCTTTAATTTCGTCAGTGATGGGCATTGGTATCGAAGTTCGCGCAACAGTTTCTTCAGTTCTAGCCAAGACTTCAACTTCTCTGTAGGCTTCCGACTATGATTATGCGCTGGTGGCAGGCTTTTCAACCTGCCACCAGCGCATAATAAAAAGTGAGAAATTTGATGGCTTTTTGGCAGTAGTGGTTACAACAGGCCACCACGGATAATGCCACGCTTGCTCGAGCGAATGAAGCGGGTGATGACATCGCGCTCGGGAGTGGGTTTGAGCTCGTCGTCAATCTTTGCCAGTGCGTCGCGCGTGTTTAGACGCGACAGGTAAATCACTCGATACACCGCTTGGATATCATTGATCTGCTCCTCGGTGAAGCCGCGACGATGCAGACCCACCGAATTGACACCACTGTAGGTGAGCGGATTGCGGCCCGCCAACACGTAGGGCGGAATGTCCTTACTCACATGCGACCCGCCTTGCAGCATCACATGCTCGCCAATGAGCGAGAACTGATGCACTAGCGAACCTCCTCCCAGCACAGCCCAATCGCCTACTACAACCTCGCCGGCAAGCTGTACTGCATTGCTCATAATCACATGGTTACCAATCACGACATCGTGAGCCACATGGCAGTAAGCCATAATCAGGCAGTTTGACCCAATGACGGTCTTGCCCTTCGACGCAGTTCCACGGTGGATAGTGGCAAACTCGCGAATCGACGTGTTGTCGCCAATGATGGCTATTGTATCCTCGCCCTTAAATTTCAAATCTTGTGGGATGTCGCTTACTACCGCACCCGAGTGGATGTGGCAGTTCTTGCCGATGCGGGCACCCGAGCGGATGACCGCATTGCTGTCGATGATGGCGCCCTCGCCAATCTCTACATTGGAGTCGATGGTTACAAATGGGCCTATTTTAACTCCATCGCCTATCTTGGCATCGGGGTGGATTGACGCAAGTGGTTGCAATTTCTTATAATCCATTGTATTTAACTAATGATGAATAGTAGTGTGTGAGTAATGGATAATTGGAAGTTTGTTGTCATTAAACATTAGACACTATACATTATTCATCAGATATAATCTTTATTTGTTTTTAACAATTTGAGCCATGAATTCGGCCTCGCTCACGACCTTTTCGCCCACAAAGGCATAGCCCTTCATCGTGGCAATGCCACGACGGATGGGTGACAGCAGCGACAGGTGGAAAATGAGCGTGTCGCCGGGCACAACTTTCTGGCGGAACTTGACATTGTCAATCTTCATGAAGTAGGTGGAGTAGCGTTCAGGGTCATCTACTGTGCTGAGCACCAGTAGTCCGCCAGCTTGTGCCATGGCCTCGACCTGAAGCACACCAGGCATCACGGGCTCGGTGGGGAAGTGACCCTGGAAGAATGGCTCGTTTGAAGTCACGTTTTTCACAGCCACCACGTAGTCACTGCCCATGTCTATCACTTTGTCGACCAGCTGCATTGGGAATCGGTGAGGCAACATTTCGTGAATCTTGTTGATGTCGTAGAGTGGTGCCTGGTTGGGATCATAAGCCGGGACTTGGATGCTCTGCTTGCGCAGTTCCTGACGTATGCGTCGGCTCAGCTGCGTGTTCAGCGAGTGTCCGGGACGGGTAGCCACAATGCGGCCCTTGAGCGGACGTCCAATCAGGGCAAGATCGCCTAACACATCCAGCAGTTTGTGACGGGCTGGCTCGTTGCTGTAGGCCAGCGGTTTGTTGTTCAGATAGCCCAATTCAGAAGCGGGTTTGTGGGCCACACCCATGGTATCGGCAAGCTTGTCGAGGTCTTCCTGGGCCATGGGGGTGTCGTAGATGACGATGGCGTTGTCCAAGTCGCCTCCCTTGATGAGGTTGTGCTGCAGTAGTGGCATCACCTCACGAACAAACACAAATGTGCGGCTTGCGGCAATTTCGTCTTTGAACTTAGCCATGTTATCGAGCGAGGCAAACTGGTTGCTCAGCACAGGTGATGGGAACTCTATCATCGTGTCGATGGAGAAGTCATCGTCGGGCAGCACAATCAGCGACGAACCCGTGTCTGGGTCCACTACCTTGATGCGATGTTTCACCACATAGAACTCTTTTTCGGCTTCTTGTTCGGCATAACCCACTTGGTCAATCTTATTGGCCCACTCGATGGCGCTGCCGTCTAGGATGGGCAACTCTGGGGCATTGACCTCGATGAGTACGTTGTCGATGCCAGCTGCATACAGGGCAGCCAGAGCGTGCTCAATGGTGCTCACACGCACATCCTTGTTGATGCGCGAGGCCACCACCGTACCACGATGGGTCTCTACCACGTTTTCGGCCACAGCTTCGATGCGTGGTTGTCCCTCGAGGTCGGTACGTACAAACACATATCCAGTTCCGGCTTCGGCTGGCTTGAAGGTGGCATCGATGAGCAGCCCGGTGTGCAATCCCTTGCCGCTGAGCGTAAACTCGCTCTGCAATGTTCTTTGTTTCATTATCATGTATTGATTATTGTTCGTTTTTGAGAGCTTCGAGGGCCTTCTTGAGGGCACGGATGTCGTCCGACATCTGCCCCAGTCGCTTGAAGTAGACGTTCTGTCGGGCAAAGTCCATGGCATTGATGGCTGGGCTGCCCAGCAGTCGCTTGCCGTCGCCCACGCTGTTGGGCACTCCGCTCTGTGCTCCGATGCCGTTGTTGTCGCCCACGGTGATGTGACCGGCAAATCCCACCTGACCGCCAATCATGTTGTTTCGTCCAATCTTGGTCGAGCCGGCGATACCTACCTGAGCGGCCATCACAGTGTTCTCACCTATCTCAACGTTGTGAGCCACCTGGATGAGGTTGTCCAGCTTCACCCCACGCTTGATGACGGTAGCACCCATGGTGGCGCGGTCGATGGTGGTGTTGGCACCAATCTCCACATCATCCTCAACAATGACAATGCCTATCTGAGAGATTTTCTCAAAGGTACCGTCTTCCTTGGGGGCGAACCCGAAGCCGTCACTGCCTATTACCGTGCCGCCGTGTACTGTGCAGCGGTTGCCTATCTGGCAGCCATGATAAATCTTCACTCCAGGATAGAGTGTCACATCATCGCCTAGCGTCACGCCGTCGCCCACATAAACCTGTGGGTAAATCTTAACGTTGTGGCCCACCTTCACGCCTTTGCCGATATAGGCGAATGCGCCCACGTACGTCTCTTCGGGCAGCTCGACACCATCGCTCACATAGCATGGCTGCTCCAGGCCGCGGCGCTGGGGGGCTGTCTGGGCGCTCACCATGTTCAGCAAGTCGGCCAAGGTCTTATAGGGATCTTCGACACGAATCATCGTCGCGGTCACAGGATGCTC
>JAFUVK010000175.1 GCA_017477555.1 Muribaculaceae bacterium
TAGCGCTTGGGCAGCAACACTTCGTTGCCTTCTTCGTCGGTGAGGTAAAGGCCAAAGTCCACGGCTCGGCTCACACGCAGTTCATTGTATTTTCCTATATCCATTTTTTTTCGAAAAAATCACCACAAAGATACTCAAAAATTGTGAGATTTCATTTTTTTTGATTAATTTCGCAAAAAATTTACCAACATGATGACCTTTTCACGTCTTGTAATTTCTGTTTTTGTGCCGCTTATGGTGCTGACTACCACACTGCTATCATGTCAGGACACCACCACGACCGGTGCCGAAACGCAACAGGGCAAAGTCAAGCTCGACTCTTGCCGACTCTCTGATACCACCAGCTTTGTCAAGAGCAATGGCGAGCGATGCGCCATCTATGCCGACGCCAACATCATCTACCCGCTGTCGCTGGCCGACAAGGCCAGTACTGAGCAGTTACAGCGGTTGTTTGCCGCCTTTGTCCTCAATGCCCCCGACTCGCTCAGCCTCACCGATGCCTTGCGTGCCACTGTGAGCAACACACTGCACCAGTACGACTTCGTCGAGCAGAACGTCGACGATCAGACTACCGAGGACGATGGGGCACAGGTGGTCTACAATTACAATACCACAACAACGGTTACTGTAAACTACAATCAGCACGACATCATCACGTTCTGCAAGACCGAGATGGTGCGCAAAAACGATCACGTCACTTCGGTGACTCACCGATACTACAGCTTCGATCTGCAGAACATGGCCTATATCGACCTCCACAAGATGTTCCGCGACGAGGCCATGGCCGATGTCACCGCACTGCTCCGCGCACGACTGCTGGAGCAGAACAAGGCCACCAGCGATGACCAGCTCAACGACATGGGATACTTCAACGTCGACAATCTGTCGGTGACACGCAACTTTTATTTCGACCAGGACGGAGTCACCTGGAGCTACCTGCCTAGTCAGCTGGCTGTGGATGCTGTGGGAGAGCCGCAGATTACTCTCACTTACGACCAACTGGCCCCGCTGGCCTGCGACGGCTCGGTCATCAACCGTCTGCATTGATTTGTGCCTATGCAAGCGATACAACGATACTTTACACAACTGACCTCCGAGCAGCTTCGGCAGTTTGATACACTGCTCAGGCTCTATCCCGAATGGAATGCCAAAATCAATGTCATCTCGCGCCGCGACATCGACAATCTTGAGATCAACCACATCCTGCACTCGCTGGCCATCGCGCGGTTTGTGCAGTTTGCTCCCGGCACACGGGTGCTGGACTTGGGCACCGGGGGCGGCTTCCCGGCCATCCCGCTGGCGGTGATATTTAGTGACACACACTTCCATCTGGTCGACCGCATCGGCAAAAAGTTGCGGGTGGCGCAAGATGTGGCCACACAGGCGGGATTGACCAATGTCACTGTGCAGCACGGCGACATCCGCGAGGTCAAGGGGACTTACGATTTCGTAGTGAGCCGTGCCGTTATGCCCCTGCCCGACATTGTGCCGCTGGTGCGGCGGCTCATAGCCCGCGAGCAGCACAATGCTGTGCCCAATGGTCTCATCTGCCTCAAGGGCGGAGACCTCGACGACGAGCTGCGGCCCTATGCCAAGCAGGTGTTGGTCGAGGACTTGAGCACCTATTTCGACGAACCGTTTTTCCAGACCAAACGTATTGTTTATCTACCATTATAGACTAGCATGAAGGTCACCAAATTTACTGTCAACCCCTTCGGCGAGAACACTTTTATCGCCTGGAACGAGGACACACGACATGCACTCATCGTCGACCCAGGCATGATGCAGGACCACGAGCGCAATGTGGTCACACAGTTTATCCTCGACAATCAGTTGGTGATGCAGTGGGTACTGCTCACGCACATTCACATCGACCATGTGACATCGGCAAGGTGGATGGCCGACCGATATGGCATACCGGTTGCGGCCAGCCCGGCCGACGAGGTGCTGGCGAAGCATTTGCCCATGCAGGCCGCGCACTTCAGACTGCGTGTGGAGCTCGACCCGCTCACCATCGACCGTCCTCTGGCTCATGGCGATACACTATCGCTCGACGACGAGACGATTCATGTCCTGGCCACTCCGGGACACACGCCGGGAGGGCTATGCTTCTATGTGCCAAGTAGTTCGCTCGCATTTACCGGCGACACTATCTTCGAGAGCAGCATTGGACGCACCGACCTGCCCGGAGGCGATTACACCACGCTCATCGACAGTATCAAAAATCAGATACTCACCTTGCCGCCCGACACACTGCTCATCTCAGGCCACGGACCCACTACCACCGTAGCCAACGAGCATCAGTACAACCCCTACTTGTAATTCAATTGAAATCCCTTGAACATATTGAAAAAACATAAAAATTAATTCTACAAACATAGGCTCTACCAGTTATCATAAGTTTCTTGTACATAGTCATAAAACTGCTGTCCCCATAAAGCATCCGCCATCCCGATTCCAAAAGCAATATAGGGCCAAAACGTAAAACAAATGAGGTGTATCGGACGTGAACAGACAGTCTTGTTGTGCGGAAATCCCATTCGATGAACCACTGGATATGGTAGTTTTCGACATAACGGAAGAGTCAATTATCGCTCGCTTTATTCCACCAATAGGTCATCAAATCTTTATTATGATTATGCACAATAAAGGCATGATGATGCAAAAATAAAGCAGCCATATCAGTACTATATGCCGTTTCTTTTTAATCCTTTGCCGATATTTCGCTAAAATCCTCAACCCCTTGTTTTTTTTCTTCATATAGTAATAAAGAATAAAAAAACCTGGAATAAAAGACATTACCAGAATCACAAATAGTAAATCTATAAGCAATTCGCTCCCAAGGTTATCTGCAAACTTATATATAAAAGAAAAAAGCAGTGAGTCAAAGAAGACTATTAACCCAAAGATGCCAGCATCAACTTCTGGATTCTTTAATCCTCCACCTTGATTCAGACAGTATGCTGAAACATAGAATAAAACATCAAAAAAACCAAACATCTTCCAAATTCCTTTTACCAGTTATCATAAGTCACTTGTACATAGTCTTTAGCACAAGACAAATAGTTGTAAACGTAACTCCAATTAACTGATTGTAAGGTTATTGACTATTGCGCAGATTCTTGGAAACTAGTAATCTTTTTACAGCAGAGCCAGGTCCAGTACCTCTTGGATGCTGCGCACATAGTGGAATGTCAGTCCATCCAGGTAGATGGCGTTGATCTGGTCGATGTCTTTTTTGTTCTCCTGACACAGGATGATGTCGGTGATACCTGCGCGTTTGGCGGCCAGAATCTTCTCCTTGATGCCGCCCACGGGCAGAACACGGCCACGTAGCGTAATCTCGCCCGTCATGGCCAGATGGTCGCGAACTTTGCGTCCGGTGAACGACGAGGCCAGCGAAGTGACCATCGTCACGCCGGCCGATGGGCCGTCCTTGGGGATGGCCCCTTCTGGCACATGGATGTGTACATTGTACTTGTCCATTTCCTCGCTGTCCAGACCCAGCATGTCGCAGTGCGCCTTAAGGTATTGCAGGGCAATCACTGCCGATTCTTTCATCACATCGCCCAAGTTGCCAGTAAGGGTGAGCTTGTCGCCCTTGCCGCGCGCCAGCGATGACTCCACAAACAGAATCTCGCCGCCCACGGCGGTCCAGGCCAGTCCGGTGACCACGCCCACAAAGTCGTTGCCCTCATACTTGTCGCGGCTGTAGTCGGGCACGCCCAGGTAGTCCTTGAGGTTGGCCAGGGTGATGCGGGTGGGGTAGGTGTCCTCTCTCGCCTTGAGACGTGCGATTTTACGCAACACTTTGCCTATCTTCTTCTCCAGCTCACGCACGCCGCTCTCGCGGGTGTAGTTCTCGATGATGCTGGTCAGCACGTCATCGCCCATCTTGATCTCGCCGCGTTTAAATCCGTTCTCCTCCAGCTGCTTGGGCAGCAGGTGCCGCTTGGCAATCTGCACCTTTTCTTCGGTGATGTAACCGTTGATTTCGATGATTTCCATGCGGTCGAGTAGGGGCTGACTGATGGTGGTCAGGGTGTTGGCTGTGGCTATAAACAGCACCTTCGACAGGTCATAGTCCACGTCCAGGTAGTTGTCGTGGAACTTGCTGTTCTGTTCGGGGTCTAGCACCTCGAGCAATGCCGACGAAGGGTCGCCCTTGTAATCCTGGCCCACCTTGTCGATTTCGTCGAGCACAATCACGGGGTTGCCTGTCTCGGTCTTGGCCAGTGCCTGGATGATGCGGCCGGGCATGGCGCCGATGTAGGTGCGGCGGTGGCCGCGGATCTCGGCCTCATCGTGCAGGCCGCCCAGCGAAATGCGCGCATACTTGCGGTGCAGGGCCTCGGCCACCGAGCGTCCCAGCGAGGTCTTACCCACTCCCGGCGGGCCGTACAGGCAGATGATGGGTGCCTTGAGGTCGCCACGCAGCTTGAGCACCGACAGATGCTCGAGGATGCGGTCTTTCACTTTTTCCAGGCCATAGTGGTCCTTGTTGAGTTTCTCCTCCACCTTCTTGAGATTGAAGTAGTCACGACTGTAGTGCTCCCACGGCAGGCTCAGGAAGGTGTCCAGATAGCTGTATTGTACTGAGTAGTCGGGCGACTGGGGGTTGAGTCGCTCCAGCTTTTTCATCTCTTTTTGGAATTGCGCCTCCACGGCATCGCTCCACTTCTTTTTGTCGGCACGTGCCTCTAGCTCGTTCAGGTCCTCGTCGGTGGTGCCCAGCTCTTCCTGGATGGTGCGTATCTGCTGCTGCAAGAAGTGCTCGCGCTGCTGCTGGGTCAAGTCCTCGCGGGTGCGTGACTGGATGTCGGCGCGCAGTTCCACAAACTGTTCCTCCTGGCGCAGCATCGAGTAGAGTAGAAATGCCCGTTGGCGCAGGTTGCGCTCCTCGAGCAGTTGCTGCTTCTGCGATGCCTCAAAGGGGATGTTGTTGGCCAGATAATTCATCAGATAGAATGGCGAGTCGATGTTGCGCAGCGCAAAGGCCATCTCTTGTCCGCCATCACCCATGTTGGCCAGCATCTTCATGGTGATTTCTTTTATCGATGCAATCACCACGGCAAACTCCTTGTCGCCCTTGTGCGGCATCTCCACATCGGTCAGCGTCACTGAGCCGCGCAGATAGGGCTCTTCTTGTGTGATCTCGTTAAGCATAAAGCTCGAGCGGCCGTGCAATATCACGTTGGTGCCACCATCGGGCAGGTTTAGCACCTTAATGATTGAGGCCACAGTGCCCATCTGATACAGGTCGTTTTGTCCGGGATTCTCGGCTTTACTGTCAATTTGGCACACCACACCGATGGGTTTGCTTTTGCTCACCGCCTCTTTGACCAGCCGCAGACTCTTGTCGCGGCCTATGCTGATGGGCATCGTCATGCCCGGGAACAATACTACGTTGCGCAGTGGCAAGATGGCCAGCTCAAGGTGGGCATTTGCCTGAAGATCAGCGTCATCAATGTCTTGCGGAACTTCGGCAAATATCGACATCATGTGAGGTGTCGAGCCCTCATTAGCCATCTCAAAGTCATCAAAATTTATCATATCTTGATTATGTCTGTTTCTTTATAGTTCTTGTATGGTTGCAACCATCGTGCCAAACTCTTAGCAGTGATTAATTAGAATTAAGAATCACGTATTATGAATTAAGAATTAAGAGTGGTGATATGGCTCATGGTTGAGGATTGTGAAGGCGCGATACAGCTGTTCGGCGAATATTACGCGCACCATCTCATGCGAGAAGGTCATCTGGCTCAGCGACAGCTTGTCGTTGGCGCGGTCATACACTTCCTGCGAGAAACCGTAGGGTCCGCCGATGACAAAGACCACACGCCGTGCTCCGCTCGACATACGTTTCTGCACATACTGGCTGAATTGCACTGACGTCATCTCGCTGCCGCGCTCGTCCAGAAGCACAACATAGTCCGAACGGTCAACTCCGACGAGGATACTGCGACCCTCCGAGGCCTTTTGTTGCTGCTCACTCTGGTTGCGCATGTTCTTGGCATCCTGCAGATATTGGATGTCAAAGCCCACATAGTGATTCAGTCGCGAAGTGTAGTCGTCAATGCCCGACTTGAGGTAGCCAGTCGTGGTCTTACCTACCACCATAAGCGTAATTTTCATCCCTTTTTCATTTTTAGCGTGCAAATTTAATGCTTCTTCCGCAATTTTTCACTACTTTTGCTCAATAATTTAAATGCTTTATAAAATATGAAAACAAGAGAAGAACTGATTGACAATCTTATCGACCTGGCGTTTGCCGAGGACATTGGCGACGGCGACGCAACCACACTGTGCTGCATTCCTGCCGACGAGATGGGTCGCTCGCGACTCATCATCAAGGAAGAGGGCATACTGGCCGGAGTGGAGATGGCGCGACGCGTGTTTCAGAAATTTGACCCCGAACTGCGCATGACCACTTATATCGACGACGGGGCGCACGTCAAGCCCGGTGACATTGCCTTTGTGGTCGAGGGAAGCGTACGGTCGCTGCTGCAGACCGAGCGGCTCATGCTCAACATCATGCAGCGCATGAGCGGAATAGCGACCACTACGGCACGCTACCAGGAGCGACTAAAGGGTCTTAAGACACGCGTGCTCGACACTCGAAAGACCACGCCGGGCATGCGACTGATGGAGAAGGATGCTGTACGCATTGGTGGCGGATGCAACCACCGCATCGGGTTGTTCGACATGATCCTGCTCAAGGACAACCATGTGGACTTTGCCGGGGGCATCAATGCTGCCATCGACCGCGCGCACCAGTGGTGCCAGGCCAATGGCAAAGACTTGAAGATTGAGATTGAGGTGCGCAACTTCGATGAGTTGCAACAGGTGCTGAACCATGGCGGCGTTGACCGCGTGATGCTCGACAACTTCACGCCAGCCGACACGCGCAAGGCTGTTGAGATGATTGCCGGTCGCATTGAAACCGAGTCTAGCGGCGGAATCACCATCGACACGCTGCGCGACTATGGCGAGTGTGGAGTCGACTACATCTCGGTCGGTGCGTTGACGCACTCGGTCAAGTCGCTCGACATGAGCTTCAAGGCGTTTTGAGTGCTGCCGGATTGTAGCCCACAAAGGTGTCAATCACCTCGTCGGCCTTGTTGACCAGAACATCGCGGGGCAGGGTGGTGGCCAGTGCTACCACCTGCGCACCCGAACGCCGGCCGGCTTCCAGGCCCTTGAGCGAGTCCTCAAACACCACACAGTCCTTGATGTCAAGCCCTAGCCGACTGGCACCCAACAAAAAACACTCCGGGTCGGGCTTGGCACGGCTTACCATGTCGCCCGTCACAATGGCGCTGAAGTGGTCGGCAAAGGTGGGATGCTGACGATACAGGGCCTCCATCTTGCGTTGGTCGCTGCTGGTCACCACACACGCCGGGATGCCAGCGTCATTCAGCCGCTGCACAAACTCCATGGCACCGTCAAAGAAGACAAACGCCATGTCGCGCTGGAAAGCGTGAAGCATCTCGCTCACACGATGGCGCGTGGCGTCGTCGTGATAGTTGTCGCGCAGTATCTCAAAGAGGTTGGAACCCTTGATTACGCTCGAGAAATTGGGTATGTGGGTCGGATATACGGCCTCGACTGCGTCCCAGAATTGCGTATAAATCCCTTCGGAGTCGAGCAGCACACCATCCAAGTCAAACAAAGCACCTTTCATATTATAACCTAAAAATAAATCGGTGCAAAGTTACGACAATTATGTTTGCTTTGATGACAACCCACAGTAAATTTCACAAATTTTGGCTACTCTTGTAGTCTGAATGCCCGAAAATTACTATCTTTGCCGAGCCGTTGCCACGCTCGAGGCGTAGGCATAGTGTGCAAACCATTAATTTTTAACGATATGGATGATAATCTGAAAAAGAAGTTGAGCCAGGACACTACGGGCCTGGCCACCTATGAGTATATAGCCAACCACATGGGTTCGATCGATGACATTATGGGTGATCTTGTGGACAACATCATCGAGGTCGACCGCACGGGGCAATTTATCGTGAGCACGGCAAGATACCTCCACGCCATCGACAACGTGAAGTATGCCGGAAACATTGACACACTCATCAAGGCAGCCATGGGCCTGCTTGGCCCGGCGGGCCAGGTGACGCGGGGGGACATATGGTATAGAGACAATAATCTGCCGGATCTCTCCACAAGTGAACTTCGCAGGCTCAACGGGCCGGAGCTGGGCATAATCTTTCAGATGGCGGGCGGCTCCTTCTGCCCCATTCGCACGGTTGGCTCGCAGATCTATGAA
>JAFUVK010000176.1 GCA_017477555.1 Muribaculaceae bacterium
ACGACAATCCAGCCACAAGTCTGCCAATGTGCAATCTATAGCGAAAACCAACAATGACTTTTTAAGGCTCGACTAATTAGATTACAAGGTCATCCCTGCGTCAAGGCTGTAGGGACGGCACCCGTTGCCCCTCCCCCTTGAGAACTCCTTTAGCTACCGAAAACTTCGCCTGGTGATTATGCGGGTGGGTCTGCCTCCTTTTCAGGGCTTAATCGTTTGTTTTGTCCCTGTCACCGAGGTTCCGCTATAGTTTCACCCCGGCCTGTGTTCTGCCAGCCCTTCGGGCTTGTTCGCTGTCACCTGAACCCTGTGCAAGAAAAAGTACTGAAACACAGCAGCTCTCCTAAGGCTTAGGGGAGCTGTCACGAAGTGACTGAGGGGTATGATGGCCATAATAGTGAGTCAACATGGCAGATACCTCATCTTTTCAACCACAAAGTAGCTGAGCAGCAGTCAATTGTGATAAAATTTCGTCCCAACGGTCAGCGGCACTCCCGCCCCATTCGCCGAGCCATAAAACGAAGGCATCCAGCGAGAGCTGGATGCCTCCAATATCATAAGAGTGAATCTCTTTATTCCCTCACCTCTCCGCCACTTGCCGGTAAAAAGGCACGGCAGACACACCATCAAATGGGCAGACAATTCTATAACTTCACTATCGGAACTTGGCTCCAGTCAATCTCTTGCTCAGCTTGTGCAAGATTGATAAACTTGAAGGTGCGTATGAGCGAAATCATTCTGCCATAAGCCGTTTTCTTCCCAAGATTGCTTTTGATGTGGCGTTTGTATCTGTTTACCAGGGTTCCGGGTTCTTTGAAATATGCCTCATAATACTCTCGTGACATCATCTTGCTCGATTCTGGTATGATGTCATCCAAGTGAAAATAACACATGGCATAGTCGCTGCGTGCCATCTCGCGTTTGACAAACCATAGTGGAAAAAGTCTGAAGTATCCACCTCCCGAGTATGCTATTTCCTTTCCTAAAATTGTTGTCATACAGATGGGGAACTCTTTGAGCATACAACCTTTCCGCTCAATAATGACGGGTGTCTTATGCCCAAAGTTGCTGAACCCACCAAAGTCGCGCTTTGCTGGGAATATAGATGAGTCTCGTTCTATGCCGCAGTTGGCCAGAATGTCGAGTGCCCAGGTGTTGTTTTCACCAATCGAAAATGCCGGTGAACGATAGCTGACCACTTTTTTGCCGATGCATTGTTCCAGCAGGTTGATAGCCCTTCGTGTGTCTTCAAGCACTTCGTTGGGTTGCATTTTGTTCAACCAGGTGTGTCGATAGGAGTGGCATCCCACCTCATGACCTCGGTGGTCAATCTGTTTGATAACATTGGCGAAATCCTCGGCCATGCCACCAACACAGAAGAATGTTGCTTTCAGTTCGCACTCATCCAGCAAGTCTAGTATCTCATTCAGATAGCGGTCATACTCCGCAATCTTCTCGCTGCGGTTACCATGGTTCTGTTTTTCTAGAAACCACTCTTCTATATCAAATGTAATATAATTCATGTCTGATCCATTTGGCTACACGACGTCATAGTCAATCAACTGATAAAATACATTGTCTGGCGTCATTGTGGGCAGGCTACCTCCAGTTAAGTCTTGAAAAATCAGATTAAAGGGTGAGTGCTTCACAAATTTTGGCACTTTGACATAGGTGGAGGGCATTTGCGCTCCAAGACCGACATAAAGCATTGGCCCAATCCCGCTAGTTTTGTTGAGGTTGAGAGTGTCCACCAAGTTTTTGTCCAACACTCCCATAAACGTCTTCACACCATGCCCATAGTAACCGATGATGGTGTTGTTGCGAACCCAGTATCTCCCATTCTTGAGTCTCCAGTTAAGTGATGTCCTGTCCCAGTATCGCTTGTAGACATGTTCGCCGTTCTCATTGATGCCAGTTCCCAGCCCCATCAAGACATTGAGCCTTGTAATCAGTGTGAAACCACAGTGTTTTAGAAATACAGGTGTGCTGTTGGCATTTGATATGGCATAAGCGAATTCATATCCTTGTTTTCTCGCTTCGTCCAGCGCTTCATTGGTCAGTTGCGCAAATAGGCCTTTGCCTCTGTAGTCCGGGTGTGTCACTACAGCCATAGACCTCAGGCACCGCACAGTCTTGCCGGACACAAGCATACGCTCGGGGACGAATGACTGATGCGCAACCATTGTTTCGCCATCAAAGGCGTTGTATGAAATAACTGCGCCATCAGGATTATTCACATACCACGACTTGAATGTCTCGGGTTTGAAAACCAGCCCCCGAGCTTTATAAACTTCGTTTTGTAGCTTAACGAGTTGTTCCAGCTCATTGTCGTTATTAAATGTACACAATTTCAGTTCCATGTCACTTGTCGTTCAATGAGTTCAAGACATCAAGCATGTGCCTTCTAATGATTGTGTGCTCATAGTTGTCCACGACCCACTGCCTAGCGTTGTACTTGAACGAAGACAGGAAATTCGAGTCAAAGAATTTCTCGATTTGGTTGGCTATCGATTCGGGCGCGATGTCGGTATAGATGCCGTTGACATTCTCATCGATCGAATCGATGCAGCCTGTCGACTTTGAGGCAATCACCGGAATGTCCATGGCGCTAGCTTCAAGCACCACTGTCGGGAATCCTTCACGATAAGATGGCAACACCAATATGTCCATTAACAGGTAATACTTCTGAATCTCGGCATAAGGAATTTTGCCTGTCATGATGACGTTTTTGTTATTGCGCAGGAAGCTTAGGGTCGCTTCGGGCAGAGCATCCCTGGTTTCAGGTTGGCCAATTACCAACAGTTTAATTGATTTGTTGGTGTGTCTGCTGTGCAATATCTCAAGGGCACCACACAACTCTTCGACACCCTTGTCGTGAACTAGTCTGCCACTGAAACCGACTATAAAATCATTGGCTGTGATACCATACTTTTGTTTTAGTAATGCAATTTCATCGGCAGTGACATTGTCTGGGTTGAATTTATCTATGGTGTCAACACCGTTGACCGAACCTCCTCCCAACACCACCTGCTTATCGGCTTTCTCGATGCCGTCTTCACGTCGTCTTCGGGCCACCGAAGGACTCACACACACCACCTTCCGGGCAAAGGCCACGTCGAACTTCTGCTCCCATATCACAATCTTGCGCATCAAACCTCGCATTGTGTCATGCAGCACGCCATGTGCAATGATAACCTTGCATCTGTTTCCAGCCAGCATGTTGGCAAGGGTGACAATCAGCGAGCACTTAGGGAAGTAGTGAGCCACAATGATGTCTATGTCGTGCTTTTTGATATATTTGGCGATGCGCCAGATGGCTACCAGGTCTTTTTTAGGGCTTAGTTGGCGGCTGATCTCGACGGCTTCATAGCGAATGTTCTGCCGTTGAGCAAAATCATGCAGCCTTTCTCCCCACGAGCAAATCAAATGCATCTCATAGTCACCATTTGCCTGGAAGAAAGCAAATTGGCTGCCAATGAATGCCTCGGCTGAACCTGCCAAAGTGATGACCTCAAGTACTTTTTTCTTGTTCTTTGATGACATGTTTATCGATGTGTTTGTTTTCAACATCCCCCCTCAGTAGTTTCGTTATATCCTTGTCAAGGTTCCTCATGGTCAAGCACTTTGTGCCTGAAAATGCATCATTTGGCAAGCAGCATGCCGCACATGGTTTAGTTGCATCTCGCTGCGAATCCTCTGGCTTTTTGGATCAACACCTGGGTCGAAGAGCATCAGCTTCCCAAGCTGTGGGTCTATTTCACCATATCCTTCTTGTTCACTATCACCACATCATCATACATCATCATCACTACATCCTCGGCATAGTCGCGAAGCATTCTTCGTTCTCTATGCCGTTGATGTTATCCCTCGTCCACCAGTTCCCTAAGCAGCCCCGTGCAGAACGTACTCAACGATGTCGGCACCGTAGTCACTCTTATCAGTTTGGTCATATCTTTGTCAAAATCCCTCATGTTCCAGCACTTCATGTAGCATACCCAGCATATAGAACGGCAGATTAATCAGTTTGAAAGGCTTTCCAGCCGTGTTGCTGATCAATTCATTGACTGAGTAGGGCTCAGGCCAAACCCTGACGGCGACGTTAGTCACCCCATTGTCGACGAATGAGTGGAGCGAGCGCAAGTGGGAGTTGTGCCCTGCTTTCACCTCAATGGGTACAAGCAGCGACTTGTGCTGTAGCACAAAGTCAACCTCTGCACTGTTGCCACCGCGGGCGCGCATCCAGTAGCCTCGACGGTCACCCACACGGTTGCTCAACGTCAGCAACTCCTGCGCCACAATGTGCTCGGCCAGTTTGCCGCGCCAGGTCGACATCAAGTCGCGGCTGACGATAAACTCCTGCTGGGCCCTCGCCGCATAACCCACTAGGCCTGTGTCTAGCCAGATGAGCTTGGGCTTGCGCTTGAGCTCAGGAATGTAGGGTGCCAGAGCCGATGTGCTGGGATAAACAAGCTCAAGAAGCATGGCTTTTTCCAGAGTCATCATCGCGCTTTTTACGGCGTGCGCCGAGTATCCCGAGCCCAGGAAGTCGCTTAACGTGATTGTGTCGCCAGCCGCACTCCAGCCATAGTTCAGGATATAGCGCACCACATCGGTCAGTTTACTCTTGCGCACATACTTCTCCGCATCGTCGCGGTATGTCTGCAACAGCGAGTCATAGGTCGATTGCAGCGACGCGATGTCGCGGTTGTCGATATAGCGCTGCACTGCCTCGGGCATTCCACCCACCAAGGTATATTGATTGAATGCCGACATCAGGTCGCGGTGAAGCACCGCCGATGCATTCGGGCGTGTCGCTAGCAAGGCTAACTGCTGTGCCAGGCCCAAGGCACGGGCAAACTCGGTGAACGAGCAAGGCCTGACAGCCATATATTGCACCCTACCCACCGGGAATGACACGTTCACGTCCACCACGTTCTCGAGCAGCGAGCCGGCAGCAATCACATGCAGGTCGCTGCGCTGCTCATAGAAGTATCGCAGCAGTGAGACTGTGGCGGGAGAATTCTGAATCTCATCTATAAAAATAAGAGTGTCACCCGATTGGCGCGACTGCCGTTGCAGCGCAAACAAGTAGCTTACCTTGTCGTCGAGCGAATCATCGGCCTCAAAAGCACGACGATGATTTGCGTCCTCAAGGTTGAAATATAAGTAGTTGGCAAACCCCTTGCCAAACTCATTGACTATGGTGGTTTTCCCAACCTGCCTTGCGCCGCGCAATATCAGCGGTTTACGCCATGGGTCATTGCGCCATTGCTCCAAATCGTGAATGATGCTCCGTTCTATCATCTTTTAGTGTTTGTGTCACAGAAAAACATCGCAAAGTTACAACATTTTTCTCATTCGGTAAGCACTTCCGCCCAAAAATCGTGCCATTTGGTAAGCATTTTTGCCTAGAAAATGCCTCATTTGGTAAGCAACATGTGGGCTGGATTCCCCGCCACCCTGGCCCCGTCAGCCACATCATGCAGCACCACACTGCCTGCACCGATGACGCAATTCTTGCCTATCTTTACGCACTGGATAATCGTGGCTCCAGCGCCAATCCATGTGCCTTCGCCCACATCCACCTGACCGCACAAGGTCGCATGCGGTGAGATGTGTACAAAGTCACCTATTCGGCACTCATGATCCACCGACGCCCCTGTGTTGATGATGCAATGCCGGCCTATTTCTGCGTGAGTCTGGATGATGGCACCATGCATCACCACAGTCCCATGGCCAATGTTGGCCGATGGCGAGACGATGGCAGTGGGGTGAATCGCAGTACTCCATTCACAATTAAGCTTCGCATCCAGCCGTCGGCGTACCCCATTATTGCCTATGGCAAGTATCATCGGCGACTCGCCGTTGAATTCATGCCTGACCTCGATGCCATCCAGCTCGCTGATGCTCGGATTGTCGTCGATGATTGCTTCCACTTGCAATCCCATCGCATGCAGTATGTCGATGATTACGCGTGCATGCCCGCTTGCTCCGTATAGGTACATCATTCAGTTATTCCCATTAAACACTTCCATCGTGGCCTGACCCTCTTGCGAGATGCCCTCGCGGTGCAGCACAGCCTTGACGGTGTCGACAACCACCCGCACATCGGTCTTGAACGACACATGGTCAACATACCACACGTCCAGCTTGAACTTCTCGGTCCAGCTGATGGCATTGCGGCCGTGGCACTGCGCCCAGCCTGTGATGCCCGGGCGCACCTCGTGGCGGCGTGCTTGCTCGGGCGAATAGAGCGGCAAGTACTGCACCAGCAGCGGCCTCGGCCCGATTAAGGCCATGTCGCCCTTGAGCACATTCACCAGCTGCGGCAGCTCGTCGATGCTCGTCGACCGCACAAGCCTCCCCACTCGTGTCAGCCGTTCGGCGTCGGGCAGAAGGTTGCCCTCGGCATCACGCTCGTCGGTCATCGTCTTGAACTTGATGATCTTGAAAATCTTGCCATCCTTGCCCGGGCGCTCCTGCAGAAAATACGCACCGGCGCCCTTGTAGGCAAAGTGCAGCCATACCGTCACCACCAGCAGCAGCGGCGACAGGCACACCAGCGCCACCAGCGCGATGCAGAAGTCCAGACATCGTTTAATATAATTCTTGTACATATTCGGTCTCAAATATCTCAACCCGGGTGCACGGAGCACCACGGAGGTAATTATGTATTTTCTCTGTGTTCTTTGTGTTCTCTGTGTGCGTTATGTCATACTGTTAAATAGTGCAAAAATCGAGTCCAAATCTGCAAATTTGTTGATTTATTCGGTATATTTGCAGCTGTTTTTAAGCAAAAACATCGTTCTTCTCAATGAATCCCACTATTACTATCATCGTACCCGTCTATAACGTAGAAGCATATGTGCGCAAGAGCCTCCAGAGCATTGGCGACCAGACCTTTACCGACTGGGAATGCATCGTGGTCGACGACGGATCGACCGACGGCTCCGGTGCCATTTGCGATGAGTTTGCTGCGCACGACCCTCGTTTCCGTGTCATCCATCAGGAGAACAAAGGCCTTCCCGGGGCCCGCAACACAGGCCTGGCAGTTGCCCAAGGCCGCTACATTGGCTTCATCGATAGTGACGACTACATCCACCCCGACATGTATCAAGTCCTCCTCACCGCCATCCAGCAAACCAACG
Source organism: Muribaculaceae bacterium (assembly GCA_017477555.1). Taxonomy (GTDB): domain Bacteria; phylum Bacteroidota; class Bacteroidia; order Bacteroidales; family Muribaculaceae; genus Sodaliphilus. The sequence continues at coordinate 7,149 of JAFUVK010000176.1, forward strand.
CCGACATAGCCATTGTGCAGTCCCGCAAAGTGAACAACCTAGACGAACCTTTTCTGCCCAACCCTCCCATCGAATACTGCATTATGAATCGCGAACAGTTCTTCCACCATTGGTTTGTCGAACCGTTTGTTTCGAAATGGGACGCACTGGTTTGGAATAAATTGTACAAACACGAACTTATAGGGAGTCAGCGTTTTGTGGCTATGAATCCAGGTGAAGACTATGAGTTTAATATTCGTATGATTCTGCGATGCAATATCACAGTCATGACCAATCAAGTGCTGCATCACTGGGTGATGCGTGATAGTTCAATCTGTCACCATGATGGCGTGGCACCTCATCTTTATAAAGTGATGCAAGCTTTAGAATACTGCGGGATTCACTGTTCTGAAATGACCGAAAAAGAACGGGCTTATTACAAGATTGATATAATGAAACGGTATTTAAAAGCAAGAAGAGCTTGCAAAAATAATCGAAAATTGAGTCTAAAGATTAAGAAAGAGAGAAATACAGTAAATGAAGGATTTCTCACGAATAAGAATATTCCACTTCATTATAAGGTCGTAATAGGACTGATGTTTTATTGTCCATGTATTTATGATGCTTTTATCGAGTGGAATGAGTTTAAGGCAAGGTTTCACTAGTCATTTGAAGCAATATCCTCCCGAAACTTCAATCGTGGCTCCATTGACAAACGGATTACCGATGCAGAATCTGACTGCATCGGCAATTTCTTGTGGTGATGCAAAACGTTTTACGGCAGTTTTATTGTAAATGTTCTGCCTTATGTGCTGGGGCTTCGATTTTTGCCACTCTGTCTCGACAAAACCAGGAGCGATGACATTGACAGTTGTGTTGGTCGCCTCAAAGCATTTAACCAGATTCTGTGCCATTGCATGGATGGCTGCTTTTGTTACTGCGTAGGCAAGAGACGTAGCGTGCGGATGAATGGCCATCAATGAGCCGATGAAAATTATTCTTGAACCATGAGGTATAATTTCCATCAAGTCGCGCACAAGAAAAAAGTTGTTGTTGATATTTGCATTGACGATGCGCATCCAATCCTCGTCGGTAGTGTCGGCTATACTCTTTCGCAGCGTTATTCCGGCATTAAGTATCAGGCAATCAAGTTTACCACGGCTCTTAATATGTGAGGCAAGGCTATGAATTTCGCTTGTGTTGCATTGGTCAACCTTTATCATTTCGAACATGCCTGTGAATGGTGTCAAGTCCGATGCAAATCTGTTAGCAGCAGTTTGGTCATTGCCGTAAGTGATGGTCACATGATAGTCCATCTCCAGCAACATGCAAGCGATGGCTTTACCGATTCCTTTTGTGCCACCAGTGACCAGCGCACGTTTCTTGTTGTCCATGAATTAATGGTTATGAATCTCAATAAAATTGATGCGGTGTGCAAATTGTTCCATCAATCTCGCCATGGCAATGCTCTCTTTGCGCCTCAATCGTGAGGTACTGTATCGATGGTTGTAGATGCATGAAATAAACTCTTGAATCTCGTGCCTGAGGCCTGCTTCGTCCCACTTATAAAAATATTTCTTGTTCAGATTTTGGTCCTCGTAGCGTAGCTCAAAATAGTCTGTCTTCCACCATGGGGCCGGCACATAAGCATAACCTTTAGTACCAGAGATAACAAGGTTACCCTCGGTCTTGACACCAAGCCCCAGCTTAAACGAACAGACTGCATTGTCATAAAGCATGATTCCGCGTGTAAAAACATCTACACCGTTTTCCATCTTTGAATAGAAACGTGCGTCTGTGTAATTGCAACCAAGCAGCTTGATGATGGGCAGCAAAGGGTATGAGGCCAGTTCATACATCGAACCGCCTGCCTGCTGGGTGTCAAATTCGCGAAGCGTTTTGTCGGAAAGCAATTTAGACAATGAAGCCTCAATGTCAACCACATCGCCTATCAAGCCGCTCTTAATTAGCACAATCAGATGTCGAAAAGCGGGGCAGTGTGCTGTCTTGTTGGCTTCCATTGCGATGACGTGATTTTGTTCTGCCATGGCAAACAACTCTGTTGCTTCATTGCCGTCAAGAGTCATGGGGGTCTCTATCAGGACATGTTTCCCACGAGATATCGCTTCTTTGGCGAGTGGATAATGGCTCAAATGAGGAGAGGCAACATAGACTGCGTCAACTTCATTGAGCATATCACTATAGCTCCCATAGACTTGAATGCCTTTGTTGTGTGCAGCCAACTCTATTGCATGAGTGCTGCAAGGGTCGTATATTGCTGTGACTTTGACACCATTGACATAGGTGGATTCAGGAATGAAACGTTTAGCTATTCGGCCTGCGCCAACTATGCCAATATGGACGATTTTTTGCTGGCTCTCACGCAGCATTGTTGACGAGATGCCTTCAGTGCGTGGCAGATAGACCACCTTGCAGAATTCGTTGAGGTAATCAAATTTTCCTTCCCAATCACTGCCGATGGCAAAGATATCAACGTCATACTTTTGGATATCATCAATCTTTTGTCCCACATAGTCTTCAATGATAATCATGTCGGCTAGGCCTGTGGCTCTCACGGCTTCAACTCGTTCTAGCACATTGTTGCGCACATTCAGCTTGCCGCGTTCAAGGTCAAAGTTGTCGTTAGTCACGCCCACAATTAGGTAGTCTCCCAATGCTTTTGCTCTGCGCAGAAGATTAATATGCCCTTGATGCAGCAGGTCGTATGTGCCGTATGTGATCACTTTTGTCATAATACTTTAGTCATAATTGTTTCATATGGTAAAAAACACTCAGTTTCGTATGCAGATGGCCTAGCAATTGCGGAATATTAGTTTTTCTCAGTTGAATCCTTTACGGTGCTTGATCTCATCAATTAGCACCTTGAATGACAACGGCGAAGCCTCGGTCTTGACAAGGCTTGCGCTGGACTCAATCTCGTTGCGGGTCATGGCCTTAGTCAGGTCAACAAAATAATAATGGTGATTTGGAACCTGCTTATCAGGTGGCGGAGGGGTCATGTAGTCGCCATAACTGTCTGTTAGCAACTCATGCCAGCCGTTGGGGACAAGCATCGTGGTGTCTTCAAAGGGCATAGGTTGGGCCTCGGCAAACCATTCTTTATCGTAGATGCGGCGCTTGACCTCGGTCCAGGGTTTGTAATGCGTGCCGCGCACAGCATTGACTGCGTTCTGCAATCGCATGACCTTATTGAAATACCACTTTTTGAAGGGTTTGTAGACGCACTGTTTCACTAGCTTGATGGGACCGTTGAACCCATTGAGACGAATGAAGTCGGTGCCAATCTCTTTCCAGGACTGATAGGACATGGCCTTACGGTAGTTCCACAGGGCGTGGTGGTACTCGTCGTACAGTTTGCTGTCGGTCTCGCTAGATGGCGTGTATTCATCGACCGGGAAGATGTCAATCCAAGGCCCGATGATAAACGGGAATTGCCGCACCTCCCATACCGTGCATGCGTTAGTGTAGAACTTGGCAAACGCGTAGGGGTGCTCACCGTCGCGGATATCGCTCACCCAATAGCTGGTGCCACGCAGCTTCTCGCGATAGACGAGGAACTTCTCGTAATCCTCTCGTAGCATCATCACATCGATGTCATCATCCCAGGGAATAAAGCCATGATGGCGGATGACACCCAACAGAGTGCCAAAGGCGGCAAAATATTTTATGTCATTCTGATTGCAGAACCGGGCAAACTCTTTGAACGTTTGTAGCAGTACTTGTTGGAATTCGTTCAGTTTGTTCATATTTTGATCAACGGTTTATAATCTTATGTATGATCTTCAGCAGCATCAGCAACGGACAGGCCAGCCGGTGCTTCGCACAAAAGAAAAACATCTTCCAGTGCACCGGGAAATAGTACAGACTAAGTCGGCGGTAAGCTTCTTTGTAACGCGAGGTTGTTAAAATGCTTTTGAGTATTTCACATTGCTTTCCAGTTGATTCTGGCGAGTTAATAGCATTCAATCCGAGCCCGATAATGCTCAAGGCAATGCGATTATAGTAGGCCTCATTGAGGTAATCCCGACCTTCGATGATAAGCCGGAGCTGTCGCTGCATCTCGGTCCACTGCGTGAACAGGTTGGGTTTGTAGTTGCTGGTGAGTGATGCAGCATTGTATTTCCTGTAGTGGTTGAAATGCTGATGCATAATTACAGCCGAGGCGATGTGATTGAAATATGCTGCATTAAACAGCAGATCTTCAGTGCCAATCAAACGCGTGTCGGTAAAAGTAATGTTATTATGTTTGATGATCTGAGCGACATACAGTTTACCCCATGCTGTGACCATCGAGTCACAAAGTTCAGGGTGTCTCAACTCGGAGCCAACAAGACCAATCAGTCTGCGGTGCAGCAATTTAAAGTCTTCATCTCTGTAGATATGATTGCTCTTGAATACCTCAACCCTGGCCGATGTGTCTCGATACTCTTTAACATAATTCCACAAGGCAAGTTCGGCATCTGCATCCTCCAAAGCCAGAACAGCCGTCTGCACTGTGCTTGTGTCAATCCAGTCGTCACTGTCAAGATACATCAGATATTGGCCGCTACAAGCCTGAGTCCCTACATTTCTGGCGTTCGACAGACCACTATTAGCGATGGTTATTACATTTATGCGTTCATCCAATGTGGCCCACTCGTTAAGTATCTCTGCGCATCGATCCGTGCTGCCATCGTTGACACAGATGATTTCCAGATTCTCGTAGGTCTGATGGCATACAGAGTCCAAACATTGAGCCAGAAATGGCTCAACATTGTACACAGGAATGATGACTGAAACAAGTGGCTTGCTCATTGGCGGTGGAATTCTAAAATATGAGGTATGTCAGCTTTCTCTAAAAAGTGATTGCGGCAACATATGTTGGTCAAATAAGAGCACGGCTCTCGGATACAACTTTTATAATTTTGCAGGCATACTAACAACAACGCAATTGGAAGAGATATAATATGTTGCTGCAGCGCTTGCAGTGATTTTGATGTTGCCCCCAATTGTGATATCACCTATTGCCTATGGCAGTTGTCTGCGTTCCAATCTGTCTCATGCTAGCGAATAATTTTATAGGCTATTTCTGCTATTTTTCCTGTCAGTCTTGGACCCAATAATTGGTATGTCCACGAATAATACCACTTATGGGCAAGACGCAAAATTTGGCTTGACTGAGCAACTTCCACTTTTATATCGTTTCTAGATTGTGGCGACAGTCTACTATATGACATTAACGTAATTATGTATACTTGCGCCAAGAATCTTGTGATACTTTCATATTTGTTCATATCACTCTGCTTGAGCCAATTTTGAACGCAGCAGCACACTCCCAACACCCCTTTGACGTTAGAGGTTGAGGTTACCGAGCCAGGATGCTTGACGTAACAATAGGCTATATTGTTGATGGCTCCAATCGTTTTGCAATGATGAAGAATGTTTACAACCCAATAGAAATCTTCTCCTGATACATTCATGGGAAAGCGGAGACTCATTACATCAATAAGTCCTTTGTCAACACACATAATCCATGCCGAACCTGGCATATTGCCAGAGGATTCAAGATATCGTAACGTCTCAAACTTATTGTGCCTATCGATGATGTCTAATTTGTAGTTGCCACGTGTGACCTCGGCTTTTCCATCTAATTGTAGATTCTGGCACCCTATTAGAATGACATCTTCATGGTGCCGAACAATTCGTTCTCTGAGGTCGCTCAACAAGGCGTTATTGTTCCAATAGTCATCACTGTCAATAAACATGAGGTACTTTCCCTTAGCACGTTCTATCCCACTGTTTCTTGCTGACGATGCTCCACCATTGGTCTGATTGATGGTGATAAAGCGAATGTCGGTTTGAGAGAATTCCTCAATGATGGACTTACTATTGTCGCTTGAGCCATCGTTAACCATCAAAACCTCATAGTCCTGGTATGTCTGTGATTTAATACTGTTCAGACATTTAGTTAAGTATTGCCCAGCATTGTAAATGGGAATAATGATGCTAAACAGTGGCCGATTCATTTCTTCTTCCATAGAACGAGTAGATATAGTGCATATCCGAGAGGCAAACTGCTCCAGACCATGAATTGGTGCTTAGTCTTGCCCATTAGCGAAAAGTCATGAGCGATAAATGCACATGACGAGTATTGGATGGCATTTTTGTAGCGTATAGGAAAAGAGAGGCGCTTAAGCGACATTAGCAATTCGCGCAAGGCCGCAAAACTGTAAGGGCTGTTGTAGAATTGGTTGAAAATATTAGCGCTCATACCTGTATCTTGATAGTCAACAAAGCATAGGTTTTCGTTAAGGTACAAGAATGGGGCTACCGAGTCAACTTGCAAGTAGAGGTATATAGGATTAAAATTTTTTTCGTTGTTGAGTGTAGGCATAGGTGCGAAGCGCTTCAGCAAGTCGGTACGGCACACTATCTTGGTGTCACCTCGGTGACGAAACTTATAGGTGAGATCAGTGATGTGCCCTGATTTCATATCGTTGCTGAAATAACCGCCTATGGGCATACCTTCAGGGGTGAAGTCGAGACCAATAATGCCAGAAAAATCGTTGGATCCCTTCGCTGACCAAAAAACCACAATTTTCTCTACCGCATCGTCGGGCATCCAGTCGTCACTGTCAATGCACACACAAAGCTCTGTTTCCATTAACTCTATGGCTTTATTATATCCAGTATGCAATCCGCCATTCTCTTTGTAGACATATCGAATTTTGAAATCTTTGGTTTGCTCAATCCATGATTGCACTAACTCCTTAGTGTTGTCGGAACTACCATCATCGATGATGAGCCACTCAAAGTTCTTGCATGTCTGGCGACAAAGGCTCTCATAGGTGCGCCCGATGGTGTGGGCCCGGTTATAGGCTGGGGTGAATACTGTAAGTGTGGGCATTGTCAGTCTTGATTGTTGATTTCTTGGATTACCATCTTTGTCAACAGTGTCGCTCCGCACTGGTTGAGGTGGTCACGGTCGTTAAACAGTTCGGGATGCCGTGTAAAGGTGGTATCAATACTGTGGTTCAGCACAGGAATGTTGTTTGCTGCGGCCAGCTCTTTGAGTGGCGAATACACCTTGTCATCAGTGTTGCCAAAGTTGGGTGAAGTAACGAAATATAGTGCGATGTCATTGTTGGCGCAGCACTCTATCAGTCGCTGCAGATATTTTAGCTTCAGTGGGTCATAGTTTAGTATTGGCGATTCTGCATTGAGTGATGGCTCGGCATTGAGGCGGCCATGCAGCGGTGCCCATGTGTAGTCTCGGGCTTGTGAGGGGTCACGAGAGATGCGTTGGGCGATGATGTCAACCCAGCGTGAGTTGAACCGGTAGAGCATCGACAGGTTCTTGAAGCGCTCGCTGGGCGACACGTCAACGCAGATGCGTTTGATAGTGTCGTTGTCGTAGAACGGACGCAGGAAACCCAGATAGCGGGTGTTGTCATCTTCCAGCAGGTCGTAGGACGGTTCGATGTCATAGATGATAACCTTGGGTGTGTGGCGTTGCAGTATCAATTGCAGCCGGGCATACATCAAAATGATGCCCATGCCGTCCTCGCCACAATTGTAGCATGTCATGCCCAGTGTCTCGCCAATTAGGGTGGGGTCGTAGTGATGGATGGCACGCGATGAGCCGAAGATGAGGATGTCTTGACAGGCTTGAGTGGCGATATACGTATTGCGGCCATAGTCACCCTTCATTGTGCCCTCGTTGATCCATATTAGCGTGCGGCCGACTAACTGGTCAATCAGCAGTAGTGTGATCACGACAAGCAATGTCTTTTTCAGAATATTGAGCATGAGCTGTATCTAAAAACGGGCGTAAATAAACTGGCTCGCATCGAATACCCCACACAGCAAGATAAGTACCGTCAGACCGATGTAAGTGCCGAAACGCACTAGCCGATATCGGTTGTGCAAGAGTGTCTTGTCTTGTGATAGATACTCGTCAATCAGGTCCTTGAAGACAACGATAACTATCGAAAGCAGCAGCAGAATCTTCATCGAGGGTGTGATGGTGATGGTTGATGTGGCGAAGCCAGAGAACAAATGACCGATGAACCCGTATGCATCGCTTAATGTGGGCATGCGGAAGATGACCCACAACAGTGTGACAATGACAAAGGTCGTGGCTACGCGAAGCACCTTGATGATGCCTCGTGATTGTTTTTTGCCTAACCCCACTGCCTTTTCGGCAATCTGGAATAGGCCATGCAGAATGCCCCAGATAATAAAAGTCCAATTGGCACCATGCCAAATGCCACTGACCAAAAAGGTGACGGCAATGTTCAGGTAACTGCGTGCCTTACTGCAACGGCTGCCGCCAAGCGGTATGTAGACGTAGTCACGCAGCCAGGTTGATAAGGAAATGTGCCAACGGTGCCAGAACTCGGTGATGCTCTGCGACAGATAGGGGCGCTTGAAATTGTTGGTCAGTTCAAAGCCCATCAACTGACCCACACCCAGCGCCATGAACGAGTAGCCGGCAAAGTCGCCATAAATCTGCAGCGAGTAGAGCACTGCTGCCATGGCGCACAGTGCCGATGATTGGCTCTGGTACTGAGCTAGAATAGGGTCGACAACTAGTCCGATGCGATCGGCCATGACCACCTTGAGAAACATGCCCCACAGCAGCCATCGCATGCCTTGGCTGCATTGTGATGGATTAAACAAACGGGGTGATTTAATCTGGGGCAGCAGCGAGTTGGCGCGGCCAATGGGACCTGCCGCAATCTGTGGGAAGAAGCATACAAACAGCATATAATCCCACCAATTTCGCTCGGCCTTGATGCGTCCTAGAAAGACATCAGCAACATAGCCCACTGCTTGAAAGGTGAAGAATGATATGCCCAGTGGCAATGCCCAGTTCAGTCCAGGTAAGCCGAACTCCATGCCGAACAGAGCACCCAATTCATTGGCCTGAGCCAGAATGAAGTCAGCATATTTGAATACCGTCAGGGGCAGCAATGCCAGTACGATGCCACAAGCGGCGAGGACACTTTTCTTAGACTGCGAAACACGCTCCAGTGCTAGACCAGTGCAGTAAGTCACAGCGGTGACACCCAGCAGCAGAAGCGAAAAAGCTGGATTCCACTTGATATAGAGACCATAGGAGATGCCTATCAGCAACAAGTTGGGCAGCTGTGGCACTTTCGCTCTTACCACTGGCCGGTTTACCAACCAATAAGTGGCAAGAAGCAGTGGAAATAACCACAAAAACTCAAACGAATTGAACAGCATCAGCTCAAAAGGATAGTTGTCTGGCTATGGGAAGATATTCACACAGCCCTCACAGACTGGCACAGAAAGGAATTCCGTGTATTCCGTGCATTCCGTGTTTGATATTCACACAGAACCCACAGACTGTCACAGAAAGGAATTCCGTGTGTTCCGTGTATTCTGAGTATTCCGTGTTTTATTATTTGCCGATGAGGAACATGAAGAACGTGAAGCCTGAGTAGGCCAGCAGGAACTGGGCTGTCTTGCGGTCCTGATCCTCCCAGATGTTCATGCGCAGCAGCGGATAGGCAATCACCAGCGGATAGATGAACCACGACAGGTAGGCAAAGCGGTTGCTGTAGGCCGCGCGGATGACCATCACCCAGAATGCGTTGGCCAGGATATAGGTGTTGGCGATGATGTTGAAGGTCCGGTCCTTGAAGTTTCGCTTCACCGTCACATACCATGCCATCAGCACCGGCATGGCACTGTAGAGCAAGAAGTCGAAGCGGAAGCCTGTGCTCTCAAATCGAGACATCTCATTGGCATCGTTCTGCATGTTGAAGTAACCTTCCATGCGGTCGTCAAACCCCAGTCCGGCAAATATATTACCGATGGCATTGCCAGAAATCAGTGAAATGGCAATTGATGCAATCCAAAAGCGGATAGCATATTTCGGCTCTTTGACCGCAATAGCGGCGATAATGGCTGCTGCGCTGGGCAGCATGGTAGAGCGATGTATGCTTAATGCAACTAGCATAAGTGGGATGCTGATGTATTGCTTCCAATCTTTTTCAATCAAGAAGGTTATTGCCAGCAAAATGATACTGGTGGCCATGCCATTGCGAATGCCGTTAGTACCAAAGTTATAGCAGGAAAATGACGATAAGAAGAAAAGCAGTGAAATCATTGTGTTGTTGGGGAACAAGCGCCAACAGCACAAGAACATCAGTCCGAAATAAAAAAAATCTATAATTGTAAAGAATGTATGCACAGATAGACCTGAATCTCTGCATGCTAGCATCAAATCTGTCCACAACCATTCGGAGCTAAGCGAGGGGCTTTGGTACTCAAGAGTAATATTCAGATAGGTATGAGAGTATTGATAAGAATCACCAAAACCAAAAACTAGTGGCCTGTTGCCAAGGAAAAAAATAATACTCAGTACGATCAAGAGTGCAGGCAACGGCTGAGACGGCTTTGCATAGATGATTGTGTTGTCCTCTACGTTGTAGTTTCGTAGCACTACAATCATGCAAAAACCAAATATAAGCCAGTTATAGATGGAGGAATAGAGAGTTGGTGATATGCCAGAGAAAAGATCCATCAATAGGAATTATGAATTATGAATTAAGAATTAAGTATCGTAGCTCAGGACATCGTTGACACTTTTTCATTCCTTAGAAGGGGTGTAAACTCAATCCTTAGAGCTATTTGAAATAATACTTTGGACCCCCTAGGGGGTCGCGCCGTTAAGGCGGCGCATGTATCACGAGTTCGTTGACATTTTGTACTATTTTAGAGGCATTATGAACTCCTCCCATTGCTTGGTCTGACCATCTTGTCTGATTATCAATTGATGTTCATTGACCAACAAGACCGCCTCAACATAGGTGTAGGTCAATTCCTGCGGCACTTCAATATCAGTGTTCAGCACACTGATAATCCGGTCGCTCCTGACCAGTCTTATGAAGTGTATCTCGTTGAGGTTCAAGCAGTCCAGTTCTGGATGTCCCTTGACCTGATAATCCGGGTCAAGCCTTATGATTGGCACATCGAGTTCCTCATCCAGCTGTAAAGGTATTTTGTGCTCTTTTGTAGAGTAGTGATGTAGGCTGTTGTGCGTGGCCATGAACGCTGCAGCGTGCCGCTGCAAGTCAGCAAAATCATGGTGCTCCTGCTTGAGCAGTGTTTTCTCCACCTTTTGGTTGAACCGTTCAATGACACCGTTACGCCATGGCTCACCAACTGGTATGAAACGGGGTGTGACATTGAGGCTGAGCGCTGTACGAATCAGCAATCCTAGACCTCTTGGATGCCGGTTACTGCCTTTGAAGGAGAGTTCGTTATCCATCTGCAGGAAATCAGGAATTGTGTAGCTTTTCCAGAACTCAACGACGCTTGCTGTGATGTCAGTTGCGCTTTTGCTCAAGATGGGATACACTCCTGCGTGACGCGTATCGTTGCTGATGATGGTCAGTAGGTAGAAACGTTGGCCTCCACGGATGTAGCACGGTCCTATCAGGTCCATGATTTGCATGTTCAGTGGCGGCTCAGGATAGTCTATATCGCTCTTTTGATATGAAACTTTCCGATTTGTCAGTCCCTCCCTTCTGAGAATGCGGTTGATGGTCGCCACCGACGGAGGCGCAACGCCACTGGCGTTGATGTCGTGCCAAATGGCAAATGCTCCCGACTCCATGTAAGGGGCATCAGCAAGCCGTTTACGTGTTGAGACCACTAAATCCTTGACCACAGAGGTAATCTTTCCGGCATTGTGCAAAGGGGCGGTTGACATCGACCGCTCCCAACCTTCAGATCCTTCGCTATGACGATTTATCCACTTGTGAACCCACTGACGGGAACGACCCAATTCTCTCGCAATCTCTGCTACTTTCATGCCTTGGGCGTGCATAGAGACTGCCTTAATTCGTAATGCTTCTTCGTTTGCCATAACGATAATTATTATTTTACGGCAAACAAGGTACAAAATGTGTCAAAGAACGCTCTTGCTTGACTTCTTGATTTTATCAAGGACTCATTTTGAAAATATTTTTATGTTAAACAATTAATATCAAATTCCGCCTTATGCTCAGACACATTTTCACTCAGAAGTGTCAACGATGTCCTGATACAAAAGAGTCAACGATGTCCTGACACAAAAGTGTCAACGATGTCCTGAGCCATGGCA
>JAFUVK010000016.1 GCA_017477555.1 Muribaculaceae bacterium
GTCAAGCCACGATTTCGCTATCGCTTCTTCTCTCCCAAGCGTCACCACTTGAAACTTGCGAGTCGCTATAGGGTTCGTCGGTGACTACGCCCCGAGTGGACTTTCACCACAGATGTACAACATGCCCGTCATACCAAAAGAACCTCTCCCTTGCTAGGGAAGAGGTTTGGGAAGGGGTCGTATGACAGGGTCAGGGAGGTGCCGTTAATTGCTCGAGGGTAGCGGCTGTGCGGGCCAGTCGGCGTCTTGGTAGTATTTGACAGCCAAGCCATTGCGCTGGGCATAGTCGGCAATGCCTGCCGCACGCACCCGCTCACGCGTGTTCTGGTCGGCTTGAACAGCCTGGAAGTCCCGGAACTTGTCGCCGTAGATGCGGCGTGCACTTGGCAGAAACTCCGACCCGTCGCCCACTGCGTCGAACGCCGTCACTTCATATCCTAAGTCAGCTTTTCGCACATGCATCAGCCCCGGGTGATTGCCACCCGATTGCATCTTGAGCGTGTCGCCCACCACGGTGTAGCGATACACCCAGTAGTCGCCCCACACCTTCATATCGTCGGTCTGGGTACTGTCGACCCCGATGACGACAATGCTGGGAATGCACACATCACCAGAACCGTAGTGCGAGCCGATAGAATCGGTCAGATAGTTCTCGATAGCAGTAAGGTAGGTGTTGGGCTGCGCGTCAACGACCTCGGCCGGCTGGGCCTCGACCGCTTCGCTCTGGGATTCTCCACTACCTTTACAGGAATTCATCGTCATGATGCCGCACAATGCAATGGCGGCAACGCAGATTGAAAGTTCTGATTTCATATCGCAAAAAATTATATACTTGTCTTCGTATAAGCAATCTTCATGCCAACGCAATGGGGTTGTAGTCACATAGTCCATAATCTTGTCATAAGCCCGCTGAGAGCGAATGATATGCTCGTAATACCCGGATTGCCAGCAAAGATCGGATGTACCTTTTTGCTTTACATTACGAGAGACACTAGACTATAACCCACTAACCATCTGACAAACCCTAAAAACGTCCATTGGGCCAAGCCCATAGGCTGGCCCTAAAGGGGCAACAATGCTTTCACTGCGGCGGTGAAGTCGGCGGCAGGCATGTCGTAGGGAAGCCAGTGGATGGGAGTGCCGCGTCGTTCCATGCCCCGGAACCAGGTCATCTGCCGCTTAGCGAACTGGTGAATGGCGATCTCAAGCTGGTCGTGCATCTGCTGCCACGACAGCTCGCCGATGACATAGCGTGTGACGAACTTGTACTCCAGCCCATAGTAAATGAGGTCGTCGGGGTCTACCCCACCCTGTATGAGCCGCTGCACCTCATCGACCATGCCGGCCTCCAACCGCTGGTCGAGGCGCTGGCTGATGCGGCGCCGCCTGGCTTCACGGTCGATGCTTACCCCGATGACCACAGCGTCGGTCAATGGATGCGGCTCAGTGGCAAGCTTGAGGTCGGGGTGCTCGTGATAGTATGTGCAGATTTCGATGGCGCGAATGGCGCGCTTGGGGGTGTCGATGTCGCTGTTGTTGCGCAGCGTCTTCATGGTGCGCAAGATGGCCGTCAGCTCATCGAGCGACTTGTCGGCCAGCTGTGCCCGCAGTGCGTCGTTCTGTGGCACCGGTGGCAGCTGGATGCCCTTGAGCACCGTCTCGACATACATGCCCGTGCCGCCACACATGACCACCCGTTTGCCCCGTGCTGTGATGTTGTCGTAAGCCGCCTGGTAGTCGCGCAAGAACTCAAAAAGGCTGTACTTATAGCCCGCCGGACAGATGTCGATAAGATGATAAGGTACATCGCCATACTCGTCGAGATCCTTGCCCGTGCCCAAGTCCATGCCACGATACACCTGCCGCGAGTCGGCACTGATGATTTCGGCGCCAAGCTCACGCGCCAGCGCCACAGCGCGGGCGGTCTTGCCCGACGCTGTGGGTCCGGTGATGACGATGAGCGGAAGCGCGTCCATGGTCGGTATTGTGTCAGAGCTTCATGACACGCTTCATGGCCAGGTTCTCATAGCCCTCGGGGCAATGAGTGGACAAGTAGACCGTGGGGTGTGTAGCCACAAACTCGCGCACGCGGTCCAGCGTCTGCCGTGCAGCTTCCTTATCCTCGAAGACGATGCTCAATTTGTTGGCCTTAAGTGCCGCGTCGCAATAGGTGACATCGCCGTGCATCATGTAGTAGAGGCCGTCGCTTTCGGCGATGACGATGCTGTTGCCACGGGTGTGCCCCTTGGCCTCAATAAACCAGATGCCCGGTGCCACCTGCTGTGCGTTGGGGAAGTTCTCATAGGCCTCGCCATAGGTGGCGCGCACGACGTTGGGCGCGTCGAGCTTGAGCGCGTCGGCATCCTCGGGTGCTATGTAGAGCTTGGCGTTGGGGAACTCCCCGATGCAGTCGCTGTGGTCGTTGTGCTTGTGTGTGATCAGGATTTTGGTCACCTGCTCGGGCTTATAGCCCAGTGCCGCAAAGGCATCCATGTAGTGGGCCACACGCTCGCCCATGTAGAGCGGCGCTCCCAACTTCTTGGCCGGTGCGGCATAGTCAGCCTTGAATCCCGTGTCGACCAGAATGACCTCGTCGCCAGTGTCGATAAGGAAGTTCTGCAGACTGCTGCGGTAGATGATTTGCTCGTCGAAGGCTGCCTTGCCCTCCTCGCCACCGAAGGCGAACTGCTGGTTCATAAAACCACCGTCGAACATTCTAATTGTTTTAATTTCCATTGCTGTGCTATGCTTGATATTTGGTGAATTGATACCGTTTTCTTAACTCGGCTTGCTGCTCGGGCGTTCGTGAGGTGAAATAAGCCTTCCAACCCGGGCAAAAGTTGATGTGCCACCGCCAGAATCGGCCCAGCAAAGAGCCGGGGTGCTGGTCGTAGTGCGCACGGAACTTGCAATTTTCACAATTATGTGCCATCGGTCAATTATTTTTTGAGTGTACGGTCGAAGTAATTGAGCACTCGCTGGTACAGCGGCTCGCGCACGCCGCAGCCGTTGATTGAGTGGTTCATGTTGGGATACACCATCATGTCGAACTGTCGTTTCTGTCCGTGCAGCTTGGCGATATACTGCATGGCGTTGATGATGTGTACATTGTCGTCGGCGCTGCCAAACATGATGAGCAGGTCGCCCTTGAGGTCCTGCACCTTATTTAACGGTGCGCTCTGGGCATAGCCGTCGGGGTTCTCCTGGGGTGTCCGCATGAATCGCTCGGCATAGATGGTGTCGTAGAATCGCCAACTGGTGACCGGCGCAATCGACACACCAGCGGCATAGTGGCTGTCGGGGTGCGACATGGCCATGAGCACCTCATAGCCGCCGAAGCTCCATCCCCAGATGCCTATGCGGTCGGCGTCGACCCACGGCAGGCTGGCCATGTAGCGCGCCGCGGCCACCTGGTCGATGGTCTCGTAGTGCCCCAAGTTCTGATAGATGAGTGCCTCGAATGCCTTTCCTCTGGCTCCCGTGCCACGTCCGTCGAAGCAGGCCACCACGTAGCCCTGTGTGGCAAAGTACTCCTCCCAGTCGAGCTTCCAGTTGTTGCGCACCTGCTGCGAGCCCGGCCCACTGTACTGCGACATGATGACCGGATACTTCTTGGTGGGGTCGAAGTCCACGGGCTTGATGATGAAGCCGTTGAGCGTGTAACCGTCGTTGTCGAATGTGACAAACTCACGCCGCGGCACCTCGGGTATGAGATACTTGGCACGGTAGTCATCGTTAAGCTCCAGGTCGCGCACACTGCCGGCCTTGCCCACCCGCTTGAGGCGGTACTGCGTGGGTGTGTCGACATTGCTGAACGTGTGGATATAATAGGTAAAATCGCTGTTGAACGTGGCCGAGTTGGTGCCGCTTGCGGCCTCGACGTCCTGCACGCGTCCACGAGCGTCGACACGCCGCACCACACGGTTGAGGGGCCCGTCGGTACACTGATAGTAGAACATGCGGTTCTTCGTGTCGTAGCCATAATAAGCCGTGACCGGCTGCTGGCCCGTGGTGAGCTGGCGCATGAGGTTGCCGTCGAGGTCATACTGATAGAGCTGGCAGTAGCCCGAGGTCTCGTTGGGAATGACCATGAAGTGGTCGTAGTAGGCCACATTGCGTGCCATCTCACTGTCGATCCAGCTGGTGGAAGTCTCATGATAGATGTCGCGCGCCACCCCTGTGGCGGGATCGACCCGATAGATGTGCATATCGTTCTGTGTGCGGTTGAGCGTCATCACCATCAGCGCGTCGGCCGGTCCGGCATAGCCGATGTGCGGCACATAGTCGTCGGTGGCCAGGGGCACATTCATCTTACTGAGCTTGGCCGCCTCGACATTGTAGCTGTGTACACTGACCACAGCGTTTTTCTCGCCGGCCACGGGATACTTGTAGTCGTAGGAGCCGGGATAGAGCGCATAGTCGTCGTTGGGCTTGCAGTCGCCCTCGTACATGGTCATCGAGTACATGGGCACCTCGCTCTCGTCCCAGCGGATGAACGACAGTGTGCGGCTGTCGGTGGACCAAGCCAGCGAGTTGAGCATGGCAAACTCCTCCTCATAGACCCAGTCGGGCACGCCATTGATGACGTGGTTCTTGCGTCCGTCGGTAGTGACCTGGGTGATGTTGCCGTCGGTGAGCCGCTGCACATAGACGTTGTTGTCGGCCACATAGGCCACGCGGTTGCCGTCGGGCGAGAGCGTGGCAATCTGCACTGGGCGGTCTTCTGCCACCCGGCGCATGACCTTTTCCTTGCAGTCGTAGACAAAGAAGCGTGCCGTGAACGAGTGGCGGTAGATGGGCTCGCTGTCGGCCCATAGCAGTATGGCGCTCTCGCTGCCGCTCATCTGGTATCCGTCCCAGTGCCGCACTTGCACCTGCTGCATGGGCAGTGAGTCGAGCACAGTGGCCTCGCGCCGGCCGGTCTTGTAGGCACATCGCGCAATGGTCTTTCCGCCGTCGGCCAGTTGGTAGTAATACTTGCCGTCGATGGCCGGTGTCACGGCCCCGATGCCTCGTGGACGCGCTCCGCCCAGCACATAGTCGGTGATGTCGAGCGCTGTAGCACTCATGCTCACCGCCATGGCAGCGAGCAGTATGATGGTTTTGTTCATTGTCGTGTTTTTAAAGCTAGATGTTCTAGAAGGCCTAGATGTTCTAGAAAGACTAGATTTTCTAGAGGGTGTTTTTGGCTTCGGTGTGGTGAGCAAAGGCCTCGGCAGCCTGGCATCGGCACTCCAGTCCGCGGAATCGCTCCATGGGCACGTGCCATCCGTCGAGCAGCTCTTCCATGCCCTGGCTCACATGGCATCGGCATGCCTTGTGCTTAAGCTCGACCACGTCGCTAATGTCGACCCAGTCGGTGGGATGAAACATCTGCGACTGTGTCCCGCTCATGGCTTCCATATAGTAAAGCTCGAACGTGCGCCCCACCCGGCGCCAAGCGTCGAGCACGAGCAGTCCGCACGCGGCATGGTCGCGGTGGCTGTCCACCGGCCAGTGGGTGAGCACCACGTCGGGGCGCTCACGCTCCAGGAGGTCGCGCATTTCGCGGTAGCGTGCCACGTTGACCTCGGTGTTGCCGTCCACCTGGTCCATGAAGATGTGTCGGATGCCTATCACGGCATTGGCATTGTTGCTCTCCACCACCCGTATGGCGGCCGCCTCGTCGTGGCTCTTGCCGGCGATGCCCGCCTCACCGCGTGTGAGGTAGACGCACACCACATCATGGCCGGCTTGCTTGAGCAGGCACATCGTGCCGCCGGCACAGGTCTCGGGGTCGTCGGGGTGTGCCCCGATAACCAGGATTTTGCGCCGTCCGCCTTGTGGCGCTGAGTTGTTCTGCGCCTGTACGGACAGGGGTATGCCACCCAGTATGGTAGCGGCAGCGGCTCCGCCGGCTGCCTTGATCATGTCTCGTCGTGTCATTGTGTCGAAGATTTTGGTTTTATCGGCAAAAATACTGAAAAGTCAGATGATGGCGGTGGCGCGTCGGCGTCCGTCGGGCTGCATCTCGGTCAGGATGGTGATGGTGTCGCCATTGGCCACACCTTGCAGCAGCAGTCCGGGCACGAAGCATCCCTCGACAAATCCATACTGCTTGCCTCCCTGTCCCTGCATGATACGCACATCGCCAGTTACCGAGTCGGCGAAGGCCGGCACCACATCGTTGCGTTCGGCAGGTTCGGCGGTGAGCAGGCGCAGCTTGCCGTTGTCGTCCAGCACCCGCACCCGCAGATACTTAGCTGCCGGCAGCTTGGCGGGCTTGACAAAGAGCGCCTTGCCCCCAGGCATGGCCACGCGTGCCACGTCCTTGCCCTGCTTGTCGCGGAACTGCGCCACGACCACGGCGGGCTGCTGGGGCAGGTCTTGATACACCCAGTTGATGATGGGCATCGCCCGCTCGACATATAGCTGGCGGTTGTCGGCAGTGGGCTGTGTGTCGGCCGGTATGCGCTTGCGCAGCTGCTCGTAGCGCCACGACTTGGGCCATCCACCGCGCTCGCGTAGGGTTCGGTAAGTCTCGAGCTCGCACAGTGCCTCGGCCATGTGGCCCTCGCGTGCCAGCTCCCAACCGAGCTCGCGGTGCATCTCGCTGGTGAAGTTCTCAGGCACCTTCATGGACAGCGCCTGGCACAGTGCCGAGGTCTTCATGTCCAGGTCGTGGGTGAACATGGCCGCCAGCTCATGCCACACATAGTACTTGCTGAGCGTCATGGCCAGCTCGCGGTGCAACTGCAGGGCGCGCTCCTTGTCGCCGCGGCGCATCAGTGCCAGCGAGAGGTATCGCTTGAGTTCAGGCTTGTCGGGGAACCGCTGCACCACCTGTTCGAGCAGTGCCATGAACTGCTCGCTGTAGAACGTGTCGTGCTGCAGCTTCTTGAATGCGATGTACTGCGCCACAGCAGTCTCGACCAGCGCGGGGAAGTGCCGCGGGTGCCCTTTCTTGCGCTCGTTGCGCTGCCAGTCGTCGGGCATGAAGTTATCCTCGCCCCACACGTCCAGGAACTTGGCGAAGTCAAACTCCTGCCCAAATCGCTTGGAGAGCCTGATGGCAACAACCAGGATACGGGAGTGCAGCATCGAGGGGCTCTCGATGCCTGTCAGGCTCATGTAGTGCGCCAGAGCCTGTCGGGCTTCCTGGCTGGGCATGCGTTGCTGCTGGCACCAGAGGTGATGCCAGATGATCCATCCGGCGCGCTCGTGCAGCGGTTCGGTGAGCTGGCCATGGACAATGAGTCCGGCAATAAAGTCGTAGGGTGCGATGGTCTGCCCCTCGCGTGCCTCGCGATAGGCGGTCTTGACATCGGCATAAAATGGCTGCAGATGGCGTACGAGTCGTGCCAGTGCGCGCTCGGGCAGGTCCTTGTCGGGTTCGTCGTCGCCAGAGGCTTGCATGGTGGGGATGAGCGGCCTCATGCGCTCAACCAGCACCGAAGCCTCATCGACATAGCCACGGTCGAGGTCGGCGAATGCCATGTCGTACAGTGTCCAAAATAAAGCTCTGGCTGCCCACACGTCATTGGGAGCCTGTTCGATATCGCTCATGGCCATCTCGTAAGCCTCTTGCAGGCGGCCACTCTTCCTCAGTTCTTTTACCTGTGTAAAACTCATATCGGTCAACTATTATGGTGGGGAGCTGCAACTCCTGCCATAGGGGCCGCAATCCCATTGAACTTGCAAATATAGTGATTTTTTGGCAGTCACCAACAATTTTTTGCCCGAAACCTTGATTTTTTGCCTACCGAACACAGCCAAGGCCCCCTCTCCCGCCGGCAAGCAAGCCGCCACAAAAACCACCCACCTCCCCTCCCCTTTCCGGAAAAAGGAAAGGGCCAGGGGTGGGGGGAGGTATGTCCCGCAACGTTGCCGTCCGCCACCATGTAGAGCCACACAAGCTCCCTTCCCCTTTCCCAAAGGGGAGGGGCAGGGGTGGGGTTTGTCCCGGGCATGCAGCTCCCTCGCAACTCCTTCCTTCGCAGAACATATCACGAATTTCCGAATTATCGAACAGCCCTGGTGGCATCATGTCTATGAAGGTTGGCACCAAAACGAGCCCAACAGCTCCCCTCCCCTTTCCCAAGAGGCCACTGAAAAAGTACCCGATTTTTCGGCCAAATGTTTAGAATTGTTAAATTTGCAATCTCGCCCAACGAAAATACTGGGCTGAAGAGATGCTGAAAATGCTCGGATTAACATACTATAACATCAAAATGTTAAAAAATGACTTTTTCAGCAGCCTCGCCAGGGGAGGGGAGCTGTGCCTGCGGCGCAGCCCTACATACCCTCTCTCCTGCCAGGGGAGAGGGACTGTGGCCAATCACGCGGCACGCCGCGTCGCTACAACGAGGCAGCTGCGGCTCCGACGCAAACCGACAGTTGGGAGGCTACTGTGGCCTTGCGAGCCCCATGTACTCGCACATCTGTCTTATCGCTGAATGGATGTAAAAAATAGAGATTTGCGATTTTTTTGTTACTTTTTTTGCGATTTCACGATAGAATAGTTATCTTTGTGGCACTTTAACAGTGCCGTTTATTATAAGGTAGGTTCTAGAAATTGCTAAATTGTTATGTTTTGTTTCGGTCATATTTTTTCGTCTTGTCGGCATGTTTTTTACCAACTGCTTGACCCGTAGCCCGCTACTGTCTTGCACAGATGGGCAAAACATCTGCTCGACAACCCGAGCCAATCTGACTCGAGCAATTTATAGAACCCACCTTAAGGCGACATTGTTAGGGTCGCTCCAGTTAGCCTCATGTGGAGGTTGGAAACTAGCATTAGAAACAATAACCATTAAAACCTGTTATCGTGTATAAGATTGAAAATCATCCTATTCTTGACCTGCCCAAGGAAGAAAGTGTAGAATTCAAGTTTGAAGGACGCACCGTGGTTGGGCAGCGTGGCAAGACCATCGCCGCCGCCCTGCATCAGGCCGGCCTGGTGGTACACAGCCACAGCATCAGTGGGCGCAACCGCAGCCTGGAGTGTGGCATCGGCAAGTGCGGCGCATGCGAGATGCTGGTCGATGGCGAGATTAGGCGCATCTGCATCACCCCGGTCGACGGCGTGAAAGAGGTGCGCGAGATTCCGCGCGACTATCTGCCCGAAGGCAAGGCTCGTGAGCCACACGAGACCAAGGTCTACAAGACCACAGTGGCCATCATAGGCGGAGGCCCTGCTGGCCTGGCTTGCCGTGAGCAACTCACAGCGCTAGGCATTCCCAACATTGTGGTAGACAATAATGCTACCTTGGGTGGGCAGTTCAACATGCAGACCCACCAATTCTTCTTCTTTGAGAAAGAGCAGAAGTTTGGCGGCATGCGAGGCTTTGACATCGCCGCCGCGCTGGCCGGCGACAGCCACGACGGCATCTTGCTGAACAACACCGTGTGGGACCTGCTCGAAGGTCGCCGGGTGGCTTTGAAGAACATCGTCACGCAGGAGGTGAGCTATATCGACGCCGACCATCTGGTGGTGGCCACCGGTGCCGTGCCGTTCATGCCGGTGTTTGAGAACGACGACGTGCCGGGTGTGTACACCGCGGCCGTGTTCCAGAAGATGATGAACCAGGAGCACACCCTGCTGGGCAAGCGTGTGCTCACTGTGGGGGCCGGCAACATCGGTTACCTCACCAGCTACCAGGCCATGCAGGCCGGTGCCACCATCCGTGCCATCATCGAGGGCATGGACCACGAGGGCGGCTTCCCGGTGCAGGCCAACCGCGTGCGCCGTCTGGGCATCCCCATCATGACTTCGCACGTGCTGCTGCGCGCCATCCCCAATGCCGACCACACCGGGATTACCGGTGCTGTGATAGCTCAGTGCAAGAATTTCCAGCCCATCGCAGGCACCGAGCAGGTGATCGACGACATCGACATCATCAACATCTGCACGGGACTGATTCCCGACAACCAGTTGCTGGTCAAAGGCCGCGCGGTGTTTGGGCGCAACGTCTACGGTGCGGGCGATGCTGTGCGCATTGGCGAGGGCACGAGTGCCGTGCTGCGTGGGCGGCAGGTGGCCTACGAGGTGGCTCAGGAGCTGGGCAAGCGTGTGGCCTACGACGACTATCTCGAGGTCTCCCGACAATATATCGACTCGCAGCAGCGCCCGGTGCGTCTGCTCGACGAGCCCCGCGTCCCCAGCGAGGAGCGCATGGCGCTGAAGCCCTATGTGGTGGCCAACTGCCTGTATGGGTTTGCCTGCAATCCCTGTACATTCTCGTGTCCGCAGGGCGCCATCACTAAGCCCACCACTTCGTCGGTGCCTACGGTGGACTACGACAAGTGCATCGGCTGCATGCAATGCGTGAGCCACTGCCCCGGCCTGGCCATCTTCGGCTACGACCGCCGCAAGAACGTGGTGTTCCTGCCCGTGGAATATGAGGTGGCCGAGGGCGCAGCAGTGTTTTTGGTTGACGACAACGGTGCCAAGGTGGGCGAAGGTGTCATCGAGAAGGTGCTCAAAAAGCCCAACAAGACCCATGTGGCCCGTGTGCAGGTCGGCGATGTTGGCGACCTCAACCAGGTGCGCGGCTTCATCGTCAAGGAGCGCTATCCCTCGCCATTGACGCTGCGACCGCTGGCCGCCTGCGACGAGGGCAAGTCGTTTGTGTGCCACTGCGAGGATGTGGACGTGGCCACGCTGCTGGCTGTGGTGGGCGACCGCAAGCACATCTCGGTCGACGAGCTCAAGCACACCACGCGCATGGGTATGGGGCCGTGCCGTGGCAAGCGCTGCGTGTCGCGCGCACGTCAGCTCTTACGCGCTCATGGCATCGAGCTCACGGGCGACAGCAACCCGCGTGCACCGCTGGCCAATCCGGTGACGTTGGGCGACGTGTACAGCGGCCCCTCGCGCGAGAAGTTTGTCTTTGAGCACGGTTCGGTGGTGGAAAAGGCCGAGACTGAGGTACTGGTGGCTGGCGGCGGCATGGCCGGCAGTGCAGCGTTCCGCTACTTTGCCGAGGCTGGCAAGCGCGTGGTTCTGGTCAACTATGACCGTGGCTCAACGTGGCGCTGCATCGGCGGTGGCCGTCCGGCGTTCTCCAACCCCGACATCAGCGACATCGCCATGCACAACCTGGAAATCTTCCGCGACGACCAGCAGCACTGCAACATCGACCTGAAGATGACGCGCTACGTCAACCTGGTGCACGACGATGCCACCTACCGCTCGCTCGACGCCTCTCGCGCCTGGAGTGAGGCCTATATGATCGACCGCAAGGACTTCGCCCGAGTCATCTCGCCCTATTGGAATCCCGACGACAACACCTATAGCCACGCGCTGATTTCGGAGAACTGCTGGCAGGCCACACCGGGACGCACCATCGAGTATGTGCGCACAGTGGGCAAGCAGCACGGAGGCCAGGTGCTCGAGGACTGCGAGGTGCTGCACGTGGAGCGCGTGGGCGACAAGTACCGTGTGTTGGTGCGCCGCCACGAGGGGCACTATGTCGAGTATATGTGCGACCACTTTGTCAACGCCATGGGATGGGGTTCGGAGAAGTTTTCCGACATGCTGGGCATCGACACCCAGCTCTATCCTGTCAAGCACCAAGCATTCATCACCCGCCGTCTGCCCAACCTGGGTGTAAACGGCGACTCGCTCGACATGATCATCGACCGTCGCCATTACAAGGGGTTCAACGCCGTCTATGGACAGCAATTCCTGCACACGGGGCAGATTATCGGGTGTGCGTCGCCCGACTGTGATGCCTATGAGACCCGTCAGAACCTAAAATATAACAGCGAGGCGTTCCTCAAGGTGGTGAGCGAGATGTTTTCTCAGTGGATTCCCAATCTGGCACAGGTGGGCTTCCACGCCGTTTGGGCGGGCTACTACATCGAGCCACGCTACATCATCGACCCCGAGGTGGGACTGCTCACCGGTCTGCGAGGACACGGCTTCATGCTGGGCCAGTATCTGGCCAAGCTCTATGTCGACAAGTATCTGGGCAAGCCCGTCCCGGCCTATATGAACGATCTCTCGATAGGCGGCAAGGGACTGAGCGAGAACGCTTTCCAGTGACCTAAGGTTGCACAATAAGATTGACACGGCCCTCTCGGACATTCCGTTGGGCCGTGTCGTTTTTTGGGGCACTTGCCGATGCCCTGCACGTCGGTTCGATGAGCGTGATTTCGCCGATCTCGGAGTGCTGTCCCCCCAAAAAATCAGACCTGATGGGCATCAATTTCAGTGGATAAGAGTGTGGGTGCTGAAAGTCTCCTGAGACGTGTGTGGGCACGGCTTGGGAGCTAAAATTGCGGTTAAATGCATTTTTTTCGTCGAAAAATAGCGCCGAATCAGATTTTTTTGCCTAATTTTGAAAAATTTTGGGAAAGCGTCCTTTATTGGGATATTTTTAAGTTAAGTTTACTTAACGCTTGACAATTAATAACTCAAAAATATAGACAGATGATGAGATTGAAACTCTATGTTCTGCTAGCGCTGATGACCTTCCTGCCGGCTGTGGCCCAGCAGGTTGGGCTATATGGCGTAGTAGTGGATTCGCGGAGCGGCCAGCCAGTGATGGGTGCTACCGTCCTGCTCGACGAGCAGGGCAACACAGTCACCACCGGTCCGGATGGCGATTTCCGCATCAGTGACGCCCGTCCCGGCACCGACGTTCTGGTGGTGCTAGGCTATGGCTACAAAGACTGGCAGCAGCCAGTAGAGATTGTGCGCGGCATGAGCTCGGTGGGCACTATCAGCATCGAGCCGGTCACCTTTGGCAATGCCGGCACAGAGATGAACGCCGAGTTCCGCAACGACATGACCCTGACCGAGGCCGAACTCGAGGACGAGGAGGGCAACACGCAGGCTGTGGGTCTGCTCACCGGAGCCACCGACGACCCATTCTACCAGGCCGCGAGCTACGACTTCAGCATTATGCGCTTCCGTCAACGCGGCTACAACACCGAGTACACGTCGACGTCGATCAACGGCATCAACTTTAACGACCCGGTACGCGGTCGGTTTAACTACTCGATGATTGGCGGCATGAACCAGGCGTTCAAGAGCAAGTCGATAGGTGTGGGCCTGGACCCCACTAGCTATGCCTTCGGTGAAATAGGTGGTGCCAACAACATCTCGACCTATGCCAAGGACTACGCTCCCGGATTCCGCGGCAGCGTGGCCTACACCAACGGCAACTACCGCTGGCGCGGCATGGTCACCTACAGCACCGGCCTGAACGCCAACGGGTGGGCACTGACCCTGAGTGCCGTGGGCCGCTATGCCGACGAGGGCATCGTGCCTGGCTCGTTCTACCACAGCGCAGGCTACTTCATTGCCGCACAGAAGGTGTTCAACCCCCAGCACTCGCTGGCCATCACCACATTCGGTGCCCCCACACGGCGCGCCAGCAACTCGGCCGTGGTGCAAGAGGCCTACGACCTGGCCGGCAGCAACCTGTATAACGCCAACTGGGGCTGGCAGGACGGAAAGAAGCGCAACGCGCGCGTGGTCGAGAGCTTTGACCCCACCGTGGTGCTCAACTGGATATGGAAGCCCTCGACAAGCACCACGCTCAACACCGGCGCGGCATTCCATAAGTCGTTCTACTCCTCGAGCGCATTGAGCTGGTACAACGCACCCGACCCTCGCCCCGACTACTACCGCTACCTGCCCAGCTACCAGACCGACCCCGATGTGGCCGAGTTCTATACCGAGCTATGGCAGACCAGCGACGACATGCGGCAAATCAACTGGGACAAGCTCTATCAGGCAAACTATGTGAACAACTTCCAGGCCGACCAGGGTCTGGACGCCAAGGGAGCTACCTACATCATTGAGAAGCGCCACAGCAACCAGGCCAGCTGGGCACTGGCCACCAACCTGAACCAGCGTCTGAGCGACGTGGTGACTCTGCAAGGCGGTGCCAACGGCAACTACACCCGCTCGTCGTACTACAAGACGCTGAAGGACCTGATGGGTGGACGCTACTGGACCGACATCGACCAGTATGCCGAGCGCGACTTCCCCGACAATCCCGACCTGGCTCAGAACGACCTGAACAATCCTAACCGCATCGTCTACGAGAAAGACCGCTTCGGCTATGACTACGACATCAACTCGTGGCAGGCCGGTGTGTGGCAGCAGATGATGTTCACCCTGCCCAAATGGGACCTGAGCTATAGCATCAAGGGCACCTACACCTGGTTTCAGCGCGACGGCCACATGCGCAACGGACGCGCGCCCGAGAACTCTTATGGCAAGGGGAAGGCACACAAGTACTTCAACTATGCCATCAAGGCCAGCGCACTGTACAAGCTGGACGGGCGCAACAACTTCCGCATCCACGGCTACTATGGCACACGTGCTCCCCTGCCCAACAACGCCTATGTGTCGCCGCGTACCAAGGACGACGTGATTGGCGACCTCAAGAGCGAGACCATCTGGAGTGTGGATGCCGGCTACCAGTGGAACTACCGCCTGTTCAAGGGCTCGATCAACGTGTTCTACACCGACCTCACCCATGGCACCGAGCGATATGCCTACTACGACGACCAGTACTCGACATTCATGAACTACGCGCTGACCAACGTGCACAAGGTGTACAAGGGCATCGAGTTGGGACTGAGCTACAAAATCACACCCAGCATCACCCTGAGCGGCGCGGCCAACATCTCGCGCTACCAGTACAAGAACCGCCCCACCGGCACACGCAGCTATGAGAACGGTACGAAGGAGGACATCACCACCACGGTGTATCTGAAGAACTTCTATGTGAGCGGCACACCGCAGGAGGCCTACACTGTGGCCATCAACTGGGCGGCCCCGAAGATGTGGTTCTTCGAGCTGAGCGGCACCTGGATGAACCGTGCCTACATCGACCTGTCGCCCGTACGGCATGAGCAGATGCCCGACCTCTACACCATGGCCAGCAGCGAAGCCGAACTGCAGGACATGATTCGTGCCATCGGCACACAGGAGAAGCTCAACGAGGCGCTGGTGTTCAGCGCAAGCATCGGCCACGTGATTTACCTCAACCGCCGTGCCTCGCTCAACCTCAACCTCAACTTGGACAACATCTTGAACAACAAAAACATCATGACCGGCGGTTACCAGCAGGGACGATTTGACTACCGCAACTACACCACCGGCAAGTTCCCCAACAAGTACTATTATGCCCAGGGCTTTAAGCTCTTCCTCAATGTGGGCGTGAAGTTCTAGCGAACAGCGAACAGTGAATAGCGAACAGTATTGGAATAATATAAAAAGACAATAGATATGACAACCAAGAGATTTTACTTCTATCTGTGCATGTTGCTGCTGGTAGCAGTGACCACGGGCTGTAAGGAAGACTTCGACAACCCGCCCATGGTCGTGCCGCGCGCAACGCACACGCCCAACACCACCATCGCCGAACTCAAAGCGAAGTACTGGCAGACCGAGCGTAACTTCTGCGACACCATCAAGGAGGACATCGTGATTCACGGATGGGTCAGTGGCAATGACGTCAGTGGCAACCTATACAAGGTGATGTATATCCAGGACGAGACCGGCGGTATAGGCATCTCGCTCGACGCCAGCTCGCTGGCCACCACCTACCGTGTGGGTCAGGAAATCGTGCTCAACCTCAAGGACCGCTGGATAGGCAAGTACAACGGCCAGTATCTGCTGGGTTATCCCGAGTGGTATGCCGCCCAGAGCGTGTGGGAGGCCGGCCGCATGGCACTGGAGGTGTTTGAGAGCTTCTGCGAAATGAATGGCCTGCCCGTGTCGGGACAAGTGACACCGGTGCCCACCAAAATCAGCGACTTCCAGGGCAAGAGCGACACCGAGACGCAGCTCAAGTACTCGGGACAGCTGGTCAAGATCGATGACCTGACCTGGGACGGTGCCGACGGTGTGATCACCTTCAGCGAGCCCGACGCCACCACCAACCGCACCGTCACCGATGCCGAGGGCAACCAGCTGACCGTGCGCAACAGCAACTATGCCGACTTCCACGGCGACCCGCTGCCCGTGACCCAGGGCAGCCTGACGGGCATCCTGGTGATGACCGGCAGCGACCAGTGGCAGCTGTTCTTGCGTGACCTCGACGATGTGGACTTCGACATGGACACCAAGGGTACCAAGGGCGATCCCTACACCGTGGCCGAATTTATTGAGAACTCGGGCAATGGCAAGAGCCGCTGGTTCACAGGCTATGTGGTGGGTGCTGTGGCTCCCGAGGTGACCACCATCACCAGCAGCAACGACATCGAGTGGAAGGCTCCGACCACACTGGCCACAACGCTGGTTGTGGCACCGTCGCCCGGCGTGAACGACATCGCCCAGTGCGTGGTGGTGCCTCTGCCGCAAGGCTCGCGCTTCCGTGTGCAGGCCAACCTGGTGGATAACCCCGAGGTCTACCTGACGCAAATCTGGGTCAAGGGAGAGAGCGACAAGTATATGGGTGTCAACGGTGTGGCCGGCAACAGCGGCACCACCGATGAGTTCCGCTTGAGCGTTGCCACCGGCGGCCTGACCAGCATGAGCGAGACCTTTGAGGGTGGCCTGCCCAGCGAGTGGCTCAATGTGCAGGTGAGCGGCGACAAGAAGTGGTACACCACCGAGTTTGAGCAGAACACCTATGCCGCTATGACAGGCTATCGTGGCACCAACCCGCCCTTTGACTCTTGGCTCATCACTCCGGCCCTGGCTGTGAGCAAGGCCGAGAACAAGAACCTGAGTTTCCGCACCCAGGTCAATGGCTATGGCAGCACGACCACGGTGTTTGAGGTATATGTCATGACCACCAACGACCCCACTACCGCCACGCTCACCAAGCTCAACCCCGTCCTCGCCACGGCACCAGCCAGTGGCTACAGCAGCTGGGCACAGAGCGGCGACATTGACCTGAGCCAGTTTGACGGCACGGTGTTTGTCGGCTTCCGCTTCTATGCCACCCAGGACGCTAACTATGCCACTTGGTGTGTCGACGATGTGAAGTTCAATTACAGCGGCACAACGCCGCCCCCCACTCCCGAGCCCTCTGGCACACGTGCCGACTTCGAGACCATGAACGGCGGTGAGGCCAAGTCGAGCTACGGTTCGTTCAGCTCCACGGCCGGCTGGCAGGCAGCCAACTGCAACCTGCTCAAGGGCGGCGACATCGACTCCAACCCCGTGTTCAAGTTCATCGGCATGATGGACGGATCGACCACACAGTATGCTTTCGCTCCCTGCCTCAACGGCAAGACCAGCGCAGTGGGTACTGTTACCTCGCCCGTGCTCACTGGTGGCATCGCCAAGCTCAAGTTCAGCTATGGCATGCCCTACGGCGACACGCACATCAAGATGAGTGTCGACATCATACAGAGCGGCAATGTAATCAAGACGTGGTCCGTAGAGCAGGCACAGCCTGTGAAGTATCAGGCCTACACCTTCGAGGAGGCCGTGAGCGTGACCGGTGACTTCCAAATCAAGTTCACCAACCTCTCGCCCACTGGTCAGGATGCCAATAAGGACCGCATCTGCATCTGGAACGTCAACTGGGACAACCAGCCCTCCCGTGCACCCCGTCGCAGATAAGTGGCCATTGCCATGAACCATCAAGCGGAGCCTGACCCTCAAGGTCAGGCTCCGCTTGTCTTTTGCACCACAGCTCACAGCTGTGCGGCACCGCCACGCTACTCAAGCGGTGGCAGGGTCGACAACGCCGACGCATGAAAGCGGTAGTGGCCATCGGCAGGACGCACCACACAACGCGCCACATCGACCCGCGCCTCACCACCGTCGGGCACACTGTAGAGCAGCAAGTGGTCGCCATAGTCGATGGCTGCCGGACGGCAAGCGCTGCCGCGCGTCCACGGGTTGTGCTGCAGGCGCACCTGTGGGTCGCGCGGACTCATGAACGAGACGACACTGCTGTGCCACCCGGCCAACTGCCACTCCACCGGCCGCACACACTGTGCCGGCACAGTGGCACGCGCCACACCGCACGCATCCACCGTCAGCGCCACTTGTGCCTTCACATCTTCGACCGGCAGCCACTCTACCGGAGCCGTTTCCAGCAGTTGGGCATACCACTGCTGTAGGCGCAGCGCGAGCCATCCGTCCAGATCGATGCCATCGTCACGCTCTATGGTGCAGTCGCGGCGCACCTCGTCGAGGTGAGTCATTGTCTTGTACAACGCAAGCATCTGCTGCTCGCTCAGGTCCATCATCTGATTGGTGTTTTCCATGGTCTTTGCGTTTGTTATTCTGTTTTTGTTTCCGTTGTTTTGTACCCCCATTCAGTGGCACAGCGCAAATGTAACGCCTCGGCATCCGAGTGTGCAACCCCATAGGGCGGCTCTACAACACAAAAACAAAGGTCTCGACTAATCCATAGTCAAGACCCCCAATACTAATAATTACTAATACTTGAAAACTATATGTACAACTTGAGCCTTATGCCCACCAGTGGCACAGTTGCCCAACCTGCATCCGCTACGCCGTTTCACAACGACCCTCACGGCGAGTGCAAAATAACTACATTTTTTTTTTACGGCAAAATTTTGTAGTCATAAAAAATGCAAAATTCATTTATTGCACAACATTTTGGCCGTTTGGAATAGTTTTTGGTCAGCAAAAAGGCAAAAGATTTCGCCATTCGTCAGAAAATTCTTACTTTTGCACCCTGACAACACTAAACCAATCTCTACCGTGGCTACAATCCGTCTGCCCCTACGCAACATATACGACAAGCGCCGCATCTGGAAGATGGGGCTAATGATTGTCTCGGTCATTCTCGTGGCCGGATTTATCTATGTGTCAAACCGCATTGTTCACGACCTGGCCGACCAAGAGCGCGACCGCATGCAGATATGGGCCAACGCTACCAAGGAGCTGGCCACATTGGGCAACGAGACCACCGACTCCGGCACGATGCCCATACAGACCGACGTCGACTTCCTGCTGAGCATCATTGAGGGAAACCACAACATTCCTGTGCTGCTCGTCGACGACCAGGGCGAGATAATGCTGCACCGCAATTTCCGCCTGCCCGAGCCCATCGACAGTCTGGCTCCCTACGCCATCAGCGATGCCAACATGGCTTACCTCAAGAAGAAACTGCAACGGCTCGAGCACTCGAGCAACAAGATTGAAATCAAGATTGACGACCACACCACACAACACCTCTATTATGAAGACTCGACCACACTGCGCCAGCTGGCATGGTTTCCCTACATCCAGCTGGGCGTGATGCTCATCTTTCTGGCCGTGGCCTATCTGGCGCTGATCAGTGTCAAGAAGGCCGAACAGAACCGCGTGTGGGTGGGACTGAGCAAGGAGACCGCGCACCAGCTGGGCACGCCCATCTCGTCGCTCATGGCATGGACACAGATGCTCGAATCGATGGGCACCGATCCCAGCATCGTGGCCGACATGGACAAGGATGTGCACCGCCTGAGCGTCATAGCCGACCGCTTCAGCAAAATCGGCTCGATGCCCGACAAGGAACTGACGTTTATTAACGAGGCCGTTGAGCAGAGCTTGGCCTACATGAGCACCCGCATACCCAAACGCGTGCAGCTCACCATCCATCTCGACGACAGCCAGAACTGCGGCATCATGCTGTGCCAATCGCTGTTTGAGTGGGTGATGGAGAACCTGACCAAGAACGCGGTCGATGCCATGGACGGCGAGGGACGGCTCGACATCACCGTCACCAGCACCGGCCAGCAGGCCCTCATCCTGGTCAAGGACACCGGCAAGGGAATCGCCCGTAAGAACTTCAAGAACGTGTTTAACCCCGGCTTCACCACCAAGAAGCGCGGCTGGGGACTGGGGCTGACGCTGGTCAAGCGCATCATCGAGGAGTATCACGACGGACGCATCTACATCAAGGAGAGCGAAGTGGGACGCGGCACCACGTTTGCCATCGAACTGCCCACAGTCAAGAATAGTTTATAGTTGATATTAAAAGTTGAGAGTCATGAGCGATTTGACGTCCAGTCTGACAATGCTGGGCACAGGCAATGCCATGTGTACCCGATGCTACAACACCTGTTTCTGGCTAGGCACACCGGCCGGCGGCATGATGGTGGACGCCGGTGGAGGCAATGGCATTTTCCGTCAGCTGCATCGTGCCGGCATAGCCGTTGAGCGGGTACACCACTTGTGGCTCACACACTGCCACACCGACCACATCATGGGGGTCATCTGGATGATACGTAAAATTTCGCCCATGATACACAAGGGCAAATTCCAGGGCACACTCACCATCTACTGCCACGATGAGGGGGAGCACGCTCTGCGCACCATGTGCAGCCTGATGATGCCACGCAAAATCTATAGCGCACTTGATGAGACCATCATCTTGCGCCAGGTGCGGCATGGCGAGGTGTTGCAGGTCGACGACATGACGGTCACGGCATTTGATATCGGCTCGACCAAAACCAAACAATTCGGTTTCAGTGCCCTGCTGCCCGACGGACAGCGACTCACTTGCCTGGGCGACGAGCCTTACAGTGAGCAGAGCCAACTCTGGGCATGTGGAGCCGACTGGCTGCTGAGCGAGGCGTTCTGCCTCTACAAGGACCGCGAGCAGTTTAATCCGTACGAAAAACACCACTCAACCGCACTCGACGCTGGACGAGTGGCTCAAGAGCTGGCAGTCAAGCACCTGGTGCTCTATCACACCGAAGACACACACCTCACTACACGCCGACTGACCTATACAGCCGAGGCAGCACAGCACTTCACAGGCCCTATCCACGTGCCCGACGACATCGAGACCATACAGCTGGTGGGCAACTGATGTCCTCAGAAAATAGACTTTTTACCCACAACGATGCAGTACTTGGGCTGGCACTGCGTTTACTGAGTGTATGATGGCCGAGAATGACATCGTAGAGGGCTGCAAGCATGGACGTCGTGAAGCGCAACGCGCGCTCTACGACCACTATGCGCCAGGGCTCATGGCAACTGCCATGCGCTACATGGGCAGCCGTGACAATGCGCAAGACGTGCTGCAGGAGGCCCTCATCAAGGCGTTCCAGAGCATCGAACGCTTCGCCTGGCAAGGCAATGGATCGCTGCATGCCTGGCTCGACCGCATCGTCATCAATACTGCCGTGAGCATGTTGCGCAAGTCATTGCCACAAACGGCCATACTGTCGCTTGACGAATTGCCCGACAATTTCATAGAGCCAGACTCTGCCGAAGTGAGCCAGATTGACGCACACATCATCCTGGAGATGGTGGCATCGCTGCCTGCTGGCTACCGAACTATTTTCAACCTGTATTGCATTGACGGTTTCTCACATCGCGACATTGCCCGTCAACTGGGCATCAGCGAGGGGACTTCATCGTCACAATTATCGAGGGCGCGAGCCATTCTCGCCCGGAAAGTTCAAGACTACCTCAAACATCATGCCCAATGAGTCAATCGAGCAACAATAACTCTCAGTGGATGGATGTTGTGGCCGACAAGGCAC
This sequence comes from Muribaculaceae bacterium, assembly GCA_017477555.1. GTDB lineage: Bacteria > Bacteroidota > Bacteroidia > Bacteroidales > Muribaculaceae > Sodaliphilus. Next base: position 21,415 of record JAFUVK010000016.1, read on the forward strand.
GACATGCACAGCAGCCCGTCGACGAGCGGTTGTGGCAACGCATTGAGACACAATTGCCGTCAACACACCCTCGCCGCCCGGCGTGGCTGTGGTGGAGCGCAGCCGCTGCAGCCGCCATCCTGGTGCTGGCCATCATTACTCGCCCTGCCAAGACGGATAAGGTGGGCGGTGAGGTGACTGCCGAGATGATACCGGTGACTACCGCCTCGCCCATCACCCAGGCGGCAAACGTCACAGCTCCCCTCCCCTCTCAAGGAGCACGCGCACAGTCTCCCCTCACCTCTCAGGGGAGGGGTAGGGGTGGGGTAGAAACACACACCGGAGGTGGGGTAGAAACAGCCACGCCTCCTGGCGGCACTCACGTCACTACACCCCTCGCCTCTGTTTCCGAGAAGGAGCAAACCGAAACCACTTTAGCCACAGCAAACCCACCAAGCACAACACAGCAACAAGGCGATCCTCTATACTCAATTCACAATTATCAACCAGCCGAGAACGATTCGCAATTCTCAATTGGTAATTCTCAATTCAAAGGAGACGATGCTCAATTCTCCATAAGTCTCTATGGCAGTGGTAACTTGCTGGCGCAGAATAGCAACCACGCAGTGCAACGCCCTGTGCTCATGGCCATGGGCAACGGACGCTTTATGGAGGCTCAGGCCTCGACGCGCTATCACTACAAGCACCGCATTCCGCTCAATGTGGGCATCATGTTAGGCAAGTCACTGCCCCACAACCTCACCGTGGGCATCGGGGTGAACTATGCCCGATATAGCAGCGAGGTCAGTGCCGACCTCGAGCGCTTCGACCAGACGGTGCAGTTCATCGGCATACCGGTGGCTCTGCAGTGGCACTTTTGGCACTATCGCCGGCTGTCGGCCTATGTCGGGGCCGAGGCCATGGCCGAGCGGTGCATTGCCGTCGACCGTGGCGACGAGCAGGTCGATGTACCGCGCCGCATTCAGTGGTCGGTGCACGGCATGGCAGGCCTGCAACTTGCCATTACCGACCATTTGGGGCTGTTTGTCGAGCCCAAGGTGTCGCACTACGCCACCCGGTTCACACTGCCCACTGCCCGCAACGAACATCCCCTCACCTTCAACCTCAAGATGGGAGCAAACATTAATTTTTAATTATCACGATATGAAGAATTTAGTTACATTTTGTTTTGCGCTGATACTGATCATATCCGGTCTCACATCATGTCGAGATAATTCCCTCGAAGGTGATTGGGAGCCCATGAAGTGGACCGAGCCCACCCCTGAGGGCCTGGTAAAGATCGGTAACCACGTCTATGAGATGCCTAGTAGTGGCGGAAACTACACCATCACATGCCTCAACTACAGCATGCCCTGGATGTCGAGCGCCCAGTCGGGCGATACAATCTATTGGCCAGACGGCAAAGCCTACGTTTTACATCTGGCTGATGAGCACCGTGATTCGATTGTCATGACATGGGAGAATGACAATCGGGACTGGGATCGCCTGAAGGGCTACTGGTTTGACGCACGCTTTGACGAGGCCGACCTGACTATCACTGTCGCGCCACTGCCCGACAGCATCGACGAGCGGGAGCTCAGACTCGTTGTAACTGCCGGTGACATCTTCGATTACTTCACTTTTCAGCAATCTAAAACATGTTGATTATGAATAGATTATTGCTTATATTATGTGCCATGTCATTCATGGTCCTGTCGTGCAGCGTCAACGATTCGTCCGACTTGCATGAGCAAAGCAATGCGGCCAACCCAATGGGCAGACTCCTGCCTGGCCTACACGAGGCCTACGTCATGGTGGGCCCATACAGTGGCGCGTTTTGCCAACTCACCGATGACCTCGACCGCAAGTGGTTGCTGGACACCCACATCATCAATGGCCCACTGCCCGAGGGACGGGGCCTGCTGACTTACCAACTTTATGACGGTCACATCGACGGATATGATGTGCTGGCACGCATGGAGCGCATTGTAGGCTTCAGCATCTGCGATGCCCTTGTGGCGCCCACAGCGGCCGAACAAGAAGCCCTGGGCACCGACCCGATAATTGTCAAGAATATCCATATGTCCGAGAACGGCAAGTGGGTAGATGTCGTGTTTGCTGTCTACACGGTCAGTGCCGGTGGGACACACCAGTTCTCGCTGGCGGCAATCCCCGAGGGCGAGGAATACCGTTGTGTCCTGTACCACAGCGGCCAGAATGTGCCCTACGGCAGCACCTATTTGCAAGCCAACGTATCGTTCAGGCTGCCCGACCAGGTCAATCCCGTCAAGAACGGCAAGCCCGGCATCAACATCCAGTTTATCAACACCCAAGGCAGCGTCCAGGACATATTCCTGACAACATCATCTCCGACCTCAGTCAACCCCGAGCTGGGCATCAAATGATTGCCTAATTTTTCTTTTGCCAGCAGATGATATAGGTCGTGATAGTCTTTCCTGCGGCTGCTCTGGTCAGCCAGATTAACCGTTGCAGGGAGCTTCTCTGCAATAACTGTTTCAAGCGAATAAAGGTATTTCTAAGAACTGAGAGAACATATCATGAAGAATTTCATTGGGTGTTATTTCACATGATTCTGAAATATGATTCATATCTTAAACAGGTCATCCATGGTCACTTCGTTCTGGATCATGTTATAGTAGTTGTTGTGAACAACACCATTCGTTGTAACCATGACAAGGTGTAATGTGCGCTTGTCTTTTGACAGTTCCTGATATGCTTCAATCTTGTTTTGAAGGTTCGTTGCGTAATCTCTGTCGATGGTGAAGACATTAGTAGAATGCTTCATCTCGCATAGGTCTGTAAATCCATCTGCACGTTGCATCACAAGGTCAATCTGTGCTCCGCGTCTTTCCTCTGTACCACGCGAGAACCAGGAGCAAGCGTTTGTCTGCACACCGGCTATGCCAAGTGCAGCCTTAATCTGCGGAAC
>JAFUVK010000177.1 GCA_017477555.1 Muribaculaceae bacterium
TCGACAAACAGAATTTCAACAATGTCAAAGAACTCGATGGTTCAAGTGAACCGAGTTTGTTTGAAAATTTTATTTATTAACCGTCCACAATTTTTAGTGGACAGCAATGTTGTTGCTATAATTCTAAACTCCAAGGTTTATGTAGGTTCTCATGTCGCGGGAGCGTCTACCCGTTACTATATCTTGATTTGCATTTTGATGATGACATTTCTTGGTCTTATGCTGAAGGTAAAGAAGGATTCCGAGAGAGAGCCGAAGGAGGTGTAGCGATAGTCTGTTTCGTCAAGGAGATTGGTGGCGGTAAGAGCGAGGTCAATGCGTTTGGAAAGGAGCCAGCGGACAGAAGCATCGAGGAAAGTAATGTTGGCGGTCTGGTCGGTGGAGAAGCGCGTGTGGTAATGCTCTACACCGAAAGCAATATGCCACTTGTCGGTAGGCAGGAGTGTGACGGAGAGGTTTTGACGTAAAGCACTGTGGTGGCTGGAAACTGCATCGACCTTGTATTGATTGTTTGTGTAAGTCAGGCGATAATCAGTGGAGAGCCAGTGAGTGAAATTGCCAGTGAACTTGGGCGCAAGGGTGATAAAGGTGGAGTTGTAAGGCTGATCCACGTTCTGACGCATTTTCAACACTGCGTGCAGGGTGGATGGCAGCTCCTTGATTTTCTGTTCGAGCCACTGTACGTCCTCTTGCTGAATGATTTCGTCCAGCGGCGATGGGTTGGTCTGACTTGCGGACTCTCCGCTCTCTAACAGAAGCGAAGGCTTGCGACGCAAGTGGTTCAGCGATAATCGGTGTGCAATCACAGCGGCAAAACCCACAGGATTGTAGAGCCGACTGTCGTCACGCATCTGCCATAGCCGCAACAGCGTCTCCTGGGCGATGTCTTGCGACTCGTCATTTATTTTTTTAAATCATCTCTGAATAATCGTTGAAATAGGCCATTTTTTTATAAAAATAGAGCGTTGTTCTCTTGGCGGTAGGCTATACCTTTGCAGTCTAGTTCTATCGTTTTTGCATTGTTTTTACTGGATTTACTGAATAAGAAGATGGAATTTGACGATTTAACAGATCTGTACCGATTCATTGCATATCGTTAAAACTAGGAAATTATATTTATATTATATTTATAAGTTGTAATTATGAATCTATTTTTAAAAACAAAGCAGCTTGCGCGAGTGAGTACGCAATGCTCGAAGTGGCACATAGTGCCATTGTGGATGCTGCTTGCAGTGGCTGTCGCTATGCCAGCCCAAGCGCAGCTACTCAGAGAGGAAAAGGCCGATGTTTCTGGTCTTGATATCACAAAGCTGATGTTAAACAACAATCAGGGTAATTGGTTTCAACTCTATGACCAATTCAATGCTCCGCAGCCGCCACGTCTGCTGCCGGGCGATGGTTCACAAGGCCTCTTCTATGATGAGGATAACGCCACCATCCAAAGCATTATCTGCACTCAGGACATGCGTTATTACCTGTTAGGCAATTCCAACCGTCAATCGGCCGACATCCCGTTCAGCACCGCTCATTTCGGCACCGTGGGCACCGAGGCCCAGTTCATCTATCCTATGGTGAATCTGTATGGCCTGGAAGTGGGTGACCTCATTCAATCCATCACATTCTATGTGAGTCCCACCTATGGCAGCTCACTTGCCGACGATGTGGCGAACAATCTGCCCGACGAGGCCGGTGGCGCCACCATTTCGGTCAGCATTAGCGAATTAAACTCTGGATCGCCTACCGTAACCATTGCCGATGCCACCGAGATGGCAGCCAACCGCGCTAACCTCACCGAGGTTTATAACGGCAATCTGCCCACCGGCTCTGACAAGGTCACTATCACGTTCAACCAGCCGTACCAATACCGCGGCGGACGCATCATCATCGACACCTACGTGACCAGTGCGGCAACGATGGTGAACGACTGCAACTGGATGGGCATCCTCACCCGTCAAGGGGCCAGCTTCTACTCCTATCAGGCCACGACCGTCCCCGAGGAAGGTGGCGACCCGGTTACCGAGACCGTAAGCGCGCAGTCAAACTTCCTGCCTACGATGACCATTGAGCACACCCGTCCGGTGAAGTATCATGGCTTCACCACCAAGGAGTTCTTTGACAACAAGACTTATGAATGGACCGACATTGACGGCAACACCCACACAAGCAAGATGAGCGAAGTGGCCACCGACCCCGACCAAATTGTGGCGCTGCTCACCAAGGTGTATAACGACACCGAAATTCCCGGCAACCTGCGCCGCGGCTTCGACCGAGACGGCAATTTTACTGAGCCTTATAAGGAAGTGTCTTATCCCGGAATATTCGAATTGTATCACCGCACGGGTGATCAATATGCCTTTAATGGCGACGCCGCCAATTTCACGAGCAACAGATTTGGTGGCCGCCGATTGGGGTGGGGAACTCCCGCTCTGAGCGCTTATTTCGATGGCTATGACGGCATCCAGAACGCCTGTTACGCCATGCGCAACCCCCACACCTTAAGGCCCGACGTGGATGGCATCACCCTGGTGCTCATTGAAATGCCCGATGACTTTGATGATTATAGATACGTCTTAACCTCAACAGCCATGGATGAATACCTGGCAAAACATTATCCAGAAACTATGTTATTCCCAAACTATCAGGCTTACAATCGGTATTATACGTCAAAAATAGTCAAGTCGGCGCGCATTCTCACCGAGGCAAAACGTACCGGTGAGGGGCTGGATGCCGGCACGTTGTTCAAGATTGACTGTGACAAGATGAACAAGTTCTATATCCTGGGCAAGGGTGGGCTGCGCATCCCGTTTGAGTCAACAAGAGCCTATGCGTCAGACCCCGACCAGAGCGGAACAACAAACAACACTTACCTCTACACTGCGTTCCCCCATTTCTACTATAAGCCCTCCAATGGCAGGGAGCATTGGGTAGAACATGATGCCGACTATATTATTCACCACATGTTTGAGCAGTTCAGTGCCTATGATATGAGTACAGCCACAGGCAACAAGGACTTGTATCAAAAACTGATTAACATGCAGTCATTAGACATTGAGCATGACTGCACGTCGATACCTACCACTTATCGTCGCGATGGAACAGGAGTGGGACACCAATTCATGATGTTTGACCCGAAGGAAGATGGCTCCAACTGCCAGGATGTGCGCGACATGATGTTCTTCGTGCCCGACTACCGCATGATGAATGACGGCAACCGTGACGAGGCTCGAGTGGACTATTTCGTCTATAACCTTGAGCACCGGCCAACGTTGGCACTCTATGTCATCCACCAGGAGCCGGTCACTGCCACCCCCGACAAGACCGAGGACGACCACATGATGCTCACGCTCACCTGGAACAGCAACCTCGACTTGTTCATGCCAGGCAACGAGCAGGCCTATGACCTGTGGCAGGTGATCATCGACGAGTTTGGCGTGGAGCACATCGTGCCCGTTTATTACATGAACGAACAGGGCCAGTACACCGATGCGCAGGGCAACGTGCTGGACGACCAGAACGACGAGAGCCAGCGCGTGCAGGTCACTCTGAGCAACATGCCCACCGGCGACAAGACCTATGTCAACGTCTATCAGCCCCGCTACGGCCACAGCTACACCGTGACCTTTGCCGTCACCGGCACAGATATCGACCGCTTCCTGCACACGCAGATGTCGAACTACCAGAGTTTTGTCATTCCCGGCACCGACCCCACCGAGATGCTCACCCTTCAAGACCTGTCACACTACAGCCGCTTTGAGCCGCAAGAACTGCGCAACTGCTACTCTAACAAAATCATGCTCAGCAACAGCCTCAACGGCATCAAGACCGAGAAGATCGACGCCGGTACACAACTCAACATCACCCGCCAACCCCTGGGAGGCGAGCAAGGTACCGACGCTGTGACTGTGGCAACCATCACATTTGACCCGTCACAGAACACGCTCACGGTGCAAATGGCCAATCAAGCCGATAAGGCGCTGTTCCCCCATGCCATGGGCGAGGAGAGCGGCGACATTGCCGGCTACCATGCCAACGGCGACAACGTGGAGGGCAACAGCGCCTGGACACACACCTATAGCGTTGATGAGAATGGCTATATCGACCTTGAGAGACTGGTTATTTTCGACAATTTCGTCGCCGCTGTGGGCGAGAACACGCACCCCAATGCCTACCGCTACAGCGTGACCAGCAACTACACCGACACCTCAGTGGGCGAGAACGCGGCTCATAGCAATTACGTGGTCGTGCCCATACATAAGACCGAAACGCAGATTGGCGGCTACGACCAGGCTGCCGTGGATGCCGACACCGACCACGCCCTGACATCCTCGGTGGCTTTCAAGACCAGCGTGCAATTCAGCAGCAAGAGCGACATCCTGCGCTATGAGGCCTACCGCTGGACTGAAAGCGACAGCCGCTACATCCTCAAGTCAGCTGCCACCGACGAGACCGAGCAGGAGTTGCCGCCTACAGGCATGGCGGGCAACCAAGGCAACTTCTACACCGTGAGCATGAACGACATGGGCTCAAGTTACTATGCCACGTCGCCCGATGTGCCCGTGTCGCCCTACATGGAGCAGCCGGCTTGGGCAAGCTTCGTCGATAACTACGTTGCCCATGAGCAAAACGGCATCTACGTTTATACCCCAGTTGTGAAGGCTTTTTCTAAGGGCCTTAACCTCAGCGGCCAGCAGCGCACCGACTACAACACCTACGGCGGGCCGATCCAGATGGCACCTTCGGGCACTATGACGGTGAAGATGGATAAAGCAATAAAGAGCGTATTTAGCTGGGAACAGAACGACAAGACATACTGCTACTACAACTTACCGCTGAGCGTTGAAACGCTCAATATCCCCGAGGGCTATCAGCTATACAAGGCAAGAGTATGGCGCAAGGTCGATCCTTCGCTCCTTAACGAATCGAATCCCGAACTGACTGATAGCAATATTGCGGCCCGCCAAGTGCGAATGGGAAACAGCGAGGGCGAGTTTATGTACGACGATGTCAACGCCGCCGACAATACGCTAATCAGCGTTGACAATATATCGCAATACAAATTTGGAGATTCTGCTTTTGACGAAAGCTCACACACCGACCTCAAGATGACTTTCGGAGCCCAGAAAGTACGCGACAATATCAACGAGACCGGCGTAATCGATGAGCTGCCGGTGCAGTTCATAGTGCGTCTCTACTACGCACTCGACCCGGATACCGGCAGAAGGAATCTGCCCGGTGACGACGCTACCCGCTTCTACATCGTGGAGGAACTGTTTGAAACAGTCATTGAAGGTGGTGACAACATCATAACGGCAATTGAGGAACTGAGCGATGCCAATGCTAATAGACAGGTGCAGCAAGTGACTTACTACAACGCCGTTGGCCAGTCGAGCAGCAAGCCTTTCAGCGGAGTGAATATCGTTGTGAAGGAGTACAGCGACGGCTCTAAATCTTCTTCTAAGATTATAAAATAAAAGTAAGTAATTTTTAGAATACGTGTATTGTTGGTTGCCAGTTTTCACAACTGGCAACCAACTTTTTAGTATGACGGGCATGTTATACATCTGTGGTGAAAGTCCACACGGGGCGTAGTCACCGACGAACCCTATAGCGACTTGCAAGTTTCAAGCGGTGACGCTTGGGAGAGAAGAAGCAATAGCGAAATCGTGGCTTGACGAA
>JAFUVK010000178.1 GCA_017477555.1 Muribaculaceae bacterium
GGGTATACCTATGGGTGGTCTCAAGGCGAAAAAACGCACAAAGTCGACCACGGCGGCAAGAAAAAGGAGCAGAAAGCCGACTTTGTGCGATTTTACAGGTGCGACTACCGAAAATCGGGTACTTTTTCAGTGGCCTCGGCACGCCGCGTCCCTACCTCACCAGACCTCTCCCCTACCACCGCTTTTGTCGAGGCGGACGGCACAGGGGTGCCGTCCCTACAACCCCTCACCAGACCCCTCCCCCTACCAGCGAAGGGGTCTACCACACTATTGTTACTGGGCGTACTTGTTGATGTCGTCCTTGACCCAACGGATGTAGCCTGCAGCGTTGGGAGTGGCGATGAGGTCACCCTCGTAGATGGCGCGGCTGGTCTGGCTCCAATCCATGTCGAAGCCGTGTCCCGTGGCATCGTGGAAGATGTGCCCCTCGCCCTCGTCAAACTTCCAGTAGGCTCGCAGTCCCTCGCTCTGCGGGTCGACAGCCCCTAGCCCTTGCTTGATCTCGGTGGCGGTGAGCGGTCGGTCCCAGATGCGCACCTCACAGAAGCGGTGGGCAAAGAACTGGCGGGTGTTGTAGCTGCCCCACGACATGCCCATCTCATAGCGCTGGAAATCTAGTCCACCACCATCGATGGTGCCGGCAATGGACGTGTCCAGCTCGCCGTTGACATAGAGCGAGATAGTCGAGCCGTCGTAGACGATTGAGAGCAAGTACCACTGTCCGTTCTCAAACTGCGTGTTCGAGAGGAAGCGGTTGCCTGCCAGCAGCACCTGCAGGCGATTTTCGGCATTGGCCTCGTTAAATCGCAGCAGCAGCGACTTCGACTCGTCGGCCTCCTCGAGCGCCATGAAGCGCTGGGGGTAGTTGGTGCGGTTGAGTCCTTGCGGATAAATCTTCATCTCATAGGTGAGCTTGCTCAAGCGGATGCTCTCATCGAAGATAAAGTTGCTTGAGGCACTGGCATTGGCTTGGATGGCATAAAAGTTGACGATGCGCGACAGGCGCAGGAAGATGGTGCGCGAGCCAGGCAACACGTCGCCTCTGGCTCCGCCGGTGCGCGTCACTGTCACGGGGATGAGATAGATGCGGCCCTCACGCAGGCCCTCGGTGCTGACCACCTGCACCTCGGCACCCGTCGAGACGGCCCGCTGGGCCTCGATGGTCACTTGGTCGCCCACCAGACGCACGCACTGCTCGGGCATGGCCAGATAGTTGGTACCATGCTTGACGTTATACTCATCGACCTGTGTCGGGTCAATGGCCAGACTGAAGGTCACGTCGCCATCGACCTTTTCGGTCGACCGCACAGTGACCGTGTAGCTGGCGGGTGTATCTTCGACTGAAAACTGTACCACCGGGTCGTTCTCGGTGTCGGTGATGAAGTAGCCCACATGGTCATAGTCAAACCCACCGTCGCCACGACACGAAACCAGCGTGATGACGCACACCAGCAGCCACGCGGCTGCACAGATATTCTTGATTTTCATCATCATGAAAATGTTTAATTCGAGTGTTCGATTATTCGATTGCTCGAGCATTCGACAATTTGGTGACAAAATTTATTCTCGCACGCGGGCCGGATTCATAATCTGGATGGCCTCGCGAAATTCCTTGTAGGGAATGCCCGACTGCGACTTGTAGTTGTAGTCGAGATAGAACGCACCACAGCCGGCCTTGTGCCCCTCGTCGGGCTCCCATGCGGCATAGTCGCGGATGCGGGCTCCATTGATGCCGCCATCGGCAGCCTCAGCCCCCATGCTCTCGCACAAGATGGTCTTCTCGATGGGTCGTCCGCCAGAACCGGTCTGGAAGCCAATCTGCCAGGTATAGGCCTGACGCACATAGTAGTCGACGTAGGGCTCGGTCTCGGCGGGCGGTGCGCTATTGAACCAGTCGATAATCAGCAGTTTCTCGGACCAGCGGCCACCAGAACCCAGATATTTGTCGCACTCGTCGGCCAGCCAGGTGATGTCCTGCGCCCGCCAACCCTCATAGTCAAAGTCCACACCGTCCAGGCCACATCGCACCAGCGTGTCCACAGCCCAGCGGGCGTAAGCGCGGATGGATGCCTCATCGCCACTGACGGTCTTGACCGTCAAAGGATTGCCGCTGGCATCGCGGCGGATGCTGAACGAGCCGGTAGCCGCATCCCACTCACGGTCCCAACACTCGTGGTTGTAATGCGCGGCATCGGCATGCATGACAAATCGGGTGCCCAGCGTCTGCTGACAGTAGACCATGTCGCCGTAGGCCAAGGGCCAATCCTCGGGTGTGGGGATGTCCGACCACAGGTTGACGATGTCTATGCTGTCGGGCAACCCTCGCAGGCGTTCGCCCCACGACGTGGGCATCTTGGCGTTGGTGTAGGAGGCGAAGTAGGCATAGGTCACCTCATGCTCGGTCTGCTTCCAAGCGCGCAAATCGGCGTAATACTGCTCGCTATACTCGTTGGGCTTTTGGATGACGATGTTCTCGACCTCGGTATCACACCCGGCCATCATCGCCACCAAGGCCACCAATAATATCCATTTTGTTTTCATAACCATGTTCATGTCATTGTGCGGCGTGGGGTTTCCGGTCCCACCACAGCAGGGTTCCACAATTGTCGGGGCCGCCCAGTAGGTCCACAGCCTGGGTCATGGCCTCAGCGTTGGTGTTATACTCGGTGCGCGGATAGGGCAAGCGGCGAATCTGCAACGCGCTGCTCACCGCTCCGTCGCTGTAGTTGTATTTGACCGGGAACAGTCGCGGATAGTCAGTGCGGCGAAATTCGGCCCATGCCTCGCACGAATTGCCCCAACCGGCTATCCACTTCTGTGTGATGATGCGCTCCAGGTTGGTCTCGAAGTCGGCCTGATCGTCCCAGGCGATGGTGATGACGCTGGGTGCCGCGGCATTGTCGCGTCCGGCATTGTCGGTAAAGGCGGCGGGAGTGGCCGTTGTGTTGGCCACATAGTCATTGATTCCGGCTGTTACCCCATTCTCGGCCATCGATAGTCGGATGCCCTGCTCGTAGAACTCACGCGCAGTGCCCCCCATGTTCCAGCCGCGCAGTGCCGCCTCGGCGCGCAGGAAATAGGCCTCGGCAGCCGCCATATACAGCACCGGCGATCCCTGCGTCAAGTTGATTTGCGAGATATTGCCTCCTATATAGGCTTGCTGATTGGCGCTGGTCGAGAAGATGCCCTGCCGCACGCCATGGTACTTCCCGTCGGCTGCAGCCACAAAGTACACGCTGATGCGCGGGTCGTTGTAACCATTGAGATAGGCGTCCATGGGCGCGCTCATGCGCACCTCGTTCCACTCGTAGGCCTGCTGCCAGATGGGGTTGGTCCACGAGGCACCCGGCAGGCCACGATACTCGGCACGGTCATCGGCAGTCTCAAGCAAACCGATGGGATTGCTCACCGCCGCCTCGGCCTCGCGCTGCGCCAGAGCGGCGTCGGCATAAACCACACGCAGTGCCAAGCGCAGACGCAGCGTATTGGCCAACCTGACCCATCGGGCCACGTTGCCACCGTAGATGGGGTCGTAGTCGCTTAGCAACACCGCCCCGCTCTGCGCCAGTGGCGTGAGGGTAGTGATAGCTGCGGCCAGCTCATCGAAAAACTTTTGATAGACCGCCTGTTGCGAATCGTAGGCTTGCCCCACGGCACCCAGCCGGAAGTTGACGTATGGTATGGGACCATAATGGTCGGTGACGCGGTGCATGGCCAGCACCTTGGCTATATCGCCCAGAGCAGCCACCTCGGGCTGACCGAGTTTCTCGGCATTGGCACGCATCTGTGCCCATGCGGGCATCACCTGCACCATGCCCATCTTGAACATGGCGTTGCCCCACTCGTCGCCCTTTCCGAAGTTGTAGGTGCCGTTGTATCGTCCTCGCGCCCAGCTGGCCGTGTGGCCGATATAGCCCGAGTAGGCATCGGCACTGATGCCAATCTGGTGCTGGTAGGCACCGGTCGAAGCGAACTCATCGCTCTGCTCACCGCCAATGAGCATCACGGTAGTCCGATTAATCATCTGCTGGAAAAAAGCTCCCACAGCCTTGCCATCGCGTTGCATGTCCTGGTCGGTGGCGGCGTGCTGGTCGGTGTTGAGCTGCTCAAAATCGTCGGTGCAACCCGTAGCCACACCCATAGCCATCAGACCTAGAACCAAATTGAAAATATATCGTTTCATTCTTTCACTGAATAAATCAATCATGTATCGTCTTAACTACTTAACTCCTTAACTCCTAGAAACGAAGTTTCACCGAGCATCCCATCGTGCGCAGGCTGGGCTGCATGAAGTAGTCCAGTCCTTGGCCATAGGTGCCGGTGTTGGCCGTCAATTCAGGGTCGAACGGAGCCTTGCAATAGAGCAGCAACAGGTTGCGCCCCACCAGCGACACGGTCAGCCCCTTGATGACGCGTTGCCACCGCTGCACAGGCACATCATAGCTGAGCGAGACCTCCGACAGACGCAGGTTGGTGGCGCTGTAGACATATTGAGAGCCGATGACGTGGCTGCTGCTGGCCACCGTCTGATAGTAGTCGGCGGCCGGATAGAGCATGCCATTGATCATCACACCACCGGCCTCGCGCGCATCGGCCGAAGCCTGCGACGCTCCAAAGGCATCCATGATGGCCTGAGTCTGCGACACCACAATGCCGCCATTGCGGTAGGCCAACTGGAAGCTCAAGGTCAGTCCCCTGAACGTCAATTCATTGCCCCACGACAGATTGTAGCGCGGTGCAGCACTGCCGGCCAGCGTGTAGTTGCCATCGTCGGTGCGCAAGGTGTGCGACTGTGGGTCGACATAGTATTCGCCGTGCTCACCCACCGAGAGCTGGTTGACATAGATGTCCGACAATGTGCCGCCCTCGACCAGACGAGTCTTATAGCCGCTCAAGCCACCCTTGTCCAACTCGGTGAGCGAGTATACCTCGCCATCAACCGGATTCTTCCAATAGGGCAATAGCTCCTTGATTTTGTTGCGATTTAACGTCCATGTCAGGTAGGTTTCCCACTTGACCGGCCCCAACGGCTGGGTGTAGCGTGCCGACAGCTCGACACCACGGTTGTCGACACGGCCGCCATTGACCCATGTGCTGGTGTACCCCGATGACGATGGCAGGTTGATGTTAAAGAACTGGTTGTAGGTCTGCGAGCTGTAGAGTGTGGCGTTGACGCGCAGGCGGTTGCTGAACATCACCAGGTCCAATCCCGCCTCCCACGAGCGGGTGCGCTCGGCTCTCAGGTCCAGGTTGGGCATGGCAGCCGTGGTGGTCACCCCGGCGGGCGACAGACTGTAGGTGGTGATGGTCAAGCCATGGCGCCAGGGGTCGTTGCCCACCTCGGCATACGACAGGCGCAGCTTCAGGTAGTTGAGCCACTGGCTGCGCATGGCCGGTATCATCTCGGTGAAAATGCCCGACACGCCTGCCGACCAGTAGAAATAGGACTCCTGGGCATTGGCCAGCTTCGACGACCAGTCGTTGCGAGCGGTCACATCCAGATAGGCCATGCTGCGGTAGCCCAACTGTGCACTGCCGTAGAGGGCGAGCTTCTTGAATGGCGCGGCACCTTGATCATACTTGGTCTCCCCGCCGGCCACGACGTTGCGCAGCGAGTAGATGTTGGCCATCTGGGCCAGGTGGCCGTCAAAGCTGGTCCAACGCTCATCGCGCTTGTCATAGTTCGTACCCAGCACGGCACTCAGGCTCCATCGGTCCTGATTCCAATACTTATTGACTGTGGCAAATGCCTCGGCAAAATACTGCCGATACTGACGGTGCTCGTAGCCGTAGTGGCCATATTTGGAGGCGAACTGGAGGTCGGTGCCCGCGGCGAGTTTCGACTCATGCTTGACGTCGTTGTTGTCGTAGCGCGCACGCCCGGTCAACGCCAGCCACGGGGTGATGTCCCATCGTGCCATCGCGGCCACGGTGTTGCGCACCTTGTGGTTGACAAAGTTGTTGCGCTCGGTAATCCAGTAGGGGTTCTGCATCGACATCGCCTGACGCCCGTAGGGCCAATACTGAACAGCGAAATTGCGGTCGGCATCATAGCGCTCAAAGTATTGCACAGCAGTCCAGTCGGCTCCGGCCGGGAAGAGATAGAGCGGAACCAGCGGGTTGAAGTACTGTCCTTGCGAAATCATGTTGTTCTCCTTGACACTCGAGAGCATATAGCTTAGGTCGAGGGTCACACGGTCGCCAAAAGCCTTGGTCGTGTTGCGTGCCGACACATTGTAGCGGTCCAGGTCGTTGTTGTGAATGATGCCGCCGGCATTGGTGGCGGCCAGCGACACGTAGGTCTGATTGCGGTCGTTGCCTGTCGAGAGCGAGACGGCATTGGTCATATTGGTGGCCGTGCGGAAGAAGTCGGCGGGGTTATAGTCGCTGGGAGTGGCCAGGCGGTCGCCCCAGCTGTAATAACTGCCGGGCTCGGTCTGGCCGTAGGTGTTCTGGAACTTGGGCAGCCGCAGTGGACGCGAGAACTGGAACGAGCCGTTGTAGGTCACCTCGGTGCGGCCCGCCACCCCCTTCTTGGTGGTAATCAGAATAACGCCATTGGCCGCGTCACTGCCATACAGAGCCGCCGCCGATGGTCCCGTCAGTGCCGAGATACTCTCGATGTCATCGGGGTTGAGCATGGCCGTGGCATCGCCCGACTGCCCGCTGCCGCTGAATGCCAGTGCTTCGTCATCGAGACCGCTCTGGGTGTTGACCAGCGGCACTCCATCGATGACATAGAGCACGTTGTTGTTGCCGTCGATCGACTTGGCACCGCGCATCACCACACGCGACGACCCGCCAATGCCCGAGGCGTTGGCGTTGATCTGCACGCCGGCCAACTTGCCGTCCAGCGAGTTGACGAAGTTGGCATCCTGCACGCGCATGATGGCATCGTTCTCGACTTGCTGCACATGGTAGGACAGTGCCTTGGCCTCACGCTTGATGCCCAGGGCGGTGACCACCACCTCGCTGAGCGCATTGCTGCCCGGCATCAGTTGCACGTGCATTTGTGGGCCAGGAGCCAGCTTCTGGGCCGCATAGCCCACATAGGTGAACTGCAACATGCAGTCCTGAGCCGGCAGCCGTATCTCAAAGCGTCCATCAATATCGGTGACAGTTGTCATCGTGGTGCCCATGGCTACGATGGTGACCCCCACCATCGGCTCACCAGCCTCGTCCACCACTATTCCGCTGGCCACAGCCGGGGTCGACATTGTCTGCTGCTCCATCGCCGGCGGTGCATCGGCCCGTGCCGCCAGCGGCAGGCACAACAGCGCCGACAACACCAGCATTGCACAGCCAAAGGCCAATGAATTGCTACGATTTCTCATCATAATCGTCATTTTTTTTATTAATCGCACAAAGATAGCGAAAAGTTTTTAATCCTCACAAGCCCCACCTTTTTTTCCGCTTGTCTTGGCTGTGAAAGGTTACAATAAAGCCAACAACAATAGCGACGATGAAAAAACGAGACACACTCGTCACACTGGCGGACATTGGGGCACTGATGTGGACAAAATATATCGGATGACTACAATGAAAAGCGACCGCCCGGCCATCAATCGGCCAGGCGGTCATCATAAATGATGCATTAAGAATCAGAACACCACCTTGTCGGTCGAAACGGTGCCGTCGCTATAGCGCGTGACCACGATGTTGACACCGGCCACAGGACGCGTTGAGGGCACACCCAGCATGTTGTAGTAGGTCACACCGGCCACTGTTCGGTGCATTGTCACGCCCCGAACTGCGGTAATCACATTGCCGTCTTTCTGCAATGTCACCTCCTTCACGCTCTCGACCACGAAGAACTTAGCGCCGTCGGCCACCAGAGCCTGAGCGCGGCGCGGCGCATTGCCGCCAGTCGACGGAGTGTTCAGGTTGTCACTGGCCGTATAATAGGCACGCACAACGAACTTCAACGGAATGGTCAAGTTATTGTAAGTGTTCACATCCAGCGCACCGAACGTTCCGGCCACCTCGTTCTGCCCCGGCCGGGCGAACGTCGTGGGCGACCCACCGAGCACGATGTCATCGGCAGCATGCACATCAGGATAGGTCAGTTCCTCAAACAGGTAGTCACTGCTGATGCGGCTCTGTCGGCTGCTCATCTCCTCGCCCAGCACACTGGTGTCATCAAGCAGACGCCACGAGCGCACCTTGTACAGCTCATAGCCGGCCGGGATGCGCACCTTCTCGGGGGTGGTCCGGGCATTGAGGCCGAGGCGCACCAAATAGTAGGCATAGGTCTTGTTGTCATCGCCCTGCCAGGTGTATTTGCTCACCACGGGATTGTCTTCGATCTGGTCGTCAAGGTCGATGACGGCGCTGGCAGCGGCACGCAACGGCGCGCCGTAGGTGTTGTAGTCGTCGCGCGTCTCGAGCGGAGCGAAGCGCTCCACCACGGGCACGTAAGTGTAAGCCCCGGCATTCTTCCCCGCCCAGAGGTCACGGAAGTGGGCCTGAGTGGTGACAAAGTTCTCGCTCAGCATGGCCGACTCGCCGGTGTACAGGTCGTCGCCGGTGTTCATCGCCACCGAGTAGTGGTCGCCCTGGTTGCCGGCGATGCCGGTGGGCGGCACGTCTTGCTCGGCGGTCGCCGGGCTGGTTGGTTCGATGATGTAGCGGTTGTCGCCATCGTTCCAGCGATAGGCGTCGTAGCGCAGAATGTCCTTCTTGCTGCTGTACTTGACATCGATGTCAAAGTCGACTGACCCAGCCGGCAGACCGCGCCCGGTGTCACCCTCCACCTCATCGAGCGTGTAGCTGTTCATGGCCATGTCGGTCTTCTCGACATAGACGCTCATGTTGTTGCTGTAGGCATACTTCTGCTCGCCGCCGTCGTTATACTGGAACAGCATGCGGTAGACGTACTCACCGGGGTGGTCGTTGGCGGCCACCGACACCGAGAAGTTGTCATAAATCTGCACGTCGCCGAAGTTCACGCCCGTGGCATCGTAGGTGAACGGCAGGGTGAACGTCGTGCCGTTGGGACTCTGGGCGTTGGCACTGTTGCCGTTGCTGTTGTAGCCGTAGGTGAAGAAGTCCTGCCCCAGCAGCGTCACCTCCAGTGTGCCGGCATTATTGGCCATCGTGGCCACATGGGCCGTGGCGAATGTCACCTCATGGTTACCCTGGGCATCGGTGTAGCTGCGGGTGAAGGTGAACTGCTCGGTGCCGTCGGTGGTGAGGTAGTCGGCCTGGATGTTTGTCACCTGGCTGTTGCCCAGCTTGACGAGGTTGCTGTAATTGTTCTGCACCAGCTGCGGGTCAAAACGGCTATAGTAGTCGGCCCCCAGCTGCAGCTGCAGATGCTCGCTGACATCAGTGCCGGGGATGACTGCGCTCTCCTTGTTGGACATCTGCAGCGTGAGGAAGCCGTCCTGGTCCTGGCCGCGCACGGCATAGGTCACTACCTGACTGCCACCGGCCTGCTCCACACGGTCCACATAGGTCAGCTCGCCGGCATTGGCGGTGGTGACCACGTTCAGCGCGGTGTAGGTCTCCACACCGTTGACATTGGTCACGCGATAGAGCGTGTACTTGCCGGTCTCGCCGGGCAGGAACTTGAGCAGGTTGGAGTTCCAGTTGAGTGTCACGTCGTAGGCATCTTCGCCCTCCACCTTCTCGACCGTCTCGATGGGGTCGAGCTTGATGACATACAGGCCCAGCGTGGGGGCATGCGCCGGGTTGTAGTTGATGTAGCGCTGCGCCTTGTATGGGTCACGTGAATCCTTCGCCACATCGGCAGTAAAGTTGAGCATACGGTAGTCGGGCACCAGGAACATCATGTCGCGCACGTCCTGGCAGTCGTCGCTCAGCGATGCCTTGCCATACATGTTGAACTCATGTCCTTCGCTATTGGCCGAGACCACATCGATGCAGTCGTGCTTCACATCGAAACTCTCGCCATTGACCAGCTGGCGATAGATGTCATATTCAGTCTGACCACCTGTAGAGTAATTTGGGCTGAACTGCTCGAACATGTGGCCGAACAATGCCTCGACGCTTTGGTCGTAGTAATTATACAAATTATTATAGGGTTGATAATCGTTATAGGAACTCCAATAACGCGGTGGAGTCGTGGCATTCACATTATTGGACTTGTAGTCGTTGTTGAACCATCGCAGCTGCCCCTTGCCGATGAGATAGAAGCGGTTGAGCTTGTCGCAGTCAATCTTGAACAGCGTGCCGGCATCGGTGCCACTGCCCACACGCTTGGCGCTGGTCGGCACCCGGGCCGACTTGATTGTGGCTGCCACCACAGCGCGCAGCGAGGCATAGTCATTAATGGCATATTCATCAAACGACACAACTTCTACAACTTTTCCATCAACTTCTTTCTCCGTGATTGTACCGACAGCCAAGTTGCCATTGATGAGAGTTTTGGTGGTCACGCCATCCTTCAACTCGAGCAACAGCACCGTGTTCCCCTCCTCGTTGGGCACAAACTCGCCAGGATTTAAATATCCTTGAAAACCCAATCCTAGATATTTATATTCAACATCCACACGAGTAACATAGGAATATCCACTATTGGGAGAAACATTGATATTTGTTGCAGGAATATCAAAATCAAAAGTTAGTGTTGACGTATTTTTGAAAGAAGAAATAGCCGGCTTGCTAGAGCTATTTATTTCCACTGTCTCATCGCCTGTGTATGTCACTTTGGAAATTTTATTCAGACTATTGACTCCATCAAATGTCAACCTAACACGAGTAATCAAATAGCCATCACCACAGATCACGTTTATTCCTTTCGTATCAAGAGTGTATCCTGAAGAACGGTTCAAATTGTAACAACCTATTGTAATCGGAGCTTTTGTATTGTAGTTTTGACTGGTTCCATTTAGAGTCTTACTACCTTGACTATTATCTGTTCCGGCTACAAAATTTACTGAGCCAACTTTATATCCTGAGATTGCTCTAGTCTGGCCTTTTTCAAAGTATGTTTTAGCTCCAGGCACCTGATAGGTCACAACAACTTTAGAAATCTGAACTCGATAGTTTGGATTTTGTAAAATCAAATCTCCCCCCGCAGAACCTACCCAAGTGCGCACCGTGCCATTGGAAGAGAACGTTCCCGTCGGGGTAGATTGAGTAAAATAACCAACATAACTCGATGATGAGCAGGTAATTTCTACTTTGGTTATTTCATAGCCACTTAACGATTCTATGTGTAAATTCGCTTTTTCATTCGCAACGTAATATCTTGGAGTCGAACTGCGATAAGTCATGGTAGACGTTGACACCGTAAAACCATCTTTTGTTACAGATCCTGTCGTAGAACAGTCGGCTTCAACCGAAGCGTCGAATGTTACTGTACGAGCTGCTTTTGATGTGCTATAAAAAGCTCCATCCAAACCCCATCCGTAGGCATCACGGTATCCATACGATCCACGTGTTTCACCAAGTGTGCCGATAGCCGGATAGGCGACGGGGTAGGTGCCGGAGGCGGTGCCGTTGAGCCAGGTGCCTTCAGGAGTGTTGCTGGCATCGTAGCCACGGACATAGTTGCCGGGGATGGTTTTGTTACTATAGACCTCGCGCAGCATGGCGATAATCTGGTCGGGGTCGGTGGCGATTTGCGCCAGGTTCGACTCGGTCTGGTCGGCCGGGACGGCATTGTAGGGCCACTTGTAGGTGATGCCCTCAAAGAACGCTCGGTTTTTCACCGCCGTGGGCAAGGCCCACAACGACAAGGCGACGCTCGCCAGCGACACAATCAATAATAGTTTCTTTGCATTCATACGCTTTTGAAGTATATATACCATTGAAAAATATTTGTTTATCATTTGTTAAACCGAATTCGATGAGATTTCAACCCATCGGTTATCCTTGAAAAAGTGGTTGAACAGCAAAAATTCATATTGTTCACTGCAAATATAGCAAAAATTTATTACTTATTCCTCAACAATCACGAAAAAAACAACACGAAAGTTACGGCTTTATTACTTTACTAGAATCTGTTCAGCGATTCAGAAAAATCTCCTCTTACCCCCTGTGCATCGAAGATGCAGAGCGGGTCGAAGACCAGATTTTGTTCGAAAGATATTATGTTTGCAATCGGCAAAACGCTCATTGGGGGCTGCGCGCCCCCAGCCGCTAGGCTAACCCCGCGGTGTTTTTCATAATAAAAAGGCGTGTATATCAAATGAATCATTACTTTTGTGAAAGCAAAAAGAAAAGTTAGTATTCACTTAAATATACAC
>JAFUVK010000179.1 GCA_017477555.1 Muribaculaceae bacterium
CACCGATTGGTGACATCGAGCCTCCCCTCCCCTTTCCCAAAGGGGACGGGTTTGGGGTGTTTTTTTTTACCCATCAGGCCGAACTGGGTGGAACCGCGTCATGCGCATGTGAGGGACGCGTGGGTGTCTGCCGCCCTTTCAGGGCTTGATCGTTTGTTTTGTCCCTGTCACCGGGGTTGCGCTAACGCTTCACCCCGGCCTGTGTTCTGCCAGCCCTTCGGGCTTGCTATTGGGCGGTAATTATGCATTGTTGTGCAATGAGAAAGGAGAGGAGTTGGTTGTCTTATGTTGCAATCGCCTCACAATCAACCCGAATAATCGCTGAAGAGATTACTCGCACAGACTGGTCAGTTGGCCATGCTTTTTTCATTCGGGATTTGTATATTTTGGCGCTATGCTGACGAAAAGTGTGACAATACACAAAAAAAGTACGCATCAATTTGCTCCCGTTCGGTCGCGAGCTAAAGGTTCGCGGCTTAAAATAAAGACATAAGAACTGAAGGACAGAAGTTTCGCACAGTCATTGCAAGACATAGCCGTGAGAGCGGTCAACCGCATGGCCACCCTGCGCAATTGGCTGATAGGCTTCTACATTGTGGAGTATGAGCAGCGAGGCGAAGACCGCGCTAAATATGGCGACCGCTTGTTGCAGCAACTTGAGGCAAAAGCCGGAGTGACGGGTCTGAATGTGACGTTGTTCAAATATGCTCGCCGTTTCTATAAACTATATCCGGGAGTCGCCGAGCTATTCCGTTTGCCACAAGCTGATACTGTGGGAGTGCCAAAAGGTGCGACGCCGTCGCACCAATTCGTCACGCCAGCTAATGTGCTCGTCAATATGCTCTCGTTCTCTCATATCCGCGAGATTATGACGCAAGATGACCCTTTGGCAAGATATTTCTACGAAACGGAATGCATCAAGGGTACATGGTCGGTCAAGGAGCTACGCCGTCAGATTTCGACAAACCTGTATGTGCGGACAGGACTGAGTGCACATCCTCAAAAACTGCTCGCCACCATATCGCCCGACCATGACCGCCCGACATTGGCTGTTCGTCAACCCATGACTTTCGAGTTCCTGGGACTGAAAAGACAGGACGTGGTGAGTGAGCAGCAGCTCGAAGACGCTCTCATCTTGCACCTGCAGGAGTTCCTGCTTGAATTGGGCAAAGGCTTCTGCTTCGAGGCACGCCAGCGGCGCATCATTATTGACGATGAATATTACTATGCCGACCTCGTTTTCTATCACCGCCTGCTGCACTGCAATGTCATTATCGAGCTGAAAAACGACGAGTTCAAACATGAGTATTTGGGACAGTTGAACGCCTACGTTTCCTATTTTGCCGACCGTGAGATGAACCCCGGCGACAATCCGCCCGTCGGGATTCTGCTGTGCACTCGCAAGGGTGAGAAAATGGTGGAGTATGCGCTTGCCGGCATGGATAACAAGCTGTTTGTAACGACCTACATGCTGCAACTGCCCGACAAAGCTCAACTCGAAAAATTCCTACTCGACGAAACGCTGGATTTAGCAGAGGAGTAATCAATAAATCATCATCGCGCGCGACGATACCGACTACGCCATCGGCAACATCCTGCCCCTCTGGGCCTTCGGACTGATGTATTAAGTCCACTTTAAAAAGTCCAAAGTCCCAGAATGAAGGCTAAAATGACATAAGAACAGAAGGACAGAAGATTTGCGTTATTCGCAGTAAAAAAAGACATAAGAACATAAGAACATAAGCTTTTCGCGTTATTGTTCCCGTTCGGTCGCGAGCTAAAGGTTCACGCTTTAAAATTAAGACATAAGAACAATTGTTTCACAACATGCAGATTGATAGTATAATTTTCCCAAATGCGCTTGCATGATCGGAGAAAGTTTGCTAATTTTGCGACTGTTCTTGGAATTGGTAGTTTCTTTCTTCTGAAAAACTGGGAGCTTTTCTTCCTAAAATCACTAATTCGCAAGGATTTATACAACAATTAACCACATACCAGGTTTCAGCCATTCGGTGTTTCTCCTCGCCTTTCGCAAAGCGAAGGGTTAGAGTTTCTTTCAAACCCCACTCCTGCCGCTCCCCTTTGGGAATGGGGAGGGGATATGGATAGCATCGGCTGATGGAGTCAAACCCCACCCCCTGCCGCTCTTCCAGCGTCAATGGGCTGCGCCTCAACAATGTTCGAGCCAGCTCGACATTGTATTCGGCTTGCACCATTGGTCCCCTTTGGGGAGGGGGACGTTCGCTGACACGGATTATTTATTGCTCATTTTAACTTTTAGTCTTGCGTTAACAAAGAAAACGATGAATATAGCTTTTGACGGCAAACGAGCCGTGAGCAACATGACTGGGCTGGGCAACTACAGCCGAAGCCTCATCGGTGCTTTGGCACAGTATTACCCTGACAACCGGTATATCATCCTGGCGCCCAAGATGCGCCGCCATCAAGCCATCGATGAACTCTTGCAGATGGACAACGTCACGGCAGACACCCCCAAGCACACAGCGTTTGGTCACATCTGGCGCAGCGGCTGCGGTATCATCCGCTCGGCACTACGCGCAAAGGCCGAGATCTATCATGGGCTCAGCGCGGAGTTGCCCCTGGGCATCGCGCGGAGTGGGATGAAGAGCGTGGTCACCGTCCATGACCTGATTTATCATCACTATCCTGAGCGCTACAACAAAATAGACCGTCTGATCTATGACACAAAAACAAAACATGCCCTGCAATGTGCCGACCGCATCGTTACAGTCAGCCAATTTACCAAAGATGACGTAGTCAACACCTTCGGGACCGACGCGACAAAAATACATGTCATTCACCCCACTATCGACCACAATTATTTCCGGCCTATAACCGAAGCTGACCGCAACGAGCTGCGGCATGTGGCAGGACTGGCAGGCCGATATATTTTGGCTGTGGGCAGACTGGTCGACTACAAAAACCTGCTTCTGGCCATCGAGAGCCTGGCATTGCTCAAGGACAAAGATGTCAAACTGGTGATTGTCGGGAAGCCCAACGATTACTGGAACGGGACCATCTATCCCATCATATCGAAGAGACATGTCACCGATCGGGTTGTGCTGGTTCCATGGATTCCGCCGGAGTTGATGCCCGCTCTGTATGCCACGGCACATGCTGTCGTATTTCCTTCGCTATGCGAGGGGTTCGGCCTGCCCGTACTCGAGGCACAACAATGTGGAACGCCGGTATTATGTGCCAACACCTCCAGTCTGCCCGAAGCGGGCGGCGACGCGGCTTGCTTCTTCGACCCGCGTGATGCCAACGAACTGGCCCAACACATTGACCACGTCTTGGCTGACGAACAGTATGCCAACGACCTGCGTCGCAAGGGACTTGCGCATGCGGCACTGTTCACGCCGCAACTGATGGCCGGGCAAATGGCACGGCTATACCGCGACTTGATAGAGTCATGATGGCTACAACCCCAGTTGGCTAAATCTTGTGCAAGCGAGCGCAGTCATGCTTGCATGGATTGCCGAGCGCAGCCAAGATTATCTAAATCTTGTGCAAGCGAGCGCAGTCATGCTTGCATGGATTGCCGAGCGCAGCCAAGATTATCCAATGTGGTAGATATTCGAAAATTGCTGCGCTGCGCTTGCCCAGTTCTGCAGGATTTGCTGCGCTACGCTTGCCCTTCGGGCTCCCGTTCGGTCGCGAGCACTTCGTGGTTGCAATCCAGCAGAATTGAGTATAAGCATTTGTAATGCGTTTATTACGGATTAAAAATCCTTATACTCGGATGCGGGCGGATTTAAAATCCGCCCGAACGGGTTTGTGATAAAAAACCTCGTTACAATTGCGCCCCCGCGAATCTTATGTCCTTATGTTCTTATGTCTTTTTTAACATCAAACCCCGCGAATCTTATGTTCTTATGTCTTTTTTAAAACCGCGGATCGCGACGAAAGTCGGATTTTGGTAAAATCGCCCGAAATATGTGTTAAGTAGGTTTCGGGCGATGGTTGTAATTTTGCAGTGTCATTCGAGATGATGACGCCAATTGAGCAAATTACTAACCCCAATAGACAGACAAAGACGATGGATTTCAGAATGCAAGACCGCATGGAGTTGAAGGCGCTAGTAGACTTCTATGCAACCGAGAGTGACAAGAACAACCAGGACTGTTACGTTGAGATTTTCCGCCCCGACATCAAGCTCGATGTCTACTTTGGCGATAAGCTGGGCATGCAGGCCCGCGACGTGCAGGACATGATTCGCCAGTACAAAGCATTCGGTGCCGCCAAGGTGTCGTTTCACATGAACGGCCAGCAGAGCGTCGATTTCATCGACGAGACACACGCCACTGGCACCTGCTACGCCCTGGCCACGCTGGTGACCGAGGAGGATGGCAAGGACAAACTCACCGTGCATGCCGTGCGCTACTATGACAAGTACGTCAAGATTGATGGCCGCTGGTGGATCAGCGAGCGCGAGCAGCACTTCGAGTGGAGCCGTTGAACCAATTCTTAATTTTCAAGTTTCTAAAGTAGTTAAGAAGTTAAGGAGTTAAAGGGAGTTAAGACATTACCTGATGGTTGTAGGGATGCGGCATGCCGCAAGAACTAACGAGATGAGAGCGTAGGACTACCGAACAAAAAGACTATCGACTTAACTACACAACTACTTAACTCCTTTAACTACAGAAAAGTAGCTACTTTAGAAAGTTAAATTAATTCTTAATTCTTAATTGAAAATGGCTAAAGTATTAATCGCTTATTACTCGCGCCGCGGCGAGAACTATGTCAACGGAAGCATCCGCGAGCTTAAACTGGGCAACACCGAGGTAGTTGCCGCCAAGATCAAGGCTCTGCTGCCCGAGGCCGACCTGTTTCAGATCGACACCACTTACGAGTACAGCAAGTCGTACATGACCTGCATCGAGGAGGCCAAGCAGGAGCTGCGCGACCAGGCACGCCCCGAGGTGAAGAACGCCCCCGAGAGCATCGACGAGTATGACACCATCATCCTGGGCTACCCCAACTGGTGGGGCACGATGCCCATGGTGTGTTACACCTTCCTCGAGAGCTACGACTTCACGGGCAAGACCATCATCCCGTTCTGCACCAACGAGGGCAGCGGCATGGGCAGCTCGGAGCGGTTCATCAAGAAGTTGTGCCCCGGGGCCACGGTGCTGGCCGGCACGCCCATCCACGGAGCCGAGGCCGCACACGCCGACCGCGAGGCACAGCACATCGCAAATCTAGCAGAATAATATGGAAGGATTTATTGTAGACCCACGCAAAAGCACTCCCGCCGACATGGAACTGGGAATGCGTGACGTGAAACTGGTGTATGCCATCAACCACACGATGCCCTACACCGACGAGTACGACCGTCTGATCCAGGAGCTGTTTGTCGGCAAGATTGGCAAGGGCAGCCGCGTGATGCCGCCGCTGAACCTGGTGTGTGCCAATCAGGTGACCATCGGCCGCAATGTGATGATCATGGGCGGCTGCCTGATGATGTCGCGTGGGGGCATCACCATCGACGATGATGTGCTGATTGCCGCCAATGTGCAGCTCATCAGCAACAACCACGACCTGCACGACCATGCCCTGCTGGTGTGCAAGCCCGTGCACATCGGGCGCAACGCCTGGATTGGTGCCGGTGCCACCATCCTGCCCGGTGTCACCGTGGGCGAGAACGCCGTGGTTGCCGCCGGTGCTGTCGTGACCCGGGATGTCGAGCCCAACACCATTGTGGGCGGCAACCCCGCCCGACTCATCAAGCGCGTTGAATAATGAATGAAACGATGAAACAGATTGTAGTCCTCGTGGGTGCCGGCAGCATCGGCATGGCCATCGCACGCCGTGTGGCGGCCGGCAAGCACCTGATGCTGGCCGACTATAGCATCGCCAACGCCCAGGCAGCGGCCCGGACGCTGGAGAATGCCGGATTTGAGTGCTCGACCATCCAGTGCGACCTGGGCTCGAAAGCATCCATTCTCGAACTGGTCAAATATGCCCATTCGCTGGGCGAAGTGAGGCATCTGATCAACGCTGCCGGCGTGTCGCCCTCGCAGGCACCAGTCGAGCGCATCTTGCAAGTCGACCTCTATGGCACGAGCGTGTTGCTCGAAGAGTTTGGTCGCATCATCGCCCATGGCGGCAGTGGTGTGGTCATCTCGTCGCAGAGCGGCCACCGCCTGCCGGCCCTGCCCCAGCAGCAGAACGACGCGCTGGCCATGACACCTGCCGACGAGCTGTTGCAGCTGCCTTTCTTGCGCGACATCACCGACACACTCAAGGCCTATCAGTACAGCAAGCGATGCAATGTGCTGCGCGTGATGGCCGAGGCCACCCGTTGGGGCAAGCGCGATGCCACCATCAACTCCATCTCGCCCGGCATCATCATCACCCCGCTGGCCAACGGCGAGCTGCACGGCCCTCGCAAAGATGGCTACCTCAAGATGATTGAGGGCATGCCCGCCCGTCGTGCCGGCACGCCCGACGAGGTGGGCGACCTGGCCGAGTTCTTGATGTCGAGTCGTGGCCGCTTTATCAGTGGTGCGGACTTCTTGATTGACGGTGGTTGCACGGCCAGTTATTGGTACGGCGACCTGCAATATCTCAAATCGACCCACTGACATGAACGACAAGCAACAAATTATGGATGTCTATCACCGGATGTATCAGGCGATGATTGACAAGGACACTGTCACGCTCAATGCCGTGCACGCCCCAGAGTTTGTGTTGACCCACATGACGGGTATGCGTCAGCCCAAGGCGGTGTACCTCCGCGCCATCGCCGACGGCACGCTCAACTACTACAGCGCCGAGCATGAGCAGATGGACATCCGTGTCGATGGTGACCAGGCTACCCTGACGGGACGCAGCCGCGTCGAGGCGGCAGTGTTTGGCGGCGGCAAGCACACTTGGCCCCTGCAGCTGACCTTTCACTTGGTCAAACGCGACGGGCAGTGGCTGTTTGTCGACTCACAGGCAAGCACTTATTGATAGTTTACAGTTAATAGTTAATAGTTTATAATTCAAATAATTAAGTAATGAGATTTAGCAAATATCTGATGGCTGCTGTGGCATTATTGATGTCGATGTCGTGCAGCGGAAGCAAGGTGCAGAACAATGCACAACCGACAACCGCCGCCACTGGCGGCAAGGCGCTAGTGGTGTTCTTCTCGCATGCCGGCGACAACTATGCCGTGGGCAACATCGAGGTGGGCAACACCAAGATTGTGGCCGACTACATCAGCGACATCACCGGTGCCGACCAGTTTGAGCTGGTCATCCACAAGTATGACGGCATGGCCTACAAACCGCTGTGCGACCTGGCCAAAGTCGAGCAGCAGAACGGCGAGCTGCCCGAGTTTGAGGGCAAGCTTGAGAACCTGGACCAGTACACCACAGTGTTTATCGGCGGCCCTGTGTGGTGGGGTACCTATCCGCAGGTGATGTTCACTTTCTTCAAGCAGTATGACCTGAGCGGCAAGACCATCATCCCGTTCACCACCCATGAGGGCTCGGGCCTGGGGCGCTGTGTCGAGGACGTGAAGGCGGCCTACCCCAATGCCACGGTGACCGACGGCTTTGAGATGTATGGCCACGATGTGCGTTCGGGCCGCGCCGCCGTCGAACAGTGGCTCAAGTCGCTGGGCTACTGACTTCGATAGTTGATAGTTGATAGTTTATAATCGAGTGTTCGAGCATTCGATTATAAACTTTTTGGGAACTATATACCTGTTGTCCCCGTGGTGCCCTGAAAGGGCTGTCCGATTACAGGCGGCCCCGTTGGGGCCATAGCTACTTTGCATCAAGGGACAACGGGTATATAGCTCCCTATTTTAATCTCTCCTGAAAATTGTCGGGTGAGATTTTTTTTGTACATTTGCAAAAAAGATTTCGGTTTGGTAAACATCACGACTATGAAAAGAACAGTCATCACCTTGCTGATTACGCTGGCCATGCTGGCGAGTCAAGCACAAGTGCAACCATCCACGGCACTGGCCGGCTCATGGTCCGGCCGGCTCAACGTTATGGGCACCTCGCTGACGCTGGTGCTGCATCTCGAGCAAGCCGACGGCGCGGTCCAGGCATCGCTCGACAGTCCCGACCAGGGAGCCAAAGGCTTGCCGTGTGCCATAGAATATCTGTCGGATGACTCAGTGGCGGTAAAGATGCAGATGCTCAATGCCGCTTACCGCGCACGGCTGCGCAACGGCAAACTCGACGGTACTTTCTCGCAAATGGGCATGTCGTTGCCACTGGTCCTCGTCAAGGGCGAACAGGAGCTGCGCCGCCCACAACACCCCGTTGCACCCTACCCCTACAAGACCGAAGAGGTGACCTTCGAGAACAAGGCCGCCGGGGCAACCCTGGCCGGCACATTGACCTATCCTCAAGGCTATGAGACAATGCCGCGGGGCACCGTGCCGGTGGTGCTGATGGTGTCAGGCAGCGGACAGCAGAACCGCGATGAGGAGCTGTTTGACCACAAGCCGTTCCTGGTGCTGGCCGACTACCTGGCCCGCCATGGCATCGCCTCGTTGCGCTATGACGACCGCGCCACCGGAGCATCGGTGGGTGGCGATGTGCAGAATGCCACGACCGAGACCTTCATGCACGATGCCGCCGCCGGCATCGAGTATCTGCAGGGCCTCAAGGCGTTCGGGAAAGTCGGTTGCTTGGGGCACAGTGAGGGAGGCACCATCGCCTTCATGCTGGCGGCACGAGGCAAAGTCGACTTCATCGTCGCGCTGGCCGCCCCCGGTGTCAAGGGCGACACCGTGCTGGCCGCGCAGGTCAACCACCTCCTTGCGCTGTCTGGGCAACCCGCCACCATGACGGTCAGTCAATATCGCCAGCAACAGGCCGTGCAGCAGTCACCCTGGCTGCGGTGGTTCATCGACTACGACCCCTCGGCCGACATCCGTCAGACACATTGTCCCGTGCTGGCACTGAATGGCGACCGCGACTGCCAGGTCATCTCATCGCTCAACCTCACGGCCATCCGCCAGCTGCTGCCCTCGTCGGGCTTCAACTTACTGACCGAATATCCCTCGCTCAACCACTTGTTCCAGCACAGCACCACCGGTCTGCCCAATGAGTACCGCCAAATCGAGGAGACCATCTCTCCCAATGTGCTGCAAGACATCGCCAACTGGATCAACGAGCTCAAGTGACTTTCAGCGAAATGTGACATTTTAGCGGCAATCCGGATAATTGCGGGTTGCCTTTTTTGCCGTAATTTTGCAGATGAAAAACTAACCAACCCTAACAGACTATGATATTTGACCGAAACAACGAGAAACAGGTGGTGGCACTGCTGGGTGCCGGCAGTATGGGCACAGCCATCGTGCGCCGCATCGGCGCAGGCAAGAAGATTTTGCTGGGCGACATCAGCGAGAAGGCGCTGGAACGCGTGAGCGAGGACTTCGGCCACTGTGGCTATGATGTGGAGACAATGGTGGTGAACGCACTGCACCGCGACAGCGTCGAGGCTTTTGCGCACCGGGCTGCCGAGCTGGGGCCGGTGATGCACTTTATCGACACGGCCGGTGCCTCGCCCAATCAGGCCAATCCCGAGCACATCGTCGACCTCGACATGGTGGGCACAGGACTGGCCATTGACGCCTTTAGCGAGGTGATGGCCGCTGGCGGATCGGGCCTGATTATCTCGAGCCAAGCGGCCTATATGTACCCCATCCCCAACGACATAGAGCTGCAACTGGTGAATACGCCCACCGAGGGGCTGAAGGACGTGCCGTTTGTCAAGGAAGTTGCCATGCAGAACTCGGGGCTTGCCTACATGATTGCCAAGCGCATCAACCATCTGCAGGCCCAGCGTGCTGCAGCCACCAGTTGGCGCAAGCGCCGCGCCCGCATCAACACCATCTCGCCCGGCGTGATTGTCACACCGCTGGCCTACGACGAGTTCAACGCCAACGGCGAGGGCTATCAGCGCATGATTGACGCCTCGGCCGCCGGGCGCACGGGCACCAGCGACGAGATTGCCGAGGCCGCCGCCTTCTTGCTGGGCGAGCATGCACGTTTCATCACCGGCACCGACCTGCTGATTGATGGCGGTGTGATTGCCGCCATCCGCACCGGAGAGTACAAGCTGGGAGAATAGTTTTTTTAGTTTTTAGTTCGAATATTCGAATGCTCGAGCAATCGAGGCTCTTATCCGAAACTTACCCTTTAATCAAATCATAAAGCAATGGAAACCATCAAACTAGCTAACGGCGTGGAGATGCCCGTACTGGGCTACGGCGTCTTCATGGTCACTCCGCAGGAGTGCGAGCGTTGCGTGAGCGACGCATTGAGCGTGGGCTATCGCCTGATCGACACGGCACAGGCCTACTACAACGAAGAGGGCGTGGGTGCCGCCATGGCCAAGAGCGGCATTGCGCGCGACGAGATTTTCCTCACCACCAAGGTGTGGATCAGCAACGCCGGCGAGCAGAAGGCGGCACAGTCGATCGACGAGAGCCTGCGCAAGCTGCAGACCGACTATATCGACCTGCTGCTGATTCACCAAGCCTACGGCAACGTGTTCGGCACGTGGCGCGCCATGGAACAAGCCTACCGTGCCGGCAAGGTGCGCGCCATCGGCGTGAGCAACTTCCAGAAGGCCCGTTTCTTTGACTTTGCCCATTATGTCGACATCAAGCCGATGGTCAACCAGTTGCAATGCAACGCGCTCATTCAGCAGCGCGGCATCGAGCCATTGTTGCACGACTTCGGCACCCGCATGATGGCCTGGGGGCCACTGGGCGGCCAGGGTGTCGAGGGCGTGGTCAAGAGCGAGCTGCTGGCCAGCATGGGCGAGCATTACGGCAAGAGCGCAGCCCAGGTGGCCTTGCGCTGGCTCACTCAGCGCGGCATCGTCGCCATTCCCAAGAGCACACACCGCGAGCGCATGGAGCAGAACCTGAACATCTTTGACTTTGAGCTCACTGCCGACGAGATGCAACAGATTGAGTCGCTCAACCAGCACGACCAAGGCACCATCAACTTTGCCGACGTGCAGTTTGTCAAACACCTGATTGAAACCTACGGCTGATGTAATCTGAAATTTGAAAAATCTCACCCGATAGTTGTCGGGTGAGATTTTTTTTGTACCTTTGTATTCTTGATAGCAAACCAACAAGACAGGACTATGATTAACGAGAATGTAACTACCCCGGCGGAGTACCTGGATATCTGCCCGATTAGCGACAAGGACTTCCACAACGCGATGTCAATCCTAGTTGAGGAGCCTCTGTTCCAGCGCATTGTGGGCTTGGCTCTGCCCAACTATAAATACAGCGAACTCAAGTATGTGTTACTGAGCCTGAACTCGAAACACGAGTTCCAGGTGCGTGTGATGTGTCCGTTTCTCGAGGGTCTGATTGCCAAAACCACCACAGGCCTGACCTGCAGTGGCATGGATGAGAATTGCGACCTCGACGTGCCCAACATGTTCATCACCAACCACCGCGACATTATCCTCGACTCGGCGCAGCTGGGCTATCTGTTGCTCAAGAGCGGCCGACCGTCGTGCGAGATAGCCATCGGCAACAACCTGCTCATCTATGACTGGATCAACAAGTTGGCCCGATTGAACAAGGCGTTTATCGTTAAGCGCAACCTGGGCCGCATCCAGACGCTGCAGGCCGCCCTCCAGTTGTCGGGCTACATGCACTTCAGCCTCACGCAGAAGCACGAGTCCATCTGGATCTCGCAGCGCGAGGGCCGCTGCAAGGACAGCAATGACCGCACACAGGAGAGCCTGATTAAGATGCTGAGCTACGGCAACCGCGACAAGAGCATCGTGGAGAGCCTCAAGGAGCTGAACATCGCACCGGTGGCCATCAGCTATGAGTACGACCCCAACGACTACCTCAAGGCCAAGGAGTTCTTGATGAAGGACAAGAACCCCAACTGGAAGAAGTCGCCCGACGACGACCTGCTGAGCATGCGCACCGGCATGATGGGCCAGAAAGGCCAGGTTCACTACACGTTCACCCCCTGCATCAACGATGAGCTAGACAAGATACCCGAGGATCTGGACAAGCTGCTGACGGTGAGCCGCATCTGCCGCATCATCGACCACTCGATACATGTGGGCTACAAGATATTCAAGACCAACTATATCGCACACGACATCTTGTTTGACAACAAGGACTTTGCCGACAAGTATTCGGCCGAAGAGAAGGAGGCGTTCACGCAATACCTAAGCGACCAGATTGACAAGGTCGACATCAAGCTCAGCGAGTATGACCGCTTCTACATGTTCAACAAGATGCTGCAGATGTACTCCAACCCGCTGACCAACCAGCTGGAAGCACTCAAATAATTCATAATTTTCGGGTTTCGAGATTTCGATTGTTCGAACATTCGATTGTTCGAACATTCGAGCATTCGATTACTCGAGCATTCGAGCATTCGAACTAATGTCTAAAGTCTAAAAACTACTCAGTGCGGATTAATTGGATTGCCCTGACGGTGTTTATCTTCCTGAACCTGCTGGTTGACTGGTTGATAGACCGCAAGCTGCAGCGGGTGAGCAAGGCATTGTCGCTCGTTCACCGCTTGTTGTCGCTTGCGCTGCAGGTGATGCTGGTGGTGGGCATGGCTCAGCCGTTCGGCGACTCAGCGGCCAGCGATGGCCAGCTCAACCTGGCGATGTGGCTGCTATGGACCTACATCGCATGCTATGTGCCCAAGTACTTGTGGCTACTGGTGGCCTGGCCGTCGTTCATACGCCGGCTGCCCCGTGGTGTGAAGCGCAGCTTCGGCATGGCAGGAGCATGCGTGGGCTTGTTGACCTTCGGCACGATGTGGTGGGGCACTCTGGTGACCCCTTGTCGACTGCAGGTCAACGAAGTGACCGTCAGCAGTCCCCGACTGGGACAGGCTTTCGACGGCTATCGTCTGGTGCACATCAGCGACCTGCACTTGGGCACCTACGGCACGCGCACGGCCATTGTCGAGCAGCTGGTGGACAGTGTCAACCGCCTGCACCCTGACGTGATAGTGTTCACGGGCGACCTGGTGAGCCGCCGCACGAGCGAGGCGCTGCCCTTTGTCGACGCGCTGAGCCGGCTCAAGGCCCGCGATGGCGTAATCGCCATCATGGGCAATCATGACTATGACGACTACTGTCGCTGGCCCGACTCGCTGGCCAAGGCGTGCGACCACCAGGCACTGTGCGACCTGCAGCGGCAGATGGGCTGGCGATTGCTGTGCAACGAGCATCTGATTCTGACCCACGACGGCGACAGTGTGCTGGTCATCGGCGAGGAGAACTATGGCGAGGGGCACTTTGTGAACTACAGCGACCTGGCCGCAGCCTATCCCGACAGCGTGCGCCAGCTGCCCTATAAGATCTTGCTGCAGCACAACCCTGTGCAGTGGCGCGAGCAGATTGTGGGCCAGACCGACATCGACCTGATGTTGGCGGGCCACACGCATGCCATGCAGATGATGGTGACGCTGTTTGGCCAGAAATACTCACCGGCCAGCTGGCGCTACCGCGAGTGGGGCGGGCTGTACAGCCAGGGCAACCAGCACCTGTATGTCAACATCGGCATCGGCATGGTGGGTGTGCCCATGCGCATCGGTGCCACGCCCGAGATTACTGTGATTCAATTGAAAATAAATAATTGACAATTCCCACGATTGTTCGAGCAATCGAATGCTCGACTACTCGACAAGCAGCCAATCAAATCATGAACGACAAGATTATAGAACTGATCTCGAAGGAACTCGAGATTGACCTGCACAAGGTGGCCGGTACGGTGAGCCTGCTCGAGGACGGTGCCACCATTCCGTTTATCAGCCGCTACCGCAAGGAGATGACCGGTGGCCTGGACGAGCTGGCCATCCAGTCGATTGAGCAGCGGCTCAACTACTATCACGAGCTGGAGAAGCGCCGCGCCACCATCCTCAAGACCATCGAGGCGCAGGACAAACTCACACCCGAGCTGGCCGCCCGCATCCGCGAGTGCTGGGACGCCACCCTGCTCGAGGACTTGTACCTGCCCTACAAGCCCAAGCGCAAAACACGCGCCGAGGCGGCACGCCAGCGCGGTCTGGAGCCGCTGGCCAAGCTGATCATGGCCCAGCGCGAACAGGACATCGCCCGCCAGGCTGTGCGATTTGTGGGCGACGAGGTACCCGACGTGGAGGCCGCCATCGCCGGAGCCCAGGACATCATTGCCGAGTGGGTGAGCGAAAACGAGCGTGTGCGCAACCAGGTGCGCAAGTCGTTTCGCTTCGACGCCATCCTGTCGAGCCACTTTGTCAAGGGCAAAGAGATCGAGGGCCGCAACTACGAGAGCTACTATGATTTCTCGCGCCCGCTGCGCCACATCTCGTCGCACCAGCTGTTGGCCATTCGCCGCGGCGAGAAGGAGGGTTTCCTGCGCGTGACCATCGGCATCGACGACGAGCGGTGCCTGAACAACATCACCCGCACGGTGGTGCGCGGCCAGGGGCTGTGTGCCGACTTGGTGCGCGAGGCCGCCGAGGACAGCTTCAAGCGTCTGGTCAAGCCGCAGATCGAGACCGAGTTTGCCGCCGCCAGCAAGGAGAAAGCCGACGGCGAGGCCATCAACATGTTTGCCCAGAACGTGCGCCAGCTGCTGTTCGCCCCACCGCTGGGG
The DNA here is from genome assembly GCA_017477555.1 of Muribaculaceae bacterium. Classification (GTDB taxonomy): domain Bacteria; phylum Bacteroidota; class Bacteroidia; order Bacteroidales; family Muribaculaceae; genus Sodaliphilus. Next base: position 14,628 of record JAFUVK010000179.1, read on the forward strand.
CGCAAGCGCATCATGGCCGTCGACCCGGGATTCCGCACGGGCTGCAAGGTGGTGTGCCTGGACGAGCAGGGCAACCTGCTGCACCACGATGTGATCTACCCGGTGGCGCCGCACTTTGACATCGAGGGGGCGACCGCCACCGTCGAACAGCTGGTCAATCGCTACAAGATTGACGCCTTTGCGCTGGGCAATGGCACAGCCAGCCGCGAGACCGAGCGATTCTTGAAGCGCCTGCAGCTGGGCCGCAAAGTCGAGGTGCATGTGGTGAACGAGAGCGGAGCCTCGATCTACTCGGCCTCGAAGGTGGCTCGCGACGAGTTCCCCGACGAGGATGTGACCGTGCGAGGCGCGGTGTCGATCGGTCGCCGCCTGCTCGACCCGCTGGCCGAACTGGTCAAGATCGACCCGAAGTCGATCGGCGTGGGCCAGTATCAACACGATGTGGACCAGACGCGTCTCAAAGAGGCGCTGACGTTCACCGTCGAGAGCTGCGTCAACAGTGTGGGCGTCAACATCAACACCGCCAGCAAGGAGCTGCTGACCTATGTGGCCGGCCTTGGCCCCGCCCTGGCACAAAACATTGTCACCTATCGTGCCGAGAATGGCGACTTCACCAGCCGGCGCGACATCCTGCACGTGCCCAAGATGGGCCAGAAGACCTTCACGCAGGCGGCAGGCTTCCTGCGCATCCCCGAGAGTGCCAACCCGCTAGACAACAGTGCAGTGCATCCCGAGCGCTATGCGCTGGTCGAGCAGATGGCACACGACTGTGGCTGCACGGTGGCCGACCTGATCAAGGACAAGGCGCAGCGCGACAAGATCGACATCAAGCGATATGTGACCGGCGACGTGGGCGAGCCCACGCTGGTCGACATCATGCACGAGCTGGAGAAGCCCGGACGTGACCCACGCGAGGGTGCCGAGAATGTGGAGTTTGACGACAATGTGACCAAGATTGAAGACCTGCACGAGGGCATGGTACTCAACGGCAAGGTAACCAACATCACGCAGTTTGGCGCGTTTGTCGACATCGGTGTACACAAGGAGGGACTGGTTCACGTCTCACAGATGGCCGAGCGACGTGTGAGCGACCCGTCGAAAGTGGTCAAGCTGGGCCAGGTGGTACGGGTGCGAGTCCTGTCGGTCGATGTCGACCGTCAGCGCATCGCCCTCACGCTGCGTGGGGTCTAGCAATATCTCACAGTTTTTTGGGGTATAGAAGACAATAAGGACAACTCATTGATGTAGACAAGTCAAAACTAATTGTCAACATGAAAGTATTGTCCTCGTTGTCCGTGTTGTCTTCCAAAAAACTGAAGCAGAATAAGAGTTGTTGTAGTTGTTTGAGTTCACAAGCCGCAATCCTACTCATTGCCGCTGTAGTCGTGTCTCGTTCTTGCCAGTTGTAGCTTAGCTTGTTGCTTGTATTGTGTGACAGTCATGCCCATGACCTCTGAGAACTTGCGATAGAAGTAACTGCGGTCGCCGAAGCCCGACTCCACCGCTATCTCCTGCATCGCCCGGTCGGGATTCTGGTCGATGAGCTGGCAGGCATACTGCAGGCGCATGCGCATGCGCCACTTGACGAAGTCCTCGCCCACAACCTCGCTAAAGTACTCGTTGAGGCGGCGCGGCGTGGTGTCGAGCACGGCGGCCACATCCTTGACGGCCACTTCGCTCTGGAGGTATCTCCTCTCGTCGACCCACTGCTGCAGACGCGCGCTGATGGGCGCAAACTTCATCGGGGTGTCTTCGACCGCTTTGACCATGGTGCGACTCATGCGCTCGGGCGCGGCAACAGCCCCGCCCAGTGCGGGCACCTGCGACTGCTCGTCGGGCTGCACGGCCCGCATCACGGTGGACACATACTGGCCATAGTTGATAAACCGGCTGGTGAGGTAGACGTAGAATGCCGAGTAGATGACGATGAACAGACAGTCGAGCCACACAATGCCACTGACCGAGAGAAACACCAGGCAGCCCACAGCCAGCGACGAATAGAAGGTATAGGCAATCCACCGCAGCTGGCGGTTCAAGTCTTCCTCTTGATAATAGGCGGTCATGTCGGCACCAAACTGCTGATAGGCCCTGCGGAACACCAGGGTGTAGTAGACCAGCAACGCGACATAGAGCGCCGAGCATCCGACCATCACGATATGATAGGCCCCGGATGGCAGCAACGTCTGACTGGCGACCAGAGCCAACGACACGGCCGCGATGCCCGCCAGCTGCGTGGTCACCCGTCGCCGCGTGACCCACTGCGGCCTGATGAAGAGCAGCAGCGAGGCAGTGAAACACAGCGCCTGCAAGGCTCCCACATTCAGGGCGATGCAGCCCGTCAGCTCGGTGTCATTGTCTTTGGGCACGATGATCTCTGTGAGTTTGAGCAGTGCCAGCAGGATGAAGGCAATGCTCAGGTAGGTACGTGCCGTGCGGTAGTGGCGGTTCTGTGTGCGTGCCGGAATGCGCACTGCGGCAATCACTGCCCCCAGTCCGCCGATGAGCACGGCCGATGCCACATTGAGCATGCTATATATCGTGTAGGTCATTATTTCGACTTTATTAAGGAGTGTTCTATAAATTAATAAAATATTGTGATGAGTTCTTGGCTGTTTTTGAATCTTTTCGGCATCTGATGCGTTAAAGCATTGCGACATAGCCCGCTATGCCACTGCTGCTTTAACTTCGCATCTGCTCGAAAATAGTTCAAAAACATCTCAAATTAATTTATAGAACCCACCTTAAAGATGGGACAAAGATAAGCAAAAATAATCAAACAGCCACTTTTTGACTACGATTTTGTTACTCTGTGTGGACTTTTGTGCAAAAAGTGTGGTTTTTCGTGCACGATGTGTGGATTTTTGCGTCGGAGCACAAAAGTCCACAGTGCTTTGTTTGGTGGGTGGCGGCGAGGTGCAGTAATTTTGCAATACCGAATAGGTCTCTAAGTCTCAAATTATTGTTCAATCGAAACATTCACCGCTTATGAAAAAATTTAGCCCCCCAAAAATTTTGGTAGTGGCACTATTGTCACTGCTGTCGCTGACTAGCCGTGCGTTGCCGTTTGTGCCCACGACCAACCCAGCGGCCTCGACTACAAAATGGTATCACATCAAGACCGGCGCTCAATATCTGTATTCCAATCCGTTGAATTGGGGCGATTTAACTCCCTCCACGACAGCCTCGACCGACGATAATTATCTGTGGTGTTTTGTGGGCACCGAGACGACTGGTTACACAATCTACAACCGTGGCGCGCAATACTACATGGCCGGCGTATTTGTGAACGGACAACCTGGCGATGCCGACCTCAGTTATGTAGAGCTGGGCAGCGGCAACAGTTTCTACATCTATTTTATGGACACCTACTATCATCCTGCACGGAAGATGTACATCGTTTACGATAGCTACAATGACACTTTTACTGGTGTTTCAGAGAGAGAAAACAGTTGCACGGTAGCTGAGGTTGAGGTCACCCCACCTATCCAACCCACCGAGTTGCCCTACGAGTCGCTCACAGCAACAAATTATCTAGTTCCGCACAACGTGTTATCCAATACTGGCCTTGAGGGTTATGCCAAGTTGATTGACGGCAACAAGAGCACCAAGTGGTGTGTGGTGAACAACTCTGGAGCCTGGGAAACCATCTGGCTGGAGTTTGAGAGCGACGGGTGGTTTATCCCCGACGGCTATGTTTTCACTACCGGCAACGACACCAAGAGCGTCCCCAACCGCAACCCCAAGGAGTGGGTCATCTATGGCAAGACCTTTGAGGATGACCAGTGGACTGAGTTGGCGCATGTGACCGATGGCGCCGGGCTGGGCAGCGAGAACACCACCGACTACTCGTTTGACATCACGGGTGCCAGTGTGGGCTATCGCTACTTCCGCTTCGAGGTGCGGCAAATCAATGGCAAGAACACCGACGACAACACCTATACCTTCCAGCTGGCCGAGTTGCAGTTTACCGGCACGAAGGTGGACGAACCCACTCCTTTCTTCTTGCCACCATTTGAACCCACGCTCGACCCGACATTGCCGTCGACCCAATGGTACCAGTTGAAAACAGGCGATATGTATGCTTACGCCAATAATAATAATAGCGTTAGCACACTCACTCCATCCACTGCACCCTCGACCAGCGACAATTATCTGTGGTGCTTTGTCGAAACTGCTTCGGGCTACAAAATCTTCAACCGCGAACGCCAGCAATATTTGACGCACTGTTTCTATGTGAATGGGACAGGTGATGAATCGGATGTCTGCTATGTAGAGTTGGCCGAAGGAGGTAGATTCTATATCTACTTCCTCAACCGATCTCAAAAGGTTTACCTCGATTACATTAGCGTGAACGGATTTATTGGAAGTAACGTGAAGAACATAAGCTTCACCGCCGAAAAGGTTGAAACCACGACACCATCCACGCCCGGCGATGTGACCGGCGACGGCAACGTCGACATCGCCGACGTGAACGCAGTGATCAACATCATGCTGGGCAAGGCCGCACCGACTGCCGGCGGCGACGTGACGGGCGACGGCTCGGTGGACATTGCCGACGTGAACGCGGTAATCAACATCATGCTGGGCAAAACACCCCCATCAGGAGGCGACCCCACCGCGCAGTCACTCACAGCCACGGGCTACAATATTCCCCACAATGGCATCGACAATGAAGGCAACGAGGGTTATGCCAAGCTAGTGGACGGCAATAAGAGCACCAAGTGGTGCGTGGAGAACAAGTCGGGAGCCTGGGAGAACATCTGGGTCGACCTCAAGAGCAGCGTCCCTTTCAAGCC
>JAFUVK010000180.1 GCA_017477555.1 Muribaculaceae bacterium
CAAAATTACAATTTTTTGCCGGTACAGCCGCCATGAGCGGGCGAAAAATCAACCGAACAAATGCAAAAAGTGAGCCACTTGGGCTCACTTTCTGCTATATAATGTTAAATTGCGACATATAGGCATCAGTGCATGGGCTTGAACTGACTGTCGAACTTAAGTACTGTGCCATCGTCCAGGGTTACTTCATAGTTACCCTTCTTGTCCTTACACATGACCACCACGCGCCCTTTGATGCCCTGTTTTCCCAGATACATCTTGATGCGACCGTCCACCATGCGCTCAGGAATCTGTCCATCGTTGGCATACACTCTGCTCCATTGCCCATGCTTGTCGAAGACAACCTTGACAGTATTATCGAGAACAACTGTATACTCATCCTTGATTTTCTTGGACTCTGTATAAGCTTCTACCACTTGCACATCGGGGAAATAAGACTTAAGATTGCTCAATGCCAGGTGAGGCAATTTCTTCACCTCGACAGGGTTCTTCTCCTCCTGGGCCCACAATGGAGTGGCACACAGCAATAAGGTGGCCACAATGATGATTTTCTTCATGTCATTAAATCATTTGGTGTTAATAAATTTTAACAACTCGACGGTTTTAGACGGTGAGCACGATATTGTGTTCGTCGGCAATGCGCCGCATGTTGAGAATAGCATACCGCATACGTCCCAACGCCGTGTTGATACTGACCTGCGTACGTTCGGCAATCTCCTTGAAACTCATGTTCTTGTAGTATCGCATCAGCAGTACTTCGCGCTGCGACTGCGGCAATGCCTTGATGAGCCGACGTATGTCTCGGTGGATTTGCTGCGTGACCATAGAGTCTTCCACAGTCATGTCGGCAAGTTCCTTGCGATTGAGCACGTTGTACTCGGTGTCGTCGGTCGATTGTATGCTCACCGCCCTGGTCTGTCTGAAATGGTCGATAATCAGGTTGTGGGCAATACGCGAAATCCATGCCAAGAAGTGTCCGTTCTCGACATACCGACCTTGCTTGAGTGTGACAATAGCTTTGACGAATGTCTCCTGAAAGATATCGTCGGCAAGCTCATCGTTCTTTACCGAATGGAAAATATAGGAATAGAGTCGGTCTTTGTGACGCTCAATCAGAGTATCGAAAGCCTCGTTTACTCCATCGACATATAAAGCGACCAACTGATCATCGCTTTTGTCCTGATACATTCTCATCACATTCTTATTTTATAGTTTCTAATGAGTAATGTTTCGTCGATAGGCAGTTTTGCTTTAGTTAATAATCAAAGTTTATTTTGCTAGGAAAAGTGCTGGCAAATTTACAAATAAAATTTTACAACACAAGAAAAATCAGAAAAAAAATGTCACTTTTGTTGATTTTTTGATGTTTTGTGTTATTAGTAGCCGTTATTCCAAGCAGCCGTGGTTTCACCTAGTACGGCGCCGAGCCTTGACCAGGAGCTGAGCAACCTTCCAGCCCAGAAACACATAGTCGGCAGCCTTGAGGCGGCCTATGGTCTTGTTGCTGAACATGAGTCCACGCAGACCATTGTCGCTGACCCGCGTGCGCATGCCGTCAATGACGGTGTTGATTCTTACCTTTCCCACCTCGCGCCGCAGCAGTGCCTTGGCTCTGAGCATGCGCAACTGCTCTAGTGTGAATCCATTCCACTGGCTATCGCCCACGGGCTGGGTGCTGTTGGCATCTTGTTGCATATCAGTCATTGGTCATCGTTAGGGTTAAGGAAAAGTTTAGTAATGAATCGTGTGATGGGGTCGACGATGAGCTGCTGTCGCAGTGCGGCAACCACAGCAATCATTATCAGCAGCACAAGCACAACAATGAGGTTGGCTCCCCACAGTCCCACCCACTGTTCGAGCACATGAACGACAGTGGACACCAAGAAGAACAGTGCGAACGCTCCGATGACGGCCACGACTGCCACAAAAGCAATGGCCGACAGCAGAACTGACATCTTTTCTACAGCGGTAAGCTTACCATACCTTATTTCGAGGCCCAGATACTCCCTGCCCTCGTCGATGAGTTTCTTGTAATCCGGTTCGTCCATGAGTTTGATTGATAAGGACACCGCCCCACCCCGTTACATGGCACGGGGTGTGGGGTGTCGGGGTGTCGTTCTCGCCTTGTGGCGACGTTATTCCTCGATTTGCGCACTGATTTGCTTGACGAGCTGCTCGACCTCGTCGTCACTGAAATCGATGCCCTTCTTTTTGAGCAGCTCCTTGATGCGCGAACGCAGGTCAGCGCCCTTCTCGGGAGCGAAGAGCACGGCTGCCGTGCAGCCCACCACTGCCCCACCGAGGAAAGCGTAGAGAATGCCTAAAGCTTTGTTCATAGTTTTGTGTCGTTAAGTGTTGTTGATGAGTGTGTTAATCCTTAATCTCGCCAGCAATCTCGTCAGCAAGTTCTTCCATCTTGTCTTTCTTGAGCGTGATGCCTTTCTCTCGCAGGATGTCAACAATCTTGTTGCGCGTTTGCTCGCCCTTCTCGGGTGCGAAGAGCAGTCCAACGGCAGCGCCGGCTATGGCGCCACCCACTACAGCCAGAATAATGTTAAGCGGTTTCATAATTAATTTATTATTTACTATTTAATATTTAATATTAATAATGAGTGAACCTGCGCGGAGCGCGTTCTACCAACGTATAAAGCAAAAATGGTGCCAACGCATGCATTCGTACCAGAAGCGAGAAGCAAGACACCAATAAGACTTCAGTTTTTTGCCCTTAGTCGTGGCGAGCTCTGCCAGGCAGTCAATGTGCATTGCGCATGATGGCTACAGCTCGATTCTTGTCTCTCGATTCTTGTCTCCGAAAAGTGGTGTAAAGGTATACCTTTTTTTTGGTTCTGACAAATCTTTTGCCAAAAAAATGTCTTTTATGACAATTTGGCCAGTTTGGTCGTGTGCCGAAAAAGTAGTAATTTTGCAGTCTCATTACAGCCTACACTATATGTCAAGAAGCGATATCATCATCAAGGGCGCACGGGTCAATAACCTGAAGAACATCGATGTGACCATACCGCGTGGCAGTCTTGTGGTCATCACAGGAATGTCGGGGTCGGGCAAGTCGTCGCTGTCGTTCGACACACATTATGCCGAGGGTCAGCGCCGCTATGTCGAGTCGCTATCGTCTTATGCCCGCCAGTTCTTAGGCCGTATGTCCAAACCCGAATGCGACTTTATCCGCGGTCTGCCGCCTGCCATTGCCATAGAGCAGAAGGTGAACACGCGCAACTCGCGCAGCACGGTGGGCACCTCGACCGAGATTTACGACTACTTGCGGTTGTTATTCTCGCGCATCGGTCGCACCTATTCGCCAGTGAGCGGCATGCAGGTCAAGAAGCACACCGCCAACGATGTCGTCTCCACCATTAACCGATATCCCGATGGCACACGCTTTGCGCTAGTGGCTCCTATCATCGTACCCGATGGCCGCGACCTGGCATCGCAACTGTCCATCCTGGCCAAGGGGGGCTACTCACGCCTCGAGCAGCACGGCCAGTTTCTGCCTATAGCCGATGCCGACCCTACCCAGAACAACTACCGACTGCTGGTCGATCGAATGAGCGTGACGCACGACAAGGCCGATGAGATGCGTCTGCTCGACTCGTTGCAGACGGCCTTCTACGAGGGCCACGACCAGTGCGTGCTGCTGGTGTGGGATGGCGATGGTCAGCTGCACGAGCACGCTTTCAGCAAGCGCTTTGAGGCCGATGGCATCACCTTTGCCGAGCCCACCGACCTGATGTTCAACTTCAACAACCCCATCGGGGCTTGCCCCACGTGCGAGGGCTTTGGCCGCGTGGTGGGTGTGGACGAGAGTTTGGTGGTGCCCGACAAGTCGCTGTCGGTGTATGACGATGCCGTGGTGTGCTGGCGCGGGCAGGCAATGAGCGAGTGGAAGCGAGAGTTTATTCATGTTGCCACGCGCCATGACTTTCCCATCCATCGCCCCTACTTCGAGCTGACCCATGAACAACTCGACCTGTTGTGGCACGGCAACAGCGAGTTTCCAGGCATCGACGGCTTCTTCGAGTATGTCAAGAGTAACTCCTACAAGATACAGTATCGCGTGATGATGGCACGCTATCGTGGCAAGACGGTGTGCCCCACCTGCCATGGGTCACGTCTCAAGCCCGAGGCATCCTATGTGCGTGTGTGTGGCAAGACCATCAGTGAGCTGGTATCGATGCCAGTGAGCGATTTAGCGCAGTGGTTCGGGCAAATCAAGCTCGACGAGCATGACGAGATGGTGGCCCAGCGCCTACTGGCCGAGGTCAATAGCCGGCTGTCGTTTCTGCTCGACGTGGGCCTTGGCTACCTGACCCTCGACAGGTTGTCGTCATCGCTGTCGGGTGGCGAGAGCCAGCGCATCAACTTGGCCACATCGCTGGGAAGCTCGCTGGTGGGATCAATCTACATTCTGGATGAGCCTAGCATTGGCCTTCACTCGCGCGACACCGACCGACTGGTACAGGTGTTGCTCAAGCTCAAGACACTGGGAAACACAGTGGTCGTGGTCGAGCACGACGAGGACATAATGCGCAGTGCCGACTATATCATCGACATCGGCCCCGAGGCTGGCCGCCTGGGTGGCGAGGTGGTGTATCAGGGACCCTTCGACCGCCTGGCCGAGGCCACACGCAGCTACACAGCACGCTATCTGACAGGCGCACTCAGTATCCCCATACCCAAGCATCGTCGCAAGTCCAACAACTATATCAAGGTTTGTGGTGCCGCCGCCAACAACCTGCGCGCCATCGATGTCGCATTCCCACTGGGGGTAATGACTGTGGTGACTGGAGTGAGCGGCAGCGGCAAGAGCACGCTGGTTACCGACATCCTTTATCGCTCGCTGGCACGACACCTCGACATCAGTGCCGAGGCACCCGGGTCGCACTCGCGACTTGAGGGCGAACTCGACCGTATCGGTCATGTCGAGCTTGTGGATCAGAACCCTATCGGCAAGTCAACACGCAGCAATCCCGCCACCTACCTAAAAGCATTCGATGAGATACGCCACATCTTCAGCGAGCAGCAACTGAGCAAACAGATGGGATATGGACCGGGGTTCTTCTCGTTTAACTCACCCGGAGGACGCTGTGAAGAGTGCAAGGGCGAGGGCACCATCACCATCGAGATGCAGTTCATGGCCGACATTACCCTACCCTGCGAGGCATGTCATGGCAAACGATTCAGTCGCAATGCCCTGGACGTGGTCTACCACGACAAGACCATCTGCGACGTGCTCGACATGACGGTCAACCAAGCCGTTGAGTTCTTCACATCGACAGGCGACAACAAGGTGGTGCGTCGGCTCAAACCCCTGCAAGACGTGGGTCTAGGCTACATCAAGCTGGGGCAGTCATCAAGCACGTTGTCGGGTGGCGAGAACCAACGAGTGAAACTCGCCTACTACCTGAGCACCGAGAAGCAGACCCCTACCCTATTTATCTTCGACGAGCCAACCACCGGTCTGCACTTCCACGACATCAACACCCTACTCAAGGCATTCAACCAGCTGATTGACCGTGGCCACACCATTGTCATCATCGAACACAACATGGACGTGATCAAATGCGCCGACCACATCATCGACCTCGGACCTGAGGGCGGTGCCAGCGGCGGCCAGGTTGTCGCCACCGGCACCCCCGAACAGGTAGCCCAATGTAGCGAGAGCTATACCGGTCACTTCCTGAAAGCCAAGCTGGCATAAACAGCAACAAAATAGCGAGCAAGCGGTGGACACTGGCCTATCGCTTGCTCGCTATTCAATAAATTGTAACCTGATTATCAGCGGATTCGCTCGCTGTCGCTGAGCAACTTGCGGTCGGCCTTGATACGACCACTTGCCCACATGGTGAAAAACAGTGCCACAAAGGGCAGAGCCACCCAGGGGGTAAGCACAGCTATGGCTTGTCCACGTTGCATGAGCCACATCACGGCAATAGTCATTATCAGCGCCACAGTAAGCAAGATGTTTACCTTGCACAGTCGCTGCTGCAGCTTGAGGTCACGGTACTTGAAGATGGTGACCAGCAACATGACCACAATGAGGCAGTCAAGAGTGAGCAACAGATAACTGCACACTCCATTCTCGCCGCAACCTAGGGCACTGAGCGATATGTTGCCGTCATCGGCGATTAGCCCCATGACGGGCATAAATGTGAACACAGCCATAGCAATGGCCGCCAAAAACAGGAAAACGCTTTGCCAACGTTGTAGAACCATAATTTAAGTAGTTAAAGGGAGTTAAGTAGTTAAAGGAAGTTATGTAGTTTAGGGAGTTAAGTAGTTAAAGGGAGTTAAGACATAGGCTTTTGCCCACTCCTTGTCGACATTGTTGCCGCAAAGATGATGCAAAGGTAGTGATTTTTTTGTACCTTTGCACAAAATTTCTTGAAAATTAGTGCAAGTTGAGCGCAATGATGCTTGCATCAATTGCCGAGACGCAGCCTAATTTATCTAAAATTAGTGCAAGTTGAGCGCAATGATGCTTGCATCAATTGCCGAGACGCAGCCTAATTTATCTAAAATTAGTGCAAGTTGAGCGCAATGATGCTTGCGTCAATTGCCGAGACGCAGCCTAATTTATCTATAATTAGTGCGTGTTGAGCGCAATGATGCTTGCATCAATTGCCGAGACGCAGCCTATCTAAAATAAGACTGATTTTTATGGCCGATTCACCCTTATTGCAGCGTTTGGAGGGACTGGATGCACGGTTCGATGAGATTGGTACGCTCATCACCGACCCCAGCGTGATAGCCGACCAACGCCGCTATGTCAAACTGACCAAAGAATACAAGAGCCTGGAGACCTTGCTGCAGGCCGCTAATCACTACCGAAAATTGCTCACCGACATCGAGCAGGCTAAGGAATTGCTGGCCATCGAGAGCGACGAGGAACTGCGGGCCATGGCCCGCGAGGAGATTGACCAGAACACCGCCGAACTGCCCAAGATGGAAGAGCACATCAAGCTGCTGCTCATCCCCGAGGATCCCGAGGACAGCAAGAACGTGGTGCTAGAGATTCGTGGCGGCACGGGAGGCGACGAGGCCGCCCTGTTTGCCGGCGACCTGGCACGAATGTACACCCGTTATTGCGAGCGCAAGGGTTGGGGCGTGCAGGTGTCCAGCTACAGCGAGGGTGCCGCAGGCGGCTACAAGGAGATTATCTTCAGCATCACAGGCGACAATGTCTACGGCACGCTGAAGTATGAGTCGGGCGTGCACCGGGTGCAACGCGTGCCGGTGACCGAAACACAGGGGCGTGTGCACACTTCGGCAGCCAGTGTGGCAGTGTTGCCTGAGGCCGAGCCCTTCGATGTACACATCAACGAGGGCGAAATACGTTGGGACTACTTCCGCAGCAGTGGCGCTGGCGGACAGAATGTGAACAAGGTGAACTCGGGTGTGCGCCTGCGTTACATGTGGACCAACCCTGTGACTAACGAGCAGCAAGAAATCCTCATCGAGTGCACCGAGACGCGCGACCAACCCAAGAACAAGGAGCGCGCACTGGCTCGCTTGCGCACATTTATTTACGACCACGAGCATCAGAAGTATATGGACGATATCGCTAGCCGCCGCAAGACCCTTGTCTCTACAGGCGACCGTTCGGCCAAAATCCGCACCTATAATTTTCCACAGGGACGCATCACCGACCATCGCATCGGCTACACCATCTACAACCTGCCGGCATTTATGGATGGCGACATCCAGGACTGCATCGACCACCTCATTGTGGCCGAGAATGCCGAGAAGCTCAAGGAAGCAGCCCTCTAATAGTTGATAGTTGATAATTGATAATTAAATAATATGACTCGCGACCAACTGTATGCCAATATGCTGCGCAAACGCAGCTTTCTGTGTGTTGGGCTCGACCCCGACCCCAGCAAGATGCCTGCCTCGCTAGGCGGCGACTTGCTCTCGTTCAACAAAGCCATCATCGACGCCACCGCCGACTATGCTATCGCCTTCAAACCCAATCTGGCCTTTTACGAGGCCCAAGGTCCAGCCGGCTACGAGGCTTTCGAACAAACGGTGCGCTATCTGCGTCAGCACTATCCTGATCAGATGATTATTGCCGACGCCATGCGCGGCGACCTAGGTAACACTAGCAAAGCCTATGCCCGCAGCTTCTTCGAAACACTTGACGTGGACGCACTGACCGTGGCACCCTATATGGGCGAGGATAGTGTGACACCCTTTCTGGGCTATGAGGGCAAATGGGTCATTGTGCTGGCTCTGACTAGCAACAAAGGCTCGATGGATTTTCAGATGCTGCGCGACAGCGAGGGCACACCGCTCTACGAGCATGTGCTGCGCAAAGCCGCACAATGGGGCACTGCCGACAACATGATGTTTGTGGCCGGCGCCACACGTGGCCAGATGCTGCAAGACGTGCGCCGCATCGTCCCCGACCACTTCCTGCTTGTGCCCGGTGTGGGCGCTCAGGGCGGCTCGCTCGATGAGGTGGCACACTATGCGATGAACGCGCAATGCGGCATCATCGTCAACTCGTCGCGAGGCATCATCCATGCCAGCAGTGGCGACGACTTTGCCCAGATGGCACGCGCCAAGGCTGCCGCCATGCAGGCCCAGATGGCACAGTTGCTGGGTTAGTTGTTAGTTAGACTTTAGTTTTTGGCCGGGCAACAACTAACACTACTAAAAACTAAAGTCTAACGTCTAGTCACTTCACTGCGCCAAGCATCAGATTGATGACTTGATTGATGTCGGCAATGTCAACATGGCCGTCAGCATTGACATCACATGCTGCTTCTATAACCTTTTCATCATCACGGTTGAGCATACAGTTGATGACAGTATTCACATCAACTACATCGACACTGCCATCGATGTTGGCATCGCCAGGTAAGTGGATTTTGGCAACAAGCTTGTTAAGAAATGGCAGCCGCCGACCATACCATTCGGCACGTTGCGACAGGATTGACGAGTACACAACATGTGAGTTCCACCGTAGGTTGTTATAGGTGGTCGAGTAGTACAGTCCCCAAAACTGACTGGACTCTTTGAAATCATTAAGACGATTACACATCTCGGTTTCGAGCGCCCTGCATACTGTGAGCCACAACCTGATATAATGCAATTTGAATGCAGGATTGCAGTTGTTAAACAAGCGCGTGAAATGCTCGGTATGGCACCTTGACCAATTGGTTATCGTGGTCTCGTTCGAATCAAAATCCCAAAGGCAAGGCATCACCATCAGCGACTCGGGCCGGCGATCGTAACGCACGTAATATCGATTAGTGCCTCCCGAATCCCAAGATCCCAGAATGTCTTGAGCCAGGCACCATAATGCAAAAGAGTTCAAGTCGATGTACTGCTCATAGTTGTCGCATGTCAACGACTGCTCAAATCTGGCAAGATAATCGGTGAAGTACGCAACATCCGCATCACTCAACCGCTCGGAATCAGGATACTTGAATGTGAATCCATAATGCGAGTCGAGCAGCGACTTGATATAGAAGTCCTCGTTCCACCAGTAAGCATCGCCCTCGATCAGCATCCCCTGGCCTGAGACATTGATTCGGCAATTGGTGTTACGTTTCACCGACTCAATGAGCATGTACACCCCTCGATAATTGTTGTTAATCACCAGATTAACATACATGAAATGAGGTGTCCACGGCATACCTAAGACTTTACTCAGAGTCAGCCCTGAGAGAACATTCAGCTCCTCATCGGTGATGAGCAACCAGTCGCGGTCCATGCACAAGACATCGTTGCGCAGCAGCAAATCGTCCGATGTTGCGAGTTTGATTTTAAATGGTTTCTTATCTTGATAAGCACTGGTGTTGCCTCTTATCTTAATAGTCATCCCGTGACTGTGCTCATCATATTCACCGCTATCGTAGACTGGCGAATCGGAGTTCTGATAGATGCGCAATCGTCCAGGCACTTTTGTGGCCTGCGTGATCGACATCCCCCATGCGCCAGGAGGAGCCGTGACATATTGGCAGGCTGGCTCCTCGCCGTTGACAGTGACGACATCAACCAACGGCAACCCGGTGCCTATAAGTAGTGACTGTGACACTGTCACGCCATCGCGAATCACGATTTGCGCATCAGCCATCTGGCAATGCACCATCAAGAGTGCCACGACAAGCAAATAATATGGTATCTTTCTTTTCATTGTCAGATTATTTGGTGACAAAGATACAAATTAATTATAACATTCAGAATAATATTAATATATTCTGAGCAAACAAATTAAAAAGATGGATTCGAACACAATCTCAATTTACACACTGACCTCGGCATTGCACGACGAGCAAGCGGTGTCTTGCGCCACCCAACAATTTCTAAGCTCGTTGCTGATCGAGTATGCCTACAAGGGCGAGGACTACAGCGACTATGGCAAAGCCACACTCAACCTGATTTTTGTGCGCACCGGGGGCACAGAAGGCATCTTCAAGACACTTCTGCCACAACTGCAGCGTCAATCTACCCACCCCATCTTCTTGCTCACTTCGGGCCAGAGCAACTCGCTGGCTGCCGCGATGGAGATTCTCTCCTACCTGCAGCAGCAAGGCATCAATGGAGAGATACTACACGGTACACCCCGGTATATCCGCCACCGCATCCACGGCTTGCTGCAAGTGCATCTGGCCTTGCGACGACTTTCCGGCATGCGGCTAGGGGTCATCGGCCAGCCCTCCGACTGGCTCATCTCCAGTCAAGCCGATGCCAGGGTGGTGAGGCAGAAATTGGGCATCGAGCTTGTTGACATCGACATTCGGGAGGTACTTGACAACTTCGCCGTCCAGCCTGCCACCATCAGCGCCTCAGCATTGTCGCCCAGCACTCCACCCGAGCCCAAAGTCGCAGCCGCCCTACCCGATGCTGAAAGGTTACATGCCGCTCTGCGAGGCATTGTCGAGCGCCATCATCTGTCTGGCATCACCATCCGTTGTTTCGACCTGCTCGCCACAATCCACAATACAGGATGCCTGGCCTTGGCCAGACTGAATGCCGATGGTGTGGTGGCAGGATGCGAGGGCGACGTACCGGCTGCCATTTCGATGATGATTGCCCAAGCCCTGCTGGGAGTAACCGGTTTTCAATGCAATCCATCGGCCATCGACCCCGATAGCGGCATCATCACACTGGCCCACTGCACCATCCCGTTCAACCTTGTGACACGCTACGAGCTAGACACACACTATGAGTCGGGCATCGGCGTGGGCATCCGCGGCTATATGGCACCAGGACCGGTAACCATCTTCAAGGTCAGCGGCGACTTGACTCGTCATTTTGTAGCACAAGGCCAACTGATTGACAAACCTTGCAGCCCCGACTTGTGCCGCACACAGTTGACGATTCGCCTGGACGATACCAAGCAGACGCGCTATTTTCTGACCCACCCCATCGGCAACCATCACATCGTCGTGCCTGGTGAACATGCCCAGCTGATGTGCGAACTTCTTACAGCAATCTCCGATTAATTAATGCATTGTGCATTATGCATTAAAAAATGTCCCCACCACGAGTGGTAGGGACGCAAGCTGTGAAAAAGGTTTATAAAAAGTAACACTGTTCAGTGTCCAGCCCT
Organism: Muribaculaceae bacterium; assembly: GCA_017477555.1. Taxonomy (GTDB): domain Bacteria; phylum Bacteroidota; class Bacteroidia; order Bacteroidales; family Muribaculaceae; genus Sodaliphilus. The sequence continues at coordinate 11,579 of JAFUVK010000180.1, forward strand.
CGCAGGCCGGGCACTGCGCAGCTTTTAGGCCTCACTGTCGTCGTCGGGCATATGCTCGAGGATGAGGGTCTTGGTGGGCTGGTCAACGAGCTCGGCTGGGCCAAAGTACTGGATGGGACCAGGATACACATAGCACGTCTCCTTCGACCATGTGGCACGGTTGTTGGAGTACTCCAGGAACGGCCGGTCCTTCATGTCGACCAGTGCCTTGCGAATCACGGGCTTGTCCTCGCCGTTGCGCCGTTCGATATTCATCATCATGGTGATGGGAATGCCTCCACACACCCACTCCGACGAAGGCTTAATCAAATCGCGCACCGATGACATATAGCCCGTGGCACCACAGTTGATGAGCTGCGCAGCATTGTATCCCAGCGCATAGCAGTAGTCAGCATCGAAGTTCGACGGAGCGGCGCAGCGTCCTTCATAGCCGAAGAAGTGGTGCATGGCCTTGAAGTTGACGTAGTCGGGGTCGGACTTCTGCTTGCCCTTGTTGATTTGCTTGAGTTTCTTCTTGACCAGTGTGCTCAGCAGTTTCTCGGTCTCGATGAGCGACACCTGGACATTGCCATGCGGGTCGCGGTCAAGCATTAGCTGGCGACCCAGCGTCTTGGGCAGGCTGTCGAGGGTGGCCAGGTTCTCCGGCTCAAGATGCTCGCGGATAAACACCACTTGCGCGTCGGGGTCGAGAGTCGACACCTCGGGCTTGAACTTGGCCATGATTTCGTTGAGTTGCTCAATGAGTGCTTTGCACGACGGAATGAACTCAATGAGTCCCTCAGGCACGAGAATGGTGCCGAAATTCAGGCCGCGCCTAGCACGCTTGACCACGATGTTGGTGATACTGGTGACAATGTCGCTCAACTCCAGGCAGTACTCCTCCACCTCCTCACTGATGAGGCACAAGTTGGGCTGCGTCTGCAGGGCACACTCCAGTGCGATGTGCGAGGCCGAGCGCCCCATGAGCTTGATGAAGTGCCAGTATTTTCGTGCCGAGAAGCAGTCACGCTCCACGTTGCCGATGAGCTCGCTGTAGACCTTGGTAGCGGTGTCGAAGCCGAACGATGCCTCGATAAACTCGTTCTTGAGGTCGCCGTCGATGGTCTTGGGGCATCCGATGACCTGCACGGGTTCTCCGTGCGCTTTGTAGTACTCGGCCATGATGGCAGCGTTGGTGTTGCTGTCGTCGCCACCTATGATGACCACTGCCTTGAGGTCGAGTTCCCGAATGATTTCGAGCCCCTTCTCAAACTGTTCTTCCTTGTCGAGCTTGGTGCGCCCGGAGCCGATCATGTCAAACCCACCTGTATTGCGGTATTGGTCAATGATGTCGGCGGTTAGCTCCATATAGTTATGCTTAACCAACCCGTCAGGTCCCATCAGAAATCCAAACAGGCGACTGTCGGGATGAATGCGTTTGATGCCATCAAAAATGCCGCTTATCACATTGTGCCCACCAGGAGCCTGACCGCCCGAGAGGATGACACCCACGTTGATGGGCTTACCCTTGGCTTTGGGGGCATCGTCGCAGGGGACGAAAGTGATTTGCGGCATGCCATAGGTGGTGGGAAACTGTTGCTCAATCTGCTCCTGGTCGGCCACCGACTCGGTGGGCTCGCCCATGACCATCTTCAGCTGGCCTTGCAGAGCCGTGGGCAACTTGGGTTGATAAGAAGCGCGTAACTGTTGCAGAACACTTGTTGTAGTCATGTTAGTCTGAAAATAAAGTCCCTATTTTTAATATCAGGCCACAAAATTACAAAAGAATGTGCGATAAGCAGGCAGAGCAGCTGCATTTTTCAGCCCTCTTTGTAATTTTTAACTCAACAAAGTGGTTAAGTATCTATTCACCGATTGCGATAGGTTGTGTGCCTGTTGGTTGTCAGAGTTGTTAACAACTCCCCTCCTAAGATAGGACCAATGGTGCGTCCGGGGTTGCGCTGGCGCTTCACCCTGGCCTGTGGTCTGCCGCCCTTTCAGGGCTTGTTCGTTTGTTACGTGGTTAAGGAGTTAAGGAATGGGGACAGTGTAGGGACGGCACCCTTACCCATTACCCCAACATTGTGGCTCCTTAATTCTTAATTCTGAATTATAAATTATGAATTATAAATTATGAAGAGATTTTTTGTCACCGGCCACCACAATGCGCCATCGGCTGTTGTCGAGATAGCGCTGGGCCACCTGCTGCAGTTGCTGTGGGGTGGCGTGCATGATGGTGTGAATCTGTTGGTTGTAATACTCGGGATAGACACCGTAGAGCCATGTCGAAGCCACATAGCTTGCCAGGCTAAAGGGTGTGTCGAGGGTCTTGAGCTGCTCGCTGAGCATGTATTGCCGCACGACATTGAGCTCGTCCATCGCAATGGGCTGGTCGCGCAGTCGGTCAATTTCGCGCTTGACCTCTCCGACGACCTGCCAGGTGTGCCGTACATCGCACTCTGTGCTCACGCCCACAAATCCATCGTGTTGTCGCCCCGATAGAAATGCGCTGATGCCATAGGTATATCCCTTGTCTTCGCGGATGTTGCTCATGAGCCGGCTACCGAAGTAGCCTCCCAATGCCGTGACCACCATGCGCAGCGGCAGATAGTCGGGATGCTCGCGTGGAACGGCTTGTAGGGCCATGGCCACAGCTGCCTGCACGGCACCGGGCTTATTGACTACCGTGAGCATTTGGTCGGATGGTGCGGTGTGCCACCGGTCATCGGGCATTGCCGCACTGTTCCCATCGGTCCATCCGCCCAGCACTCGGTCGGTGACGCTGAGCATGTGGTCGCTCACCTTGCCTGCCAGCACCACGCGACACCCCGCCGGGTGGTAAAAACACCGCCAGAAGCGCACCAGGTCTTCCCGTGACATGTGCAGCAAAGCCTCGGGGTCGGCATCGGCCACCAGTGGATGTCCGTCGCCATAATACTGCCGGCGCAACTCCACGGCTGCCAAATACTTTACACGGCCGCGCAAGGTAGCATAGGTAGCCGCAAGCCGACGGCGACAAATGTCCAGTTCTTCTTCGGGCAACGTTGGTGCTTGTAAAGCATCGGCCATGATGGGCAGCAAGCGCTCGTAGTGCTCGTTGATGGTCGACAGCGACAACTGGCACATGGTATCGTGATTCTGGGCACTCTTCCATGCTCCGCAGTAGTCCAGCTCCTGGGCAATCTTGCGGGCATGATAGTGAGCCGACCCCTCAAGGCACAGTTGTGATGTGACTAGCGACTCGAGTGGTTGCGACTCATGCATTGTGCCCCCAGGCACATAGATATTGAGTGTGCACACTTGCTCATCGCCGCCATCAATCACCCAGATCGGGATGCCGCACGACAGCTTGAGCTGCGACGGGAAATGGAGTGCGATATGGTCAAGCTGGGTAATCGGTGGATGTTGTTGGCGGTCGGTCATTCTCCGATGCTTTTGAGATATTGCTGGGCCCGTTGCAGGTCTTGCGGTGTATCGATTCCAATGTTATGCCCAGTGGTAGTGGCCACGCGAATGGTGAAGCCGTTCTCAAGCCAACGTAGCTGCTCGAGCGACTCGGCCACCTCAAGTGGCGTGGGGTCAAGCCGAGTGACCTTCTCCAAAACTTGAGCTCTAAATCCATACATGCCCACATGAGCATAGTACTGATGCCGCTGGGGCCACTGCTCGGGGTCGACACCACGCAGATGGGGTATGACCGACCGCGAAAAGTAGAGCGCAGTCATGTCGCTGGCTACTACCACCTTGGCCATGTTGGGATTGCGCAGCTCCTGGATGGTGGTATGTGGCGGCAAAGGTCGCACGAGTGTGGCGATTTGCGCCGACTCATGGTCGAAACAGGAAATCAGGTCACTGATTTGCTTGGGCTGGACAAAGGGCTCATCGCCCTGGATGTTGATGACGATATCCTCGTTGCCACCATTGATGCAATAGGCCTCATAGCAGCGGTCGGTACCGGTGCGATGGTCGGCGCGTGTCATCACAGCCTTGCCTCCAAAGTCGGCGACAGCCTGGGCGATACGCTGATCGTCGGTGGCCACGATGACCCGATCGATGACCTGAGTCACTTGCCGATACACCCGCTCGATGACGGTCATTTGGCCCAACTTGGCCAGTGGCTTGCCAGGAAATCGTGTCGAGGCATAACGTGCCGGAATGATTCCAATGATATGATTGATGTCGGTCATAAGATTTCAATTTAGACATTACACGCGGCACACAGTTTCACTGCTGCCACAACTAACCACAAATTTTGGATAAATCTTGCTGCGCCTCAGCAAAAAAGATGAGAAACTTCGCTTTTCATCTTGTTTTGCGTTCGGCTTGCACAAATTTTTGGCAAAATTACTGTTTTATTTTCACATGTGTGCCGCTTGTGTGCAAAAATGTCAGTAACTTTGCGCATCGCACGACTTTTGCATACCTAAAAAACTAGATAACTACTAAAATCATCGGGCAATCGATGGCAGAATAGCTCGACTGCCCGACTACTTATAACTGTTTGACATGACACCCACCGAAATCAATAACTATCGTGACCAGATAGTGGCTGCAGTCGAACGCCAGGAGCTCACACGCGCCATCGGCAAGCTCTCGAGCCTGGCTGCACAACTGCCAGATGCCGCGTTGCGCGATAAGCTCGACCAAGTGAAGACGAGCTACGACCTAATGCTTCACTACCTGTCGCAGGGCATATTAGATCCAGCTCGCGACCAGGTGCTGAACCACATCGTCAGGCAACTGCTCCAGCTCACCGACCAATGTGTGATTGCCATGCAAGAGAAAGACTCGCCCGAGGTGTTCTATGCACGTCGGCGCGAATTGCAGGCAGTGCCGTTGTCCGACTTAGTGTCGCTCTATCGCACCGAGTGTGGAAAACTGTCGTTGTTACAGGGAGTTGACGAAGCGTCTAGTAACCGCCAGGTTCAGCTACAAGTGATGAAGTCGCGCGAACAATGCGAGACTCGCATATTCAACAAAGTGTGGAGCAGTTTCCCCACCACACAAGCCGATGCCGAAGTAATTGGGCAGTTTATTGCCGACGACACACTGCCCGAACCAGCCCGATGCCTGATGGTAATGGCACTATTACTGGGACTCACCAAGTTCTACGATGAGAACAAGCTGGTGGCGCTGATTGACGCTTATACCTCAAGCAGCTCGAGTGAGGTGCAGTTGCGCGCCATCATAGGCACACTGCTGGCACTGAACACCCATCGGCGGCGCGCCGAGCTTTCACGCACACTGGCAAGCCACATCGCCGTCATGACCGAAGCCTCCACCTGGCGGGCCGATGTGGCCATGGTCATGTATCGGCTGATAGGCACCCGCAACACCGACCGTGTGACTCAGCGCGTGACGCAAGAAATCATGCCCGACATCATGAAGGCCAGCCCGGGCCTGATGCGTAAGATGATGAGGCCGGGCACCGAGATTGACCCCGACGAGCTTGAGGGCAACCCTGAGTGGCAAGAGATGCTCGAGAACAGCGGTGTGGCCGCCAAGATGGAACAGTTCAGTCAGTTGCAGCAAGAGGGCAGCGACGTGTTTATCAGCACCTTCTCAAGGCTCAAGACATTCCCTTTCTTCCACACATTGAGCAACTGGTTCATGCCCTTTCACAGCGACCACTCGGTAGTGCAAGAAGCATTCGACGAGAGCGACCACCTGCTGCGCGACATGGTGGTTCGTGCCCCATTCCTGTGCAATAGCGACCGCTACTCGTTCTGCCTGACACTGCGTAGCATGCCAGCCGGCCAGCGCGAGCTCATCAGGACACAGACCCAGCAACAAATGGCCGACCTCGACGAGATGCAAGCCGAGCGGGTGGTGCAACAGCGCAATCTCAATCGCGACACCATAGCCACACGTTGCGTGCAAGACCTGTACAGATTCTTCAAACTATTCTCGCGGCGCCGCGAGTTCCTGGCAGTGATGGACACAGCCATGGACTTCACCGGCCTACCCTACCTATCGGCATACACCGACAGTGCTGAGACACTGCAGGTGGTGGCCGAGTTCTACCTGACCAACGAGTTTGACAACGAGGCCGTACACTATTTCTCGCTCCTTCTCAAGGCACAAGAATCCACCGACCCCGTGGTGCTACAGAAACTAGGATTTGCCCACGAGCGACTGGGCAACACACACGAGGCCCTAAAGCAATACCAGCGCTATGAGCTGGTACGCGACGATGATCTGTGGACATTGCGCCACATTGCCAGCTGCTACCGCACGCTGCATAAGCCCGATAAGGCACTGGAGTACTACGAGCGCATCGACCGTCTGAAACCCGGCCTGGTCTCGACCACACTCAACATGGGGCATACCCTGCTCGAACAAGGACGCACCGACGAGGCTCTGCAATGCTATTTCAAGGCCGACCTGATGGACGAGCGCCGACACCGCGCATGGCGCCCTATCGCCTGGTGCTCGTTTGTGCTAGGCAATGACGAGCGCAGTTTGGACTACTACAATCGCATCATCCAAGCCGACAAACCGACGATGACCGACTACGTCAATCGCGGCCATGTGCACCTGTGCACAGGCAATCTGGCCCAAGCTGTGTCCGACTATCGCCATGCCGTTCAGCTGGGCGATGCCGATGCCACGCGAGAGACCATCCTGACCGACCTGCCCCAGCTGCAGCGCCGCGGAGTCAGCGAGCAAGACGTGCGACTGGCCATTGATGCTGCATTTATTCAAATAGAGAAATGAGTATTTTAGCCTCGCCACGAGCTAAAGAACCGGAAGCGAGGTCAAACGTTGATGTGGCTGCAGCTGTGCTATGGGCGCAGTCCCACATCCAGCCACAACTAACAAAGTAAAGAAATATCACATTATGTTCACAACCCCTTTCAACACTCCACATGGGCTAGTGCCGTTTGAGCATATCACTAACGACATGTATGAGCCGGCTATCAAACAAGCCATTGCACAGAGCGAAGCAGAGGTCGACCTGATAGCCAACAACCCCGAGGCGCCAACCTTTGAAAACACAGTAGTCAGGCTGGAACAGAGCGGTGAGATGTTGAGTCGTGTGCTGGGCGTATTCTACGCCATGCTCTCGGCCAACGCCGACGACCAACTGATGGAAATCTCACAGCGAATGGCTCCATTGCTGGCCGAACATAGCACAGCCATCACACTGAACCGCAAGCTCTGGCAGCGCATCAAGCATGTGCATGACACATTCGACCGCCAAGCTCACGACCGAGAAGACTGGATGCTGCTCGACAAGACCCACCGGTCGTTTGTGCGCAGCGGCGCAGCCCTTGAAGGCGCCGATCGCGACCGTTATCGCGAGCTCACACGACGGCTCACCGAGGAGACTCTTCGGTTTGGGCAGAACCACCTGAAGGCCACTAATGCCTACGAATTGTGGCTGGGTGCCGACGACCTGGCCGGCTTGCCCGAGAGCACCATTGAGGCTGCCGCTCACGCCGCCAGCGAGCATGGCCGTACCGATGCCTATCTGGTGACGCTGCACGCACCCAGTTACATGGCATTCATGAAATACTCGAGCCGCCGCGACCTGCGACAACAGCTATATATGGCCTATAACACCCAGTGCACTACAGGCGAGTATAGCAATATGGAACTATGCCGCAGCATCGCCAATACACGACTTGAGCTAGCCCGGCTGATGGGCTGCGATACATTTGCCCAATACCGGCTACAAAACTCCATGGCCCAGACTCCCCAAGCGGTGAATGAGATGCTTGAGCGACTGCGCGTGGCCTATCAGCCTGCCATGGCACGTGAGATGGAGTCGCTCACACGGTTTGCCAGCGAGTTCGAGGGGCATCCCGTCGCGCTCGAGCCATGGGACTACAGCTACTATGCCAACAAAGAGCGCGACAGCCTGTTTGGAGTCAACGACGAGCTCCTGCGCCCTTACTTCCCGCTCGACCGTGTGATAGAAGGAGTGCTGGGACTGGCCACAAGGCTCTACGGGCTGCACTTCGCGCCCTGCACACAGGCCGAAGTGTTTGCCCCCGAGGTGAAGGTGTATGATGTGACTGACCGCGATGGCCAGTGGATGGGTGCGTTATACACCGACTTCTTCCCACGGTCGACTAAAGAGAGCGGAGCTTGGATGACCGCTTTCCGCGAACAGTACCGCGACCTAAGTGGCGAAGATGTGCGTCCTCTGGTGTCGCTGACAATGAACTTCACTCGCCCCACAGCCACCAAGCCATCATTACTCACCTTCGGCGAGGTGCGCACTTTCTTGCATGAGTTCGGGCACGGTCTGCACTGCCTGTTATCGCGCTGCCGCTACGAGTCGACCTCGGGAACCAACGTGTATCGCGACTTTGTGGAGTTACCCTCGCAGTTCCATGAGAATTTCCTATTCGAGCGCGAGTTTCTCGACAGCTTTGCCCGTCACTATCAGACGGGCCAACGTATCCCGCAAGACCTCATCGACCGCATCATCGCTTCGTCGCAATACGGTGCGGCCTACTCCTGCATGCGCCAATTGTCGTTCGGCATGCTCGACATGGCCTGGCATAGCCTCACCCAGCCCTATCAGGGCGACATCGCCACATTAGAGCACAATGCCATGCTTCCGGTGCAATGCTTTGCCCCGGTGCCTGGTTGCCTGATGTCGCCACAGTTCGGCCACCTCTTTTCGGGCGGCTATGCGGCAGGTTATTATGGTTATAAATGGGCCGAAATCTTGGATGCCGACGCCTTCGGCCGATTTCAGGAAGAGGGAATCTTCAACCCCGCCACGGCCCAACTGTGGCACGACTGCGTGATGTCACGTGGCAGCAGCGACATGCCCATGACGCTGTATGAGCAGTTCCGTGGCCGGGGGCCCAGCATCGACGCGCTGCTGCGCCGCGACGGCATTCAACCTTAGGACTTGAGTTCGAGCTTCACCACATTCTCCACATGATGTGTGTGAGGGAACATGTCCACAGGTTGAATCTCAGTGACCATGTATCGGGCATCGAGCATAGCTAAGTCGCGCGCCTGCGTGGCCGGGTTGCAACTGACATAGACAATGCGCTGTGGCAGCGCACCCAGAATCACTCCCACCACATCAGGGTGCATGCCGGCACGGGGCGGGTCGATAATCATCACATCGGGCCGCCCATGTTGTGCCACAAACTCATCGGTGAGCACATGGCGCATGTCACCCGCAAAGAATAGTGTATTGTCAATGCCATTGACGCGCGAGTTAAGCTTGGCATCCTCGATGGCATCGGGCACATACTCGATGCCGATGACCTGACGAGCCTGACGCGCCACAAAGTTGGCAATGGTGCCTGTGCCGGTATATAGGTCATACACCAACTGCTGGCCGGTGAGGCCTGCCATGCGACGTGCCACCTTATATAGCTCGTAGGCCTGGAGTGAGTTGGTCTGATAGAACGATTTGGGCCCCACACGAAAACGCAGTCCTTCCATTTCCTCCTCGATGTAGTCTCGTCCGCTATGCAACACAATATCTTGGTCGGCAATCGAATCGTTGCATTTGAGATTGACCACATACATCAGACAGGTGATTTGCGGGAATTGCTGCGCAATAGCGTCCATCACATCATGAATAGCCGCTGGGTTGTCCTCGCCGAACACCACAACGAGCATAATCTCGCCGGTGCTGGCGGTACGCACCATGAGCGTTCGCATCAGCCCCTGGTTGTTGCGGATGTCGTAGAATGTATAGCCCCTGTGTATGGCATACTGGCGTATAAACAGTCGTATTTCATTGCTCACATCGGGCTGCAGCCAGCATTGCTTGATGTCGAGCACCTTGTCGAAGCTGCCGGGGATGTGGAACCCCAGGGCATTGCGGTCATCGAACACCTCGCCACTACTCATCTGCTCGGTAGTGAGCCAGCACTTGTTGCTAAATGTAAACTCAAGCTTATTGCGATAGTGCCGCGTCTGCGCCGAAGGGAAGATAGGATTGATGGGCGGAATAGGGACCTTGGCGATTCGCTCAAGGGCATCTACCACTTGCTGTTGCTTGTACTGCAGCTGACTCTGGTAAGGCAGGTGCTGCCACTTGCAGCCGCCGCAGATGCCAAAGTGCTGGCAGAACGGCTCTACTCGCTGTGCGGCGGGTGTTACCATACGCACAATCTGCCCCTCGGCAAAACTGTGCTTCTTGCGGGTGATTCTTAGGTCCACAATATCGCCCGGAGCGCCATATGGCACAAACACGACCAAGTCGTTCCATCGTCCCAGACTCTTGCCCTCGGCCGCCACACCCGTGATTTCAAAATTTTCTAGTGTTGGCAGATCTTTCTTTTTTCGTGACATCTATTTCAGTTGTTTGTTTTCAATTGATAGTTATGACTCGACGAGTTAATAGTTAACCAATAACCTTTAACCATTAGCATTTATCTGTTAACTATTATCATTTGCCGAGCATGGCATTAATCAGGACATTAATGTCGGCCACATCGGCCTTACCGTCATCCGTAACATCGCTTGCCGCTAGCAACTCGTCGCTCTCAACCCGTCCGAGCATGGCATTAATCACCACGTTGACATCGGCCACATCGAGCACCCCGTCGGCATTGACATCTAGCCGATTGAGACTTCGGAGCAAATAGTGCATTCCTGCCTCGACATCAAGTTTGCCACGTCCCCAGCAACGAGCCTCACCTTGTGTGACCCACTGGTCGCGCACAGCCGTGTGATCGAGAATGTCGCGGATGTCATCAGGCGAGAGGTCGGACTTGGCTTGCAACCACAGAGCGATGGCCCCGGTCATGACTGGGGCAGACATCGATGTGCCATAGCATGCTCCATAAGGATAGTCGATCCCCTCACTGTTCTGGAAGAACGAGAGGTTGCTGGCATTGACAATCGGCGAGACTGCGTCATATCTGCTTGCCGACGACACGGTGACCATGCCCGGAGCACAAATGTCGGGTCGCGATTTACCGCGCGTATCGGGTCCCCATGCCGTGAAATAGGCTATGTCGTGCATCGGTGTAGCCCTAGGCGAGACAAACGTTCCGCCACTGGCTAGAGGGAACACCTGCTTGGTGATGTATGCCCCTACCGAAATAGCTTTCTCGCCCGTGGCCAAGTCGCTGATGGTGCCAGCCTTGGTGCCAGCCACCTGTCCGGGCAGCAACCCCCTGAAGAACACTCCACCGTTCACCCAGGCATGGAAGCTGGGATCCTCATCGGCCACCACCTTCAGACCAAGGCGATATCGCCCCGTGTCGCGCGGTTTGACATGAGAGACCAGTATTGAGTGGGCACGGTCATCTAGCTCAACGGCTGTGGCAAATTGCATCGTTCCCGTCACGTATTGACTCCACAGTGTGTCCGAGTCCATGTCTACGGTCAACACCGAGTCGGGGTCAAGCCCCACAAAATAAGGAGTTTCAAGCACAAGCCGTCGGTCTTTTTTGTCAATGAGCGTGAGCGCCACCTTATGGCGATGCCCCTGGCTCGACCAAAACGACACCGTATTGTTGAACGAGCCCGAATAGAGGTCGAGCGTTGTACTCACGGTGTCGGCCCCGGTCGCAAAATTGTGGTTCAGATGCAAGGCGGCATAGCCCGAGTTGTGGGCCGACACCGACAGAATGCGACCCGGGCCCGAGATCTGATCGAAGACCTGGCACAGCGGTGACGTGCCGTCGTGAGGTCCATCGATTGAGGCGAAGCTCATATTGACCACCGCGGGCAAACCAACACTGTCGGCATAGTTAAATATGTAGGCCAGCGAGTTGGCAATGTCGGTATCATAGAGTAGTGGCATGGCGCAGACCACCAGTCGCGCGCCGGGTGCCACACCCTGAAAGCCATTGAAGCAACTGCCCGATGCTGTGCCTATGGTGTGCGTGCCGTGCGACGCTGTAGGGTCATCGGTGGTGAGCAATGCGATCTGTTCGGGTGTGTTGTAGTGGCTACCGGGCAGCGTGTCGCCATGGATCACCGGCGAAGTACCGGTGGAATCCTGTGGCAGATAAGCCGCCACTACCCTGCTCCGGCCCATGGAGTCGCACAAGTTAATGTGATTGAAGTCCACCCCTGTGTCAATCACTCCCACCACCACATCATGGCCAGTGTAGGGGATATTGAAACCCGTGCCTACAGCCACCGGCACAACGTGTGCATCGGCCATTGCCGAATCGTTGCACAACTGGCTGAGCTGCGCCACCGCCAGCTGACGCACACCGGCCATACGGCACACGCTGCCCACAAGCGACAGGGGCACTGTGGCGGTGACCATGTGGCCGAAGCACATGTGCACACTCACACCCAGCTGACGCAGACGCTGGACTGCCGCAGGATCACTGACCGTGATGAAGGCGCGCAAGCTGGCCCTCTGCCCCGAAGTAGCACGTATCGCCTGCACATGGCTGGGCTGCATGGCCAACTTTGTGCCAGCCGTCAAATGTCCTTGCGCCATCACAGCTATTGACGTAAGAACAATGGTAAATAGTAATAACAATCGTCTCATCTTATCGTCGCATTCGGTCCTCGAGTTGGCGATTGCGATAGTAGTCGGTGCCCTTGACTTGTCTGTAGGCACGATACACACCATAGGCGGCTAAGATGGCGGCCATACCCAAGCGTATCATGCGCCACATGGCCGTATCATTCCACTCAAAGAAATTGACAATGAGCAGATAGGCCATGCCCAGATACACTATAATCATCAACACGCCAAAGACGAGGCGCAGAGTTTTTGTTAACATTCTCGATAATAATTTCAGGAAACAAATATTCTATTCACTGTCAACCAAGAGCGAAAGCAGCAACAGCAGAGCATCGTTGGTGGCACGGGATATGACGCGGTCGCGGTGACCAGGTATGTGCCGGCACTGCGTGAGCATCCTCTCGCCACACCGGGCAGCCATCCACACGGTGCCAACAGGTGTCTCGGGCGTACCTCCTCCCGGGCCGGCCACGCCGGTTGTCGACACAGCGCAGTCGGTGCCGAGCAGTCGGCAAACGCCTGTGGCCATCTGCTCGGCCACCGTTTGGCTCACCACACCATAGCGATCGATGTCGCTTGCCGACACCCCGAGCTGCCGTTGCTTAACCTGCCGGTGATAAGACACCACAGCACCAAGGAAATATTCACTGCTTCCGGCCACACGTGTCACCTCGTGGGCAATGTTTCCGCCCGTACAACTCTCGGCAGTGGCTAGAGTCAGGCCTCGCTGACGCAGCAGTCGCCCCACTATGGCAGCCAGCGGCAAATCCTCGTCGGCCACGATGTGCTTGCCCAGCCGATCATGCAGTTCGGCGGCCAAGCGGTCCATCTCGGCTTTGAGCCACTGAGCATCGGTCGACTGCCCGGTGAGACGCAAATGGATGATTCCGGGCTGCGGCAGGTAAGCCAGATGGATGCCTGGCGGCAGCGAGCGTTCCCACGAGTCAAGTTGCATGGCCAGGGCGCTCTCAATAATGCCCACCACCATCATGTGCCTGAACTCGATGTCGACGTGGTCGCTGAAGTGCGCCACAAGCTGCGGAATCACCTCACGCACCAGCATCGTCTCGGCCTCATAGGGCACACCGGGCATACTCACCAGCACCTTCCCGTCGCGCTCAAACCACATGAGCGGTGCAGTGCCGCACTGGTTCTGTATCACCCGACACGACGACGGCACCATGGCTTGAGCACGGGTGTAGTCGTTGAGCGGCAGATGCCTGCCCGCCACAATCTGCTCCACATTGCGAGCCGTGGGCGGGTCATAGACCAGCTCACCACCGAAGTATCGGCACAACGTGGGCTTGGTGATATCGTCTTTAGTTGGTCCCAGACCACCTGTCATGAGCACCACATCGCTGTGGGCAAAGGCATCATCGATGGCGTCAAAGATGGCTCCACTGTCGTCGGCCACAGCACGAATGGTAGTGGCCTGCCAGCCATAGGGGGTCAGTTGCCGGGCAATAAAGCCTGAATTGGTATCTTGCACTTGGCCTATGAGAATCTCATCGCCAACGACTAGAATTGAATAATCCATTACACTTTTAGTAGTTAAGGGAGTTAAGGGAGTTAAGGGAGTTAAAGGAGTTAAAGGAGTCAAAGGAGTTAATACGAATCTCTTGCCGATGACAACTTTCAACTATAAACTTTCAACTATAAACTTTCATATCACTACCCGGGCAAACGGTGGCGCTGTGATGTCGCAGTACTGCCCATTGCGATATTTGAAGAAACCCGCCACGGCAATCATCGCTGCATTGTCGGTTGTGAACAGTCGCCGAGGAATGAACGCCCGCAGCCCTCGCCGGTCGGCATAAGTCTGTACTGCCTGGCGCATTCCCGAGTTGGCCGACACTCCCCCCCCGATGGCTATTGTACGTATGCCCGTGTCCTTGATGGCTCGCCCAAACTTGTCCATCAGTATGTCGATGATGGTCTTCTGCAACGATGCGGCTAAGTCGGCCTTGTTTTGCTCCACAAAATCGGGGTTAAGCTTGAGCTGGTCGCGCAGAGTGTAGAGGAACGAAGTCTTCAGCCCACTGAAGCTATAGTCATAGCCGGGGATGTGAGGCTTGGCAAACTTAAATCGTGTCGGGTCGCCCTGCTGAGCCAGCTGGTCGATCACAGGCCCTCCGGGATAGGGCAGTCCCATCGTTTTAGCACACTTGTCGAAAGCCTCACCCGCCGCGTCGTCGATGGTATGCCCCAGTATCTCCATGTCGTCGGGAGCATTGACACGAATGATCTGCGAATTGCCGCCCGAAATGAGCAAGCACAGATAGGGAAAATCGGGCACCGGAGCATCGGGCGCCTCCTGGATGAAATGAGCCAGCACATGTCCATGCAGATGGTTGACATCGACCAACGGCACATTCAGCGCCAGTGCCAGCCCCTTGCTGAACGAGGTGCCCACATGTAGCGACCCCGGCAGCCCCGGCCCTCGCGTAAAGGCGACAGCATCAATGTCGCAGCGCTGAATACCTGCCTGCCTGATAGCCTCGCTCACCACGGGCACAATGTTCTGCTGGTGGGCCCGCGATGCCAATTCGGGCACCACACCCCCATATTGCTCATGCACCTTCTGGCTGGCGATGACGTTGCTCAACAGCAAAGTGTCGCGCACCACGGCTGCCGACGTGTCGTCGCACGATGATTCTATACCCAGAATGATACTCACCTTTCTTTTAGTTTTAAGTTTAAAGTTTATAATTTAAGGAACTATATACGAGTTGCCCCTTGATGGGTAGGGACGGCACCCCTGTGCCGTCGGCCAACGGGGCTGCCGACTACAGATATTTCCCTGTTGCCTGTTCGTCGTTCGCTGTCAATCCACACGCAGAAAGGCGAAGTAGACCGCGGCAATGAGCAGGAAAAAAGCGACAAAGTGGTTCCAGTGCAGCTGTTCGCTCTTAAAAAAGATGGTGACAAACACGGTGAAAACCGTAAGCGATATCACCTCTTGAATGACCTTGAGTTGCAACAGGCTGAACGGCCCGCCATTGTCGGCAAAGCCGATGCGGTTGGCAGGAACCATAAACATATACTCAAACAGCGCGATTCCCCAAGAGAAGAGAATCACAACAATCAACGGCCAGTGCGTGCTCACACCCACTTGCTGCAGCTTAAGGTGTCCGTACCAAGCAAAGGTCATCACGATGTTGCTCACCAGCAACAGTGCCAATGTGGCTATACCAGTCCAGTTCAATCTTAATCAAGTTAGGTGGGTCCTATAAACCGACCCATCACATTATATTTATATTATTAATGAATCCACCGCCGGTTAGTTCTTCGATTTCTTCGCGCACATCGATCGTCTGCGTGCCAGCTCGGCATAACCAGCCCTATAAGTCTCTATGTTCTTGCGCGTGAGCACCTGCACATAGCCCGTGCCCTCCTTGTTGTAGAGTTTTGACAGATTGATGTAGTGCTGCCCGTTGCCGCGAGTGATGCTGAACACCTCGGCCTCGCGCTTGTTGACCAGGTCGCACTGCACCGAGTGCCGGCGCGATGTGGTGCCACGGAGCACTTCGGGCACGCCCCCTTCACCAGTCCACACGGCAAACACCTCGGCGCAGGGGGGGTAGCCCAGAGCCGCCCACATCGTGGTCAGGCTCGGGTCCTCGCCCGGCAGCACACCCTCGATGACGATGGTGGCAGTGCTGATGCGGCGAGGAATGAAGTCCTGGTCCACTAGCCACTCCAGCCCACTGTCGTTGTAGTTGCGACGCATGCGGCTGTGATAGAACGTGCGCGAGAGCACCTCGGTAAACGTTGCCGGCGTTATGTTGCACTGCACCACGTAGGGGCGAAGCAGCTCACGCTCATTGTCGTGCCTGATATATCCCATGCCCTGACCCTCACGGCCACTCACCGAGTAGTTGGTGCGCGTCAGTATGCCCGTTGGCTCATCGGCCAGGTCATATTTGGTCCACTTGTAGTTGCCCGTCTCGAAGTAGGCGCCATGGCCCTGAGCATCGATAACCCCGAAGTTGGCCTCCACACCCAGAGGCTTAGGCAGCTGTTCGAGCACGCGCTCAAAGTCGTCGACCGTGGTGCAGCGCTCCAGCGCATAGCGCATCACCACACCCTCGCGGTCCATGTCGCGCTCAGGCACATTGTCGTCGTTCAGGTTATAGCTGGCAGTGTTCATGATCGCAAAGCCCCGCTCATTCATGCCCATCCACGCCGCCGTGTCGCGAGAGTCGCGCGCATCGAACAGCGCCACAAACTCCAGCAGACCGTCGTGCGCCTTGATGCGCTCAATGCGATTGTTCTGGTCGTTGGTGTCTCGGTTTTTCCACAGCAGCGGTCGGCCGTTGGCCGTAAGCCGTCCGCTCACTATCGCCGACGTGCAGCAGTCAGCCGCCAGGGCCACCACCGCCGCCAGCAAGATCAAGAGAGAGAAACGTTTCATCACATAACTTATAATTAAATCATTATTTACTTACCCCTTCTGCAACCCTGTAGCGGCAGGACAGCGAGACCCTAAGGCCTGCACACGACCCTTGCGCCGCACGTGGCCACGCCGGGCCGCAACCCACCGGTGCCGCCGTGTTGCAGCCTACTACCCTACTATAGCAGCAAATTTATCGATCGTAGTGCGGCATCTCGTCGGGCAGCACAATCGAGATTTCAACCATCCCTTTCACCTGACCATCGACCTTCCAGGGCGACTGAAATATCATCTTGCGCACCCCATTCTTGCTGATGGTGTAACAGTTAGTCGTGTCGCTCTCCATCATGTGGCGAATCATCTGACGCGAGCGCTCCTGGTGGCAGGGAAACAGATTCTGCCCCACCATCGACGCGCCATCCTTGCTGAAAGTCAGGCGCGAACGCTCGTTCATATAGATAATCGTACCCTCGTTGTCACACACCGTGATGGCACAGTGCAGTTGTTCAGCCCAGTCCATTTGTTATCAAGATTTAATCATTAAACATCTACAAGTTCAAAACAATCCTGCAAAAATAATGATTTTTTGCCACATGAGCCCTATCGACCAGCGAAATTTAGACGAATTCACACTTTTTCCGCCACAACCCACCACAGCCGCGGCCACCCAACTCGCTCGCTGGCAGCGACGGCTACCCTGTGCCGTCCCTACAGCCTTGACACAGCTACAAGAGCCATTTACCGCCCTGGAGGGGCGGCCGAGGGCGGTGTCTGTCAAACGGTTCGGCACGGGGGCTTCCGCCCCCGCCTGTAATCGGATAGCCCTTTCGAGGCGCCAAGGGGACAACGGGTATATAGTTCAATTTGTGGATAAAATGCTCACGCTCGGCAAAACTCGAGCGAGCTCGTTTTTGCTCTCGCTTAATCGCATTTTTGGCTGCGTCTTGGCAAAAAAAAGGAGAAACTTCGTTTTTCATCGTGTTTTGCGCTCGGCTTGCACAATTTTTTTGTAATTTTGGGGCTTCAATCACAACAACGCTGATGCAACACTATATTTTCACACTGGCGATAGCGGTGCGCGACTATGAGCTCGACAGCGAGGGCATCGTCAACAACGCCCACTATCTGCACTATCTTGAGCACACGCGCCATGCCTGGGTCAAAAGCCGCGGCTGCTCGTTTGCCCACATGGCGGCCCAGGGCATTGTCCCCGTGGTCAGCCGCATCGAGATTGACTACAAGTCGCCGCTACGCAGCGGCGACATCATCGACAGCCGCCTCTGGGTGGAGCGCCGCGGAGTGCGCTGCCTCTTCCATCAAGACATCTACAACCAGGCCACCGGGCAGCTGGTGGTGCGTGCCGTGGTGAGCATCGTGACGCTGGTTGGCGGCCAGCTGTCGCGCAGCGAGGAGCTGTGGCAACAACTTGGGTTGGGCAATGAGCAATGACCTGCTGAAATATCGCATCGCCTTTGCCTCAATACGCGGCATGGGAGTGAAGCTGGCACGACAACTGCTGGAGGTTGCCGGCAACGAGCGCGCCTTCTTCGACATGAGCGAGCAAGAATTGCGGCAGCTCACCGGGGGCCACAGCAAGGTCTACACCCATTTCTACCGACAGCGGCAACTCGAGCGAGCCGATCGCGAGCTGGACTTCATCGGGCAGAAGCGCATCGCCTGCACCTACTTCACCGACGACTCCTATCCGCGGCGCCTGCTCGAGGCCGACGATGCTCCCTGCATGCTCTACAGCACTGGGAGCTGCGACCTGAACAGCCGCCATGTGGTGAGCATGGTGGGCACACGCCACGCCACACAGTATGGCGTGAGCTTCTGCGACGCGTTTGTCCGCGACCTGGCAGCCGCCCTTCCCGACACGGTGGTGGTTAGTGGCCTGGCCTTTGGCATCGACATCGCATCACATCGCGCTTGCCTGAAGCACGGGTTGAGCACAGTGGCAGTGATGGCCCGCGGGCTGAACACCATCTACCCGGCCATGCACCGCAACGACGCCGCACAAATTGTGCGCAATCGTGGCATGGTGGTGACCGACTATCTGAGTAGCGACGAGCTCCATCGTGGCAACTTTCTGGCCCGCAACCGCATCATTGCCGCACTGAGCGACTGCACAATCATCGTTGAGAGCGCCGACCATGGCGGGTCGCTTGTGACGGCCTCGCTGGCTCAGAGCTACAACCGCGATGTCATGGCGGTGCCCGGTCGGGTGGGCGATGAGTTCTCACGAGGCTGCAACCGCATCATCCGCACCAACCTGGCAATGTCCATCACCGGGGCCGACGACATGATCCAGGCCATGGGCTGGGACGACCGGCACAATCTGCAACAAGCGACACAGCTCGAGGTGTTTCCCCAGCTCAACGACGATGAGCAAGCCATTGTGGATGTGTTGCGGCAGCAAGGCGATGTTCACATCAACACCCTGGCCAATGAGCTGCAAGTACCCATCTATCGACTGATGAGCACACTGGTGGAGCTTGACTGCCGCGGCATCATCCTCACCAAGCCCGGCCCGATCTACTGCATGCGTTGACCAGGATAACTGCCGGCCAGCTTGATGACTTAAATTAGATAAATTAGGCTGCTACTCGGCAATTGATGCAAGCATCATTGCACTCAACTTGCACTATGTTGAGGGCTAGCGCCCTCGAAATTAGGCGGCGTCTCGGAAATAAAAATCAAAAACTTTGTTTTTAATTTTGTATTTCGCTCAACTTGCACTAATTTTTGATAAATTTGAGAAAATCGGGCCAAATGTTGCAAAAGTGAGAATTATTGAGTAATTTTGTAATTTTGTTTCACCGACAAAACTTATAAGTCTATGGAAAAGAAATATATCCCCGACAGTGAACTGATTATCAATGACGACGGATCGGCCTTTCACATCCATGTGAAGCCCGAGCAGTTGTGTGACAATATCATTGTGTGTGGCGATCCCGGCCGCGTGACAATGATAGCCAACTATTTTGACACCCGGGAGTTTGAGGTGTCGAGCCGCGAGTTTCACACTATCGGAGGCACGTTTAAGGGCAAGCCGGTGATGGCTCTGTCGCACGGCATCGGTGGTGACAACATCGACATAGTGATGACCGAGCTCGACGCACTGGCCAACGTCGACTTTAAGACCCGTCGGCCCAAAGACGTACACCGCACGCTCAACATTGTGCGCATCGGCACATCGGGTGGCCTGCAGACTTATGTCCCCGTGGGCACGCCAGTGATAGCCGCCAAGGCGCTGGGGTTTGACGGTGTGCTCAACTACTATGCCGACCGTAACCGCGTGAGCGACCTGGAGTTTGAAAAGGCTTTCTGCGAGTTTGTGCAATGGAACCCCCTGTTTGCCAAGCCCTATGTGGTGGATGCCGACCCATGGCTGATGGAGCGCATCGGGCGCGATGACATGGTGCGCGGCTACACCATCAGCGCGGTGGGGTTCTATGGGCCGCAGGGTCGAGAGGTGCGCGCCCGTCTGGCCGAGCCAGAGCTGAACCACCGCATCGAGGCGTTTGAATACGACGGTGGGCGCATCACCAACTATGAGATGGAGAGTGCGGCGCTACAGGGCCTAGCCCGGATACTGGGACACCGCGCAATAACCGTGTGCTCGATTATAGCCAACCGCGTGGCCACCAACGCCAACACCAACTACAAAGGTGCGGTGAGCGACCTTGTTGGCACTGTGCTGGAGCGTTTGCTCAGCGATTAAGTTAAGGAACTATATACGTGTTGTCCCTTGTGGTTAAGTAGCAGTGTTCCTTGATGTGTCTCTTGATGTAAAGAAGCACGGGCCCCGATGGGGCCGCCGACCATAGGCGGGGGCGGAAGCCCCCGTCTATAATCGAATAGCCCTTTCAGGGCACCAAGCGCACAACAGATATATAATTTCCTTAAGTTATGCACAATTCATAATGCATAATTTGTAACTGCCTGTCCAATCGGCCCTACAACTCTACCACCTCACTACCCTACTTCCTAAAAAGTAATGTAGTGAGGTGGTAGAGTAGTAAAGCCGTTATATGATTGCCGCGCTTCGCAATGTTGGGTCGAGAAACAATGGCCTTTGGCCACCGCGCGCAGCCACTATAATGTATCGCCTACTACTCTACTTCCCTACTACTTTACTTCCCCCAAAAGTAACGTCTTAACTGCATTTAACTACTTGACTACTTAACTACTAAAAAAGCAACTACTTTACCCTCAAAAAGTGTTGATTTAGGCATAGTTAAGGCTGCCTTGCGGGGCAGCCTTGTCAGTGGGTGAGTGTTGGAGAAGTGAGGTCAGTTGGCTATAAACGCGCCAAGTCCCGCCGGCATCATGCCGCTGAAGGCGTAAGCCCGAGCAAACTGCTTGATGAGCTCTACGGTTGCTTTCTTGGGTTTGATGACCATCACATCCCGTTCACTACCTCTCGTTGGTTTTGAAATTGAGGTAGAGGTTTTGTTCATAGGCAGATGTGTTTGTTAAATCAATACAATTTTATAACGAGGCAATGCCACTATTATTATATGTAGTGTAACTAATTTGACCGAATAATTTGTGCAAGCCGAATGAAATGATTACTTTTGTGCTTCAAAATTGAGAATTATGGTGAAGAATATCGCAATCCGTGCCCTGTCGGGGACGGTGTATGTGGCTCTGATAGTGGCAGCTATTGTGCTGCTCGACCAGTCGCCGTTAAGCTATTTGGTGCTGTTCTCGGCCATGACTGTGCTGGGCATCAAGGAGGTATACAACATGCTGGGCACTGACGAGGCAGAATCGTGGCTTATTGTGCTTATCGACATGCTGGGAGGTGTTGGCATCCTGTTGTCGGTGTATATGGGCATGACCGGCGGGGTGTGGCCCCGTGTGTGGCTGCCCGTGGTGTGTCTGTATCTGCTGGCTCGCTGCGTGGTACAGCTCTACCGTCCGCACCAGCATGCCGTGCGCAGCCTGGAGCGTTCGTTCTTTGCGCTGTGCTATGTGGCTGTGCCGCTGTCGCTGCTGGGCTGCATCATCGCTTTAAGTACACCCAAGTTGCTACTGGCGGTGTTTGTCTTTATATGGGTGAACGACACCGGCGCGTTCTGCTCGGGCATCACGCTGGGACGGCACAAGCTGTGGGAACGTATTTCGCCCAAGAAGTCGTGGGAGGGCTTCGTGGGTGGACTGCTGGCTTGTGTGCTCGCCGCTGTGGCCACCCATAAGTGGTGCGATGAGTTCTTTCAGGTTCCCGGGCTGGGCGTGTGGATAGGGCTGGCCATCGTGGTGTCGGTGGCCGCGACCTATGGCGACTTGACCGAGTCGCTGATCAAGCGTACCGTAGGGGTCAAGGACTCGGGGCATCTGATTCCGGGGCATGGTGGCATTCTCGACCGCATCGACAGCTTGCTGCTTGTGGCTCCGGCTGTGGTGCTCTACCTGATTTTGGTGAATTTGTGAGTCCACACCGGTACATGCCACGATTTAGCTAGCAACCGGCCATTGGCAAGCGCCAAAACCACAAGAAACATTCGGTGTTAACATTATATATAACAGAAAAACAATAACTGAAAAATGAGCAACCAACGATACGACCTGCGCGGCGTGTCGGCATCGAAAGACGATGTGCACAACGCCATCCGCAACATCGACAAGGGTTTATATCCACACGCCTTCTGCAAAATCATCCCCGACTTGCTGGGCGGTGACCCTGAGTACTGCAACATCATGCATGCCGACGGCGCCGGCACAAAATCGACGCTGGCCTATGTGTACTGGCGCGAGACGGGTGACTTGAGCGTTTGGCGAGGCATTGCGCAAGATGCCATCGTTATGAACATCGACGACCTGCTATGCGTGGGCGCCACCGACGGCATCTTACTGTCGTCGACCATCGGTCGCAACAAGAACCTGATACCCGGCGAGGTGATTGCCGCCATCATCGGTGGCACCGAGGACTTCCTGGCTGAGTTGCGCGAGATGGGCGTGAACATCGTGTCGACCGGCGGCGAAACAGCCGATGTGGGCGACCTCGTACGCACCATAGTGGTCGATAGCACGGTGACATGCCGCATGCGTCGTGCCGATGTCATCGACAATGCCCACATCGCCGGTGGCGATGTGATTGTTGGGCTGGCTTCGAGCGGCCAAGCCACCTACGAGCGGCAGTACAATGGCGGCATGGGCAGCAATGGGCTGACTTCAGCGCGCCACGACGTGTTTGCTCATTATCTGGCACAGCGTTATCCCGAGAGCTACGATGCCGCAGTGCCCGCCCAGCTGGTCTACTCAGGTGGCATGCGTCTGCTCGACCCAGTGGACGGCACCCCGCTCGATGCCGGCCGGCTGGTGCTCTCGCCTACTCGCACCTATGCCCCGGTAATCAAGCGCCTGCTCGATGAGATGCGGCCGCGCATCCATGGCATGGTACACTGCACAGGTGGTGCGCAAACCAAGGTGCTGCACTTTGTCGACAACAAGCACGTGGTGAAAGACAACATGATGCCCACTCCGCCACTGTTCACGCTCATACAACAGCAAAGCGGCACCGACTGGAAGGAGATGTACCAAGTTTTCAACATGGGACACCGCATGGAGATTTACGTTGAGCCTAGCGATGCACAGGCGGTAATCGATGTGGCACGCTCGTTTGGCATCGAGGCACAAGTCATAGGCCATGTAGAGGATGCTCCGCACAATCGCCTGACTATCAGCAGCGAGCATGGCACGTTCGAGTACTAAAATACTGGCTCTACTGGCATGTCTGGGACTACTGGGTACCTTGGTGGGGCCTTCGGGCTGCGGCCAAGTGGAAGAAAAGCACCCGCTGCCCACAACACTCACTGTGGGCACACTGTACAGTCCCACCAGTTTCTTCATGCTGCGTGGCGACACACTGGGGTACGACTACGACCGCATCACCGACTTTGCACGGGCCAAGGGCATCAAGCTGCGGTTTAAGGTTGCCCCAAACATGAACGCACTGATGCAGCTATTGGAGCAAGACTCGGTGCAGGTGCTGGCCTACGAGATACCGATGACGGCCGAATACAAGGCGCGTGCACTGCACTGCGGCGCGGTCAACGAAACCTACCAAGTGCTGGTCCAGCCTACTGGCGACTCGCTATTGACCGATGTCACGCAACTGGTGGGCAAGGAGATATGGGTGGAGCGTGGCTCGAAGTACGAGTCGCGGCTGCGCAATCTGAACAACGAGACCGGTGGTGGCATAGTCATCCGCTATGTGGAGGGCGACACACTCATGCCCGACGACTTGATTGAGATGGTGAGCCGCCATGAGCTACCACTGACGGTGGTGGACAGCGACATCGCCATGCTCAACCACACCTACTACGACAACATCGACATAGGGCTGACCATCAGTTTTGCACAACGCTCGTCATGGGCGGTGAGCAACCGCAACCCATGGCTGGCCGACAGCATCAACGCCTGGGCGCAGTCGCTGGGAGCACGCACCTACTCTAAGAACGCACTGCGCCGCTACTTCGAGATTAGCCGCAGTGCCATGCCGCACGACACCATCGACCTGCACCCAGCCACACCACCGGGGTGCATCTCGCCATACGACAGCCTGTTTCGTGTCTATAGCCGGCAGGTGGGTTGGGACTGGCGCCTGCTAGCGGCTGTGAGCTACACCGAGTCGGCCTTCGACCGCACGGTGGTATCATGGGCCGGTGCACGGGGGATCATGCAACTCATGCCCAACACGGCCAAGGCCTATGGACTTGACATGGACCAAATCACCGACCCTGAGCTGAACATCCGGGCCGCCGTGGCCTGTATCGGCGACCTGCAACGAATGTTCAAGCCACTGGTGGCCGACACCACCGAACGCGTGAAGTTTATCCTAGCCAGCTACAATGCCGGTGCCGGCCATGTGATCGATGCCATGGAACTGGCTCGGAAATACGAAAAAGAGCCTGAGGTGTGGGACGGCAATGTGGAGGAGACCATCCTGTGGAAGCAAAATCCACAGTTCTACAACGATTCTGTGTGCCGGTTCGGCTACTTCCGCGGCAAGCAGACCGTGGCCTATGTGGCCCATGTGGAGCAACAGTATTTATACTATAAGAACAAATATAAATAAGTGGCTATATACCAGTTGTCCCTTGATGCAAAGAAGCAATGGCCTCAACGGGGCCGCCGCCTGTAATCGGACAGCCCTTTCAGGGCACCAAGCGGACAACAGATATATAGTTCCCATTATGAATTATAAATGTGATTCTCAAATAAAAACAAAGCAACAATGAAAAAAACGTATCTTACAATTGCCGTAGTGCTTGCCCTGGGAGCATCACTCACATTGCAGTCATGTCTGGGCAGCTTCGCCCTGACCAACAAAGTGCTCAGCTGGAACCGACAGGTGGGCAACAAATTTGTTAACGAACTGGTGTTTGTAGCTTTCTGCATCCTGCCGGTCTATGAGCTTACCGCTCTGGCCGACATCTTGGTCATCAACTCGATTGAGTTCTGGTCGGGTGAGAACCCCGTTGTGGCTGAGACCAAGGTGGTCGAGGGCAAGGATGCCAAGTATCTGGTGCAGAGCGACAAGACGGGCTATACCATCACCAACCTGAGCGACCAGAGCCAGTACCGCTTTAACTTCGATGCCAGCGACCGCTCGTGGTCGATTGAGAAGGATGGCCAGGAGCACAAGTTCATGACCTTTGTCGATGACACGCACGTCAAGATGATCACCCCCGACGGTGACTTCCGCACCGTCGAGTTGAGTCAGCAGGGTGTGTATGCCTACGAGCAGATGGTGGGTGCCGGCAACTTCTATGCCGCTCGTTAACCTGCCACAGCCATGAGAGGCGAAGCTATCAAAGGCCATGTGGCAGTGCTGCTGGCCAATGTAATCTTTGGTGTGGGGGTGCCAGTGACTGCCATCTTGCTCAACAAGTGGGTCACGCCCAACGGTTATATGCTCACGCGGTGCGCCGGTGCAGCCCTCATCTTCTGGATCATCCAGTGCTTCTTACCCAAGGAGCAGATGACGTTGCGCGACTGGATCACGATTGTGGTTGGCGGTTTGATTGGCATCGTGGTATCGCAACTGTTCACCGCTTGGTCACTCGTCTACACGACTCCCACCTACTACGCCATCCTGGCCACGCTTGTGCCTGTAGCCACCATGCTGGGGGCCGCTATCTTCCTGAAAGAGCGCATCACCGGCATGAAGATTGTGGGCGTGGTGCTGGCCATCATCGGTGCCTTGATCATCGTGCTGCACACGGGCCTGGGTGAGTCGCAGGGCAAGAACGACCTGCTGGGCATCGGTCTGGGGTTCCTCAGCCTGATCACATGGGTCATCTACCTGCTCATCACCCGTAACGTGTCGGCCCGCTACAGCCCTGTCACCCAGATGAAGTGGGTGTTTCTGGCATCGGCCCTTGTGATGTTGCCCATGACTTGGGGCGAATTTGACCAACAGACTCTCTACTCGCCTGCATGGCAGTGGAGCGGCGTGATTGCCATGGCATTCATCGTGATTTGCGCCACCGTGCTGGGCTACTTTGCCATTCCCTACGCCATGAAGCGACTGGATGCCACAACAGTGAGCACCTACACCAACTTGCAACCCATCGTGACTGCCCTGATTGCCATCAGCATCGGTCAGGACATCTTCACCTGGGACAAGCCAGTGGCCTTGATCATTGTGTTGGTCGGCGCCTACTTGGTGACGATGAAGAACGATTGATAAAGATTGGGGCACAGTTGATGTGTCCCAATCTTTTTGCAAAAAAATCATGAAACGGTTCCTTGCAAGTTGCTACCCCGACCGAGACCAATTCATTAAGAACAACAAAGTGCAAATAACAACTTAACAGATTAACAAAGAATAAGCGATGAGAAAGATATTAATTACTATCTGCACGATTGCATCAATTGCTCATCTGTCTGCATCAGGCGCCGAAAAGTTACGACTACCGAGTCTGGCAAAACTAGAGCAAATATCAGACAGCATTCTAGACGAAGGGCTTAGGCTTTATCTATATGAACATTTAGCCTGGGTATCATCTGACTCTCTGATGAAACATTGCCCTCTAGCACAAGAAGTCAATGGTAGCGGCATCTATGTGGATTCAACTATGGTAATGCGCTATTTCTATTCTCGGAATGACGATGTTCTTTTCACTTATAACTTTGATACAACAAGAGGTGAGGAATGGTGGGATGCCACACCTCACAAGATGACGCAAGAGGAACAGGATGCCAAGAAAGAGAGAAGAGAATGTATTGATCTCGCTCTCAAAACATACGGTGACAGCATATATAATAACAGTGATGCAAAAGGTAAAATAAATGCTGAAGTCATCTGGGTGTCACCTGATTTAATTCGTGTATATTTTTTGCAGGGGACAACCCTTAATGTTGTCCCATTTGGCAATGACTATTCTGTAGATATCAATCGGAACAAAGATGTTGTCGGTTTTAGACGTTATCACCACTCATATATTCCCCTTCCCATAGATGTTGATGGTGAGAGAGTCAAGGCAATGTTTCATTCTCACACTTCTGACAACCCTTACATTACCGCTACTGATATTTGCAATAGCCTTCTTTATGCTCGAGACTTTTTCGGAATGAGCACTCATTCTATACTGTCTACTGCTTTTGAAAAAAGAATTCTACAAATATTTGACATGCAAAACATTACATTGCAGTTCGTCGATTATGATGAGTTTTTAAAAACTAAAGAAACTCAACAATAAGGCAAAGAGCATTAAATCTGACTAATTACATTATTTTGCAAAAAAATCATGAAACGATTCCTTGCAAGTTGCTACCGAACGCTTGAGTACATTGTCATATTTGGCGTTACACTGCTCATTGTGTACCATTATTGTAACGAATATGATCGCCTATATGACAGGGCATGCTACATTGATGACTGGGAGATGTTTTTGATTGGCATGTGCTATTTGTTTTTCATTAGTATTCCCATCGCGCTTGTGTATGCCATTTCGTTTTTTCGTGTCATTCCATTCCGCACAAACAGGCAAAAAATTGTTCTAGCCGGTCATATTCTAAATATCGTTTTGTGGTTCACTTTTTACTTGTCCTTGCCACAAACTAAGCCCTGCACGGCTGCTGAGATGGAACAGTATTATGTCACTCATCACCAAGCCATCAATGACATCATAGAATTCACAAGATGTAGTATGAAAGATTCGTGCGCTATTCAGATTACCAAAACACCCAAAGGTGCACTAGATGGCCTTACTGTCCAACAAATAATCTACCAACAACGTAAATCGTTTATTCTTGACCCCGATAGAAGTTGTTCTGTTGACACTTTATTTGCGTTGAGTGGCATCACGCCGCCACAATTCAGGACAATCCAATCAATGATGGATGCAGCAGACATCTTGGCCATTGATATCAATAATGGCGATAAACATTTCAACCAATCATGGTTCACATTACGGCACTATGGACGAACAGAGTATCAATTTGTCATCAATCACAATCCAAACGACTCAACATACTTAACGCCTGATGGTATTTTCATCAATGATAGCGTCAAAATTATTGCTTCGCACAATATGGTCGGTCACGATTTCCCTGACCGAGAGACATATCTGAATCGTCACAACAAGAACTTGCATTAAGTACAAGTATAACTATAAACAATAAAACCAATGATGAAGAAAATGATGATGCTGGTCACGTTGTTGGCAGTGTTGCTGACCTCGTGTGACCCGCAGAAGAACCAAAGCAAGACCGAGAACAACTATGAGGTGCCTGACATTGCCGACATTGCCATGTATCAGGTGAATCCTCGCGTATTTGCCCCCGAGAAGTCGCTCAATGCCGTTGCGGCGCGCATCGACTCGATTCAGGCGCTGGGCGTGAACATGATTTGGGTGATGCCCATCTACCCCATCGGCATCGAAAAGGGCAAAAATTCGCCCTACTGCATCAGCGACTACAAAGCCATTGCCCCCGAGTTTGGCACCATCGACGAATTCAAGAATTTGGTGAAGGTGTGCCACGAGCACGGCATGGGCATCATCCTGGACTGGGTGGCCAACCACACCGCATGGGATCACCCTTGGGTCAAGGAGCACCCCGACTGGTACACGCACGACGAGAAGACCGACACCATCATCTCGCCTGCTGGGTTTGACTGGTATGATGTCGCTGACTTGAACTATGACAACACCGAGATGCGCAAGGCGATGATTGATGCGATGCGCTTCTGGATTGTGGACTGCGGCATCGACGGATTTCGCTGCGATGTGGCCGATGGTGTGCCCGCCGACTTCTGGAAAGAGGCGATAGAAACGCTGCGCAAGGATGCCGGTCGCCGCATCGTCATGCTGGCCGAAGGCAAGCAGGTGGACAACTTCACAGTCGGTGGATTTGACATGAACTATGGTTGGGACTACAAGGATGTGCTCGTCAAGGTGTTCAACCAGGGCCAACCAGCATCCGACCTGATCGCCGCCGACTCGGCCGAGTACGCCCAACTGCCCGAGGGCAAGGTGAAGTTGCGCTTCACTACCAACCACGACCACTCGACCGAGGTGACACCCGTCAAGGAGTTCACCAACGCCCGTGGCTCAATGGCCGCCTACGTGGCTAGCATCTTCCCCCATGGTGGCGCGCTCATCTACGGTTCGCAAGAGGTGGGCTATGAAAATCCCATCAACTTCTTCAAGTATGTGCCCGTCGACTGGACCGCTAATGCCGCCTTGTATCAGGAGTATCAGCACTTGCTAAAACTCTACAATGAGCGTCCTGCCCTGCGCAAAGGCAAGATGAAAGCCTGGCCCGACAAGGACATTCTGCTCTTTGAGAAATCAGATGACCTGGGCAGCTACCTGATTGCAGTCAATGTGCGTAATGAGGCCCACGAAGTGGCAGTACCTGAAGATTGGAAAGAATCCATTGCAGTCAATACAGCCGATGACTCTGACGTGGATTTGACAGACAAGCTGTCGCTCAAGCCCTTTGAGTACTTGATTATCCAGGCCAAGTAAGAAGACAAACACCTACACCTATTAATGGCTCAGCCCTTGGAGAATAGTTCCAAGGGCTGAGCCATTGTTTGTCACGTCGATATCACCAGATGCCGCATGGGGTGTCCCGCCCATGTGGTGTCGCCAACCCATGTGAATCCCAACTGTCCATAAAGCCGCTCGGCATCGCGATTGCCCTTGTCGACCAGCAAACCGGCGAGAGGAATGCCCAACGAGCGTGCCCGGTCAATGCCCGCGCGGAGCAGCGCTGTGGCCACGCCACGATGCCGGCATTCGAGCTCGACGGCCATACTGTCGAGATAGAGTTCACCTGGCCCAGTCTCATCGTCCATGTCGGTGAAATCGCGGTCAAGATAGCGCTTGGCACAATCGACGAAGGCCTCACGAAGCTGACGCAGCAATGCCCCATCGTAACAGGTGAGGCTGCCCGCCAACGTGCCATCGAGCATAGCGACAAGGGTGTTGCGATAGCTATACTGACTGTGCTCCATCTCGACCAGATGAGTCATCATGCGGTAAAAATCGTCTAGCGTGTGCTGCGGCCCACAGAAGTGGCGACAGCAATCATCGCTCATGGCCATCATGATGAGTCGCGCTATGTGCGGTGCCTGGCTCCGCATGGCAGGCATGATGTTCAGACAGTCCACAGCTCGATTACTCGACGGGTTTGAGTTGGTCGATGGCATTGCCCAATGTCGAGTTGACATCGTCCTCGTCGTCTATCATATCATCATAGGCTTGTGCAGGCTTGATGGAGCACAACACCTTGAGCAGCGCTTGGGCCGAGTGCACACCCTTCTCGGTGGGGATAAACTGCCCCTTGCCGCTGTAATGGTCGGTCATACCATAAGTGAGCGTACCTCCCTGGGTGACTTGAGGATTGACATAGAGGCCAATGTTACTCGTCTCGAACACCTTGCGCACAGCTTCAAGCTCGTAGGCATAGCCCTCAGTCTGCTCGTAATCAAGCATCTTGAGGTACAGCACACCGTCGACAACCCCGAGCTTAATCATCTTGTTTTCGTACTGATAGACATACTCACCATCATAAATCTCGGGTGCCTGCCCCATCGAAGTGGCAAACGTGCTGATTTGCCCCAAGATCATGTCGGGATTGGTTGTCTTTGCCGCTAGCACGGCATTCCACTCACCCTGCAGGTGCGGGTCACGAGCCAGACCTACGGCAATGGGACCGTCAATGCTAGCCAAAATGCTCTCGAGGTCAATGCGCCCGATGTAGGGCAGGCGCTTGAACATCGCCACCAGCTGCTGAATCTGCTGCAGCTTGACAAAGTTGTTGCCCTTGACACTCATGGTGATGATATAGTCCATTGAGTTGGGGATGGCCTTGAGGAATGTTGCATCGGCTGGTGCCATGGTGGCTTCCAGGAGCTTGTTATAGTCACTGCCCTCATCGGCAATTATGCGTGTCGTGATATCGGCTCGATCCTCGGCGAGGCTAAGGTGGCACTCGTAGGCCTTGATGTCGCTCTCGGTGAAGATTTCGACCAGCGGCAATTTCTGTGCAATTTCTCGATATGTTTTGCTTTTAGTGAGTATCAATTTCAGCCCGCCTTGCTGCAGATAGGCGTTGATATCGGCATCGGCATCAATGACTTGCTTAACCTGGCTGTTATCCTGGATGCTCTTTCGCTGTTTATTGAGTATGATGGCCGCCTGCAGCGCCGCCTTGTTCACTTCCATGGCTCGGTTGACAGTGGCGATGAGCAGCACCTTGTCGGCCACGACATAGAGATTATCTTCGCGATAGATACAGTCGATTCCCTCAACTTGCTGGAAGTCAGCTCCCGTACGCCTTGCAATAGTCTTACGTGCCGCTTCCTCATCATTGAGCGAACACAAAATGACTCGGCCGAAAGTCTTGTCGGTGAAGTAGGCGAACGCCCGTGCGTCGGTGTTGAGACCCAGATAGGGCAGGTCGGTGAGTAAGGTGCACAGGGGCGAGGCGTCGTTCTGGTCGACGATGGGCCGTAGGGCCTCGGGCAGCTCGAGGCTGCCATCGTGACTGATGCCGGCCTTGCCGAGGATGTCGGGCAGGTTGACACTGACCACGCCCAGCGCATCATGGGGAATCATTTTCTCGAGGTTGTCGTTGACACTGCCACACGATGCCAGCAGGAGCATCGTCAGGAGCATGACATAAAGTCTTGATGATTTCATCATCACAATTCGTTAAAAAGTGGTTGTACAAAAATAGTGACGCAAAAGTAGTAAATTCTTGACAATTGCAAGCTGGTTGCCAGCCATTATTTTTGGTTCAAACGGCATCTTGTGGCAAAAAGTTATTAACAAGCTATCATTTTTCATGCGATAATGTGTTCTTTTTTGAAAAAGAATGTCTACATTTGTTCCGAAAAAACGAACCTTTTAATTGAAACTTGACGCATGAACGATATTTCTGACCTGCTACGGGAGTTGCTTGACCGATACAGCAACACCGGCGAACTGGACCGCGAGTTTCGGCGCATGCTTCGTGACGATCCTAACTTGCGTGATGAATATGAAGTGTGGTGCGACGACCATGGCTACAAGACCAGCACAGGGTTCCGCGACTTCATCGACGAGATTGTAGAGTCGCAAGACTCGTTCTGGGACACTTATCATGAGTTTGGATACAACATCTGACTGATATAGACATGACACAACGACGTTTCATGGCCGAGTGGGAGCACCAGACTGGCGTTCTCATCGCTTGGCCACACGACGGCACCGACTGGGCGGCCACATTGCCTGCCACAGTGGCGTGCTATAAACAGCTGGCCAGCGCCATCACAGCCGACGAGCACTTGACCATCGTCACACCTGACCCCGACGCGGTGTATATGGCGCTCGACAACCAGGGACTGACCAACATTTCAATCTATCAATTGCCCACCAACGACACCTGGACGCGCGACTTCGGGCCGCTGACGGTGGAGGTCGATGGCGTCCCTACCCTGCTCGACTTCACGTTCAACGCATGGGGCATGAAATTTGCCGCCGACAAGGACAACTTGGTCACCTCGCGCATGGTGTGGCGCGGTGGACTGCACATGCCGGCCGAGAACCATCGCGACATGGTGCTCGAGGGCGGCTCGGTAGAGACCGACGGTCGCGGCACACTGCTCACCACCAGCCAGTGCCTGCTCTCGCCCAACCGCAACGCACACCTGAGCCGTGGACAGATTGAGCAGGAACTGAAAGGACGACTAGGGGTCACGAAAGTGCTGTGGCTTGACCATGGCTATGTGCCGGGCGATGACACCGACTGCCACATCGACACCCTGGCACGACTGGCTCCGGCCAACACCATTGTACACATCACGGCCATGCCCGACAGCGAGGAATACTCCGAAACGCAACAGATGATCAAACAACTGCAACTGATGACCAGTGCCGATGGCATAGCCTACAATCTAGTGGCCCTTCCGCCGGTGGCACCCATCTATGATGACGACGGACATCGACTGCCGGCCACCTATGCCAACTATCTGGTGACCAACCACCGAGTGCTGGTGCCCACCTATGGCCAACCCGACAACGACCTACGCGCCATCGAGACCATCTCACGTGTGTTTCGCGGCCGAAAAGTGATGGGCATCGACTGCCGTCCACTGATCGAGCAGCATGGCTCGCTGCATTGCGCCACTATGCAGCTGCACAATTAGTAGCTTCTGGGGTAGTTTCAGTTTATAGTTAAAAGTTCCCATTATAAATGCTAAACTATTAACTTTCAACTATTAACTATAAACTGCACTTCTTTTGTCCCTTGATGCAAAGTAGCTATGGCCCCAACGGGGCCGCCGACCACAGGCGGGGGCGGAAGCCCCCGTAACAAGAGCCATAAAGCCATTCACCGCCCTGAAGGGGCGGCCGAGGCTCGCACCCATTTTCAGTTTATAGTTAAAAGTTTATAGTTAAAAGTCCCCATTACGAATGCTAAACTATAAACTATAAACTGTACTTAATTCCCCCGCCTGTAATCGGATAGCCCTTTCAGGGCACCGCGCGGACAACAAATATATAATTCCCTAACTTTTAACTAAGACCAAACAATGAAAATAGGAATCATACAACAACAGAACACAACCAGTGTCATCAACAACCGTGAAAGACTGATTGAAAAAATACATCGCTTGGCCCATGACGGAGCGCAACTGGTGGTATTGCAAGAGCTGCACGACTCGCTCTACTTCTGCCAAGTGGAGAGCGTCGATAACTTTGACCTAGCCACTGCCATCCCCGGCGAAGCCACCACAGCCTATTCGGCTGTAGCTCGCGAGTGCGGTATCGTGCTGGTGACCTCACTGTTTGAACGCCGCGCTCCGGGACTATATCACAACACGGCTGTCGTGTTCGACACCGATGGTCGGATGGCGGGCCGCTACCGCAAGATGCACATCCCCGATGACCCGGCCTACTACGAGAAGTTCTACTTCACACCCGGCGACCTGGGCTTCGAACCCATCGACACCTCGCTGGGTCGCTTGGGCGTGCTCGTGTGTTGGGATCAGTGGTATCCCGAGGCCGCTCGGCTGATGACCCTACGGGGTGCTCAGCTGCTGATTTACCCTACTGCCATCGGCTTTGAAAGCAGTGATGTGGAGGCAGAGCAGCTGCGCCAGCGTGAGGCATGGATGACCGTGCAGCGCGGCCATGCCGTGGCCAATGGCCTGCCAGTCGTTACTGTGAACCGCGTAGGTCACGAGCCAGACCCGTCAGGCCAGACCCGAGGCATACAGTTCTGGGGCAGCAGCTTTGTGGCCGGGCCGCAAGGCGAATTGCTCTACACCGCGCCCACCGACCGTGAGGTAGAGCAAATTGTTGAGGTGGACTTGAGCCGAAGCGAGCAGGTGCGCCGCTGGTGGCCCTTCTTGCGCGACCGCCGCATCGATCACTACTCCGCTATCGCCAACCGCTATCTTGACTAGACTCATGACACCGACAATGCTTGTGAAGATGGTCGCGAGCATTCTGCTCGTGCTGCTAGTGACAGGGTGTCGCAACAGTGCCACCTCTGCAGGAGATGGGCTACCTGCTCAGCCCGACTACAACGACACCACACAATGGTATGTGAGCCATCGTGGGGCTAGGGCCGATGTGTTCTATGTAATATCGACCGAAACGGGCGACTATCAGTTGCCCGACGGCACCACTTGCCACTATGCCGACACCTACAGCGACAGCACGCGGCGCCCCATGCGTGCCGAGATGCTGGGAGTGGACACACTCATCAGCGGCACACTCAATTACTATTCGCCCTACTATAGGCAGTGCTCGCTGCAGTCGTTCGGCAGCGACAGTCTGGCTGTCCGATTCGATGTCGCGCTCCAGGATGCCAGACGTGCATTTAAGTACTACCTGAAGCATCTAAACCAGGGCCGACCATTTGTGCTAGCGGGCTTCAGTCAGGGAGCCATGATCATCTTGGAGCTGCTTCGCGACATGGATGAGGCCACCTACAGCCGCATGATTGCAGCTTATGCCATAGGCACATCAATCACTCACGACATGATGGCCACCAATCGGCACATCGTCGCTGCCCGTGG
Source organism: Muribaculaceae bacterium (assembly GCA_017477555.1). Lineage (GTDB taxonomy): Bacteria > Bacteroidota > Bacteroidia > Bacteroidales > Muribaculaceae > Sodaliphilus. The sequence continues at coordinate 46,913 of JAFUVK010000180.1, forward strand.
AGCCGATGACACGGGTGTGACCATCTGCTACAACTCGGTGCGTGACACCGATTGTGCCATCATGGGGCGTGACAACGCCATCGCCATCAACCCCGTGAACTGGCGCACCGACGGCACCGCGGCCACCCTAATCACCGAGCCATCGCCACTGCGCCCCGTCAGCGATCAAAAGTGCGACACATTGAGTGTGCGACTTGATGCGGCTACTCGCCTGCTGCTGGTGGATGGTTACACAGCCAACGACTATGCGTTGCCGCTCATCGGCAAGGAAGGGTGCTATCATACGCGCGAAATCTGGCTCTACCGCCAGCAGCTACGCGACAACATCGCACTGCGCGCCAGTCGGGCTTTGAGCAATAGTTCCCCCCTAAAATAGGAGAGAGGTATGACGTTAACCGCATAGAATATTGTCGCATTCAGCGATACTACAGTAATCGGGAACAACAGGAATATAGTTCCCTAATATATTGGCTTCGCCTCAGCAGAAAATTCCTTTCCCTGCCAGAGGCGAAGCCAATTTTTCCGACTTTTCGTGATTTGCGTCTACTGCTTGCGGTAGGTGAGACGCAACACGTTCTTGACGTTGTCGAGCTCCACAGTGCCCAGCTTCTGGAACACGCTCTGGCCCAACAACAATGGCGCACTGCTGCTGTTGGTTACCGTCGCCTGTACATTGGTGAGCACAGCCTCGCCCACCTGCACTTTGCGCAGGTTGATAATCGTGCCCACAGCAATCTCGCCCGTAGCTGTCGAGAAATACTGACTGCCACGAATGTCCTCCTTGGTCAGGTAGCCATTCTTGAACATGAAGGTTGCCTCAACACTCGAAATGCTTACCGCTGATGCTCCTGTGTCGAAAATAAACTGCAGTGGCAGGTCGTTGATGGCGCATTTGACCTTACACACACCGCCCTCGCGGGTAAAAGGCACCTCGGTGGTCACCATCTCAATATCGCGCACAGCAATCGCCGCAGAATCGTTGGCTTGGTCCATAAGGTCGGTGTAGTGCTCAATCAGTGCCTTATAGGCCGGAATATTGCGGATGTTGTCAAGGTCGCGGTCGTTGCTGAAATGCACGAAATATCGCTGACCGCTCTCCAGTGCCCGCTGCATATAGTGCAACGCCTTATCGGGCATCGCCATGAGTGAGTATAAGCAAGCCGCATTGTAGTATGTCCCGTCCAGGTCGGTCGTGTCGCCCCGGGCAATAGCTTTCTCCATAGCCTGCTCTATGGTTTGCCGGGCCGCATCGGGTTGACCCAAAAAATACAACGCGTAGGCTCGGTTGTCGGCAGAGTCGGTGTCTAGCTCCAGCAATCGCTCCAAGTCAGCACGTGCCTCATCGGTCCGCCCCATATTGCACAACAGACGTCCACGGTTCATCAACGCGTCTTCGTAGTCGGGGTTCAGCGTCAGAGCAGTATTATAATCGTCCAATGCCAGTTCCAAACGGTTGGAACTGTCATAAATCCACCCACGGTTGCGGTAGAATCCGGGAATAGACGGATATTTCTCAATCATCTGTCCCAACAATGAGATTGCCTCGTCGGTCTTACCGTCGTAATAGAGAAAGTCGGCCTTGTGTAACATGTCAATCACACGTGTAGTGTCCATCTCCAATGCTCGTGAGATATGCTCAACGGCCTGCCCGAACTGACCTAGTCTGCTATAGCATAAAGCCATCTGGCTCTGAATGGTAGG
>JAFUVK010000181.1 GCA_017477555.1 Muribaculaceae bacterium
AATCAAGAACGATGGGAGGTGGCCTGAAAAGACACCTCTGAAAACAAGCCAAACCGCCGTATGCCGAACGGCACGTACGGTGGTGTGGGAGGAAAGGGAGCGAAAGCCAAAACTCTCGCTCCCCGACCTACCCGATTTTTTTTGCGCAAAATAGTTCTAATAATTCTCAATTATTTCGTAACTTTGCAGCGTCGTGTGTCCTGAAGTGTGCACGGCATGAAAAGAAATCTTGTGCAACCGAGCGCAAAACCGAGCTTGATTGAGTTTTGTCGAGTGCAGCCAAGATTATTTAAACCTTGTAACAACAGCCGCGTAGCCGGTTACTGCGGCGCAGATATTTTTGTCGACAATATGCAACAACCTGTCATCGAAGAGTCTCAAACGACCCCACGCACCACCAAGAAGAAGTCATCTTCTATTCCCATCAGGGCCTTTTTTATGGCTTGCTTGCGCAACTGGTACTGGTTTGTCATTTCGGTCATTGCCTGTGGCTGCATAGCCTACCTCTACTCCAAGGCGCAGCCGCTGATGTACAACTCCAAGGCACTGATTCTGCTCAAGAGCAAGGACAGTGACGTGGGTGCGCAGTCCAAGGCGTTCAGCGACCTGGGCATGACCGCGACCAGCACGTTCATGCCCAACGAAATCTATAAAATCAAGTCGCCCGACCTGCTTGAGGGCGTGGTCAAGAGCTTGGGAATCAATGTCCAGTACTATGGACATGTGTTCTTGCGCGATGTCAACATCTATCGCTCCACACCCATCAACATCACACCCTTGCGCGACATCACCCAGTCGTTCTCGATTGTGGTAGTGCCCAAGGGAGGCAACGACCTGGAGTTTAAGGTGCAGGGCGAGGACCGCTGGCAGAAGGCACACTTCGGCAACAAGGTGGCCACCAAATACGGCCCCATCGCCATCACCAAGACAAAGAACTACACCGAGCAGCACAAGGACTTCAACGTCATTGTGCGCGTGAGCACGCCTATAATGCTGGCCAAGAAGATTGTGGGATCGCTTGCAGCCGAGCATGCCGACAAGGTGAGTGATGTGTTGCGCCTGTCGCTCACATGGGATAATAAGGACGAAGCAGTCGACATCCTCAACGCACTCATTGTCGCCTACAACCAGGAGGCCATCAACGACAAGAATGTGGTGGCGCGCTCGACCGAGGCGTTTATCGCTGAGCGTGTCGAGGCACTGTCCAAGGACTTGAGCGGCGTCGACAGCCAAGTGGCGGCCCTCAAGACCAGCGCAGCCAACCGCGCCATGTATGCCGACCCCAGTACCGGACTGCGCTATGCCGACAAGTCGGCCGATGTCGACATGCAGCTGGCACTGGCGTCGAACATCGCCAACTATATTGCTGGCATGGGCAAAGACCAGCTTATACCGTCCAATACCGGCATCGCCAGTACGGGAGTCGAGGGACAGATACAGCAGTACAACGAGGCCATGCTCAAGTACCAGAAGATTGCGGCCACTTCGTCGAGCGAGAACCCCGTGATGATCGAACTGGAGCGCTCGCTGGCCACTATGCGTCAGAGCATCCAGCAGGGACTGGGCAACTACATCACATCGTTGCGTGCAAGGCAGAGCCAGGCTGCGTCGCAGCAGTCAATAGCCACCGGCTCGATTATTGCCGTGCCGTCGCAGGAGAAGGCCATTACAGAGGTGTCGCGACAGCAGAAAATCAAGGAGCAACTTTACCTCTACCTGCTCAACAAGCGAGAGGAAAATGCCCTGCAGCTAGCCATCACAGAGCCTAACGCCAAGGTCATCGAGGCTGCTACAGGCGCAGGACCGGTTTCACCGGTGCCATCGCGCATCATGATGATGGGACTGCTCATCGGACTGCTCATACCGGTATTGTTGCTATATGCCGTCTACTGGTACTATTCGCTCGACACCAAGGTGCACACCCGTCACGACATCGAAGATGTCATGGATGTACCCATCATCGGAGAACTGCCGGCCAAGAAGAAGCACCAGGTCGACAAGGAAATTATTGTCACCGAGAATGGTCACGACCGCATCAGCGAGGCTTGCCGCATCATTCGCTCAAACATCGACTATATTGCCATGCCCAAGCCTGGCGAGGGACTGGTGATACAGTTCACTTCCACCATGTCGGGCGAGGGAAAGAGTTTTGTCGCTGTCAACCTGGCGCTGTCGTTTGCTCATGCGGGCAAGCGGGTGGTTGCTGTTGACCTTGACCTGCGCAAGGGACGTTTCTCAGAGTATGTGGGCATGCAGGATGCCAACATCGGTGTGAGCTCGTTCCTCTCGGGAAAAACCGACAGCCTGGACGATATCATACAGCACAGGCCCTTCCAGAATAACCTCGACTTTATCTGTGTCGGAGCCATACCGCCCAACCCCACCAACCTGCTGATGAGCGAGCGCTTTAAGCAGCTTATTGCACATCTCAAGGCGAAGTATGATTACATCTTCCTTGACACGGTACCCTACAATATCATCGCCGATGCGGCGCTGATCAATCGCGAGTGCGACTTGACCATCTACGTCATCCGCGACGGGAAGGTCGACAAGCGCTACCTCGACGACCTGGACAAGATGATCAAGGCCGGCAAGATGCGCAACGCCACCATCCTGGTCAACGACATCAAGATCGATAATAAGCACTATGGCTACGGCAGCTATGGCTATGGTTATGGCTATGGATACGGATACGGGAACTATGGTTACGGATATGGCTACGGATATGGCTACCACAGCGACGACGAGGAAGTCGAGGACAAGTCGCTGCTGGCACGTCTGGGCCTGAAAAAGAAGAAGTAAATGAATATCGCAGTTGCGGGAACGGGCTATGTGGGGCTGAGCATATCGTGTCTGCTGGCGCGGCACAACCACGTCGAGGCAGTCGACATCGTTCCTGAAAAAGTCGACATGATCAATCGGCGGCTGTCGCCTATCGCCGACACTGAAATTGAGCAAGCACTGGCACAGGGCAGGCTGGATCTCCATGCCACACTCGATGCGGCAAAGGCCTATGCACAGGCCGACGTGGTGGTCATTGCCGCTCCCACCAACTATGACCCGCAGCGCAACTTCTTCGACACCTCGGCCGTGGAAGCGGTTGTCGACCTGGTGCTTAAGACGAGCAGCCGGGCTATTATGGTCATCAAGAGCACCATCCCCGTGGGATATACCCAGGCTTTGCGTGAACGCACGGGATGCAAGCGCATCTTGTTCTCGCCTGAGTTCTTGCGCGAGAGCAAGGCTCTCTACGACAACCTGCATCCCAGTCGCATCATCGTGGGGACCGACCTCGGCGATGATGAGATGCTGCAGGCGGCACACACATTTGCCGGGCTGTTGCAGCAGGGAGCCATTGACACCGATGTGCCCACACTCATCATGGGTACCACTGAGGCCGAGGCCGTCAAGCTATTTGCCAACACCTACCTGGCGCTGCGCGTCAGTTACTTCAACGAGCTGGACACCTATGCCGAGGTAAAGGGGCTGGACACACGGGCCATCATCGATGGTGTGTGTCTCGACCCCCGTATAGGCAGCCACTACAACAACCCGTCGTTCGGCTACGGAGGCTACTGCCTGCCCAAGGACACTAAGCAGTTGCTGGCTAACTATGCCGACGTGCCCGAGAACCTCATCCAGGCCATCGTGGAGAGCAACCGAACGCGCAAGGACTTCATTGCCGACCGTGTGCTCAACTTGGCCGGCTACTACGATTATTACAACCGAGGTGACTTCGACCCGGGTAAGGAGCATGAGTGTGTCATCGGGGTTTATCGCTTGACGATGAAGACCGGCAGTGACAATTTCCGGCAGTCTTCTATTCAAGGTGTGATGAAGCGCATTAAGGCCAAGGGGGCTACTGTCATCATCTATGAGCCAACATTGCCCGACGGCAGCACGTTCTTCGGTAGCCATGTGGTCAACGACCTGGACGAGTTCAAGCGGCTCTCGCAGGCCATCATCGCCAATCGCTACGATTCGGCGCTAGACGATGTACACGACCGTGTTTACACTCGCGACCTCTTCGGGCGCGACTGAGCGGCAAAAGAAGCAAGAAGCGAGAAACAAGAGGCGAGGGGCGAGAACTCATAACCCATAACTATAAACGAAAAAACTCTTAGCGATGGGCCAATTCAGACGTTACCCTGCCGGCGTGCAGGACTTTGAAGAGACATCTATGTGCTTGAGCTGAAGATTGACGATACGGCTACGGTCGATGACGCGCTGGCACAGATTGACGAGAAGAACTACTTGATTCCCTACCAGAACGACCCGCCCCCGGTGGTCAAGGTGGGTGCCGTGCTCGACCGCGCCACACGCACCATCCGCGAGTGGAAGATTGTTTGTTAAATCTAATTTCTCAATAGTGCAATGGAAAAGATTTGGTTATGCCTGGCACACATGAGTGAGGCCGGCGAAGAGATGAAATATATCCGTGAGGCATTCGACACCAATTGGGTGGTGCCTCTAGGTCCCAATGTCAACGGCTTTGAGCAAGACTTGGAGCAGCTGTGTGGGCATGACAAGCATGTGGTGGCGCTGGCCAGTGGCACCTCGGCCATCCATCTGGCACTGATTATGCTGGGGGTGACCCGCGGCGACGAGGTCATCTGCCAGTCGATGACTTTCAGTGCCAGTGCCAACCCTATCGTCTATCAGGGTGCAACACCGGTGTTTGTCGACAGCGAGCGTGACTCGTGGAACATGGACCCCAACTTGCTAGAAGAGGCCGTGAAGCAGTCTATTGCACGCACAGGCCAGAAGCCCAAGGCCATCATTCCGGTCTATCTCTATGGAATGCCCGCCTATATCGACGACATCATGGATGTTGCGCGTCGTTACGAGATTCCAGTTATCGAAGATTCGGCCGAGGGCTTCGGATCCAACTGGCGTGGCCAGATGGTGGGCACCTTTGGCGACTATGGCATCATGAGCTTCAACGGCAACAAAATGATTACCACCAGCGGCGGTGGGGCACTCATCTGCCCCAGCATTGAGGCTAAGAAGCGTGTCATGTTCTATGCCACTCAGGCACGTGAGCCGCTGCCTTACTACCTGCACAAGGAGATAGGTTACAACTATCGCATGAGCAACATCTGTGCCGGCATCGGACGCGGACAGATGACCATACTCGACCAGCATCTGGCACACCATCGCATGATGTGTGACTTCTATGTTAAACATCTGGCTGACATCGACGGTATCACAGTCCATGTCAACCCCGACGAGCGCTTCGACAGCAACTACTGGCTTAACACCATCCTCGTCGACCCGGCCAAGACGGGCGGTGTCACCTACGACGACCTGCGGCTGGCCCTGGATGCTGCTGGCATCGAGAGTCGCCCCTTGTGGAAGCCCATGCACACCCAGCCCGTGTTCAGTGGCGCGCCTGCCGTGGTCAACGGCGTGAGCGAGGACCTCTTTGCCCACGGTCTGTGCCTGCCCAGCGGTCCCATGGTCAAGGAGGCCGATGCCCACCGCATCGTTGCCACCATCCGCCAGGCATTGCGGTGAAAACACATGCAGAGTTGACGTCTGTTATATTTTATTTGCAAAAAAACGACTTACAATTTCGATATTGTAAGTCGTTTGTATTTTTTTGTAAGTGCTTTTCTAATTGAACAGTAGTAATTTTGTATAACTAAATTTTTGCTAACCCATAAAACAAAAAATGATTATGAAAAAACTACTGTTTATCACATTGGTGTGCTGGCTGGCCATCGCTGTCAGCGCACAAAACCAGGTTCAGACAGCCATCTTGCAGCATGGCGCTGAGACAACTGTGTACAACGGAAGTCAGGCTCTGGTTAACGCCTATAATGCCGCAGTCAATGGTGATATCATCACTCTCTCGGCAGGTACCTTCACAGCGACCAATATCGAGAAGTCTATCATGCTCTACGGAGCAGGATTTGAGAACAATGATGACAAGGGTACACACTTGACCATTCTGGGTGGTTTTGCTGTGGGACTAGCAAACGATACGTTACGCAATGTCCACGTTGAAGGCATTTATGTCAATGGAAGATTGAGGATTGCCGGAGGACCAACCGACCAGTTGCACATCGTCAAGTGTTATGTCAATGAGCACATCTTTTTCGAGCAGATGAGTCAAAACACAATCATAGACCAATGCATTGTCAAGTCGAATCTCACGTCGTACAATTCGAGATATTTGGCTAAAAATATGTTGGTTACCAATACGCTGGTTCAAGGCAACCTGTACGGTTTTACGTCCGAGAGTACTGTGATGGTCGACCATTGCATGTTGCGCAACCAGCTCTGGAAGTATGACGAAACGGCGGCATTCACGTGGATTAACTGCATCTTCTATAATGATGACCGGGCTTGTTGGGACACTGATTATCGCATGGTCAGTCCGGCCAGTGTGGTGCGCAACTGCATCCATGTACAGGATGCTTCAGGCAGCTACAATACCTTCAACGGCTTCCGCGATGCCGATGTCGATGGATGCTGGCTGGTACGCCTGGCTGATATCTTTGCTGATGGTGAGAATGGAGCCTATACTGAAACCCGTACCTATGAGTTGCAGCAACCCGATGTGTGGGTAGGAACCGATGGAACCGAAGTAGGGCTTCGTGGCGGTCATGGCTGGAGCAAGGCACCGGGTATCCCTGTTGTCAAGCGCATGCAACTTGCCGTTGAGGGAACACAACTCAAGGTGGACTACGAGGCCGAGGCACGCTAATCTTGTTCAACCCTATAATGTAATGGTTATGAACAAGATGTGTAATATTATATTGCTGGTGGCGGCAATGTTAGGTGGACAGGGCACAGCGGCACAAGGCGTAGTCATTCACCGACAAGGATGGTTTGATGGCAATGTTTCCGAGCCCGTTGCACTGGCCGAAGGCACTGCCAGGCTCGATATCGCGAGACTACAGCCAGGACTGCATTCATTCACCATGCGCGTGCAGGACAATCAAGGGGCATGGAGTTCACCGTTGACGCAATTCTTTGTAGTGCCGTCCAGTGTCGACAAAGCGCACGAGATTGTGCGGGCCGAGGCATGGATTGATGGCAAGTTTGCACAGCGCCAATCGCTGCCGCAAGCTCATGCCGAGATTGATGTAATGTCGCTCACGCCTGGTCTGCACACACTCACTATGCGCGTACAGGACAACAATGGGCTGTGGAGCGGTAACATGACGCAATATTTTGTAGTCCCTTACCAGACGCAGGAGCCAGCAGAGATTGCCCGGTGCGTGGGGTGGGTTGATGGCAATGTGAAACAACGGCAGACACTCAATCCACATCAAGCAATCATTGATGTCACCGGACTCACGGTAGGCATTCACCTGTTCACCGCTGTCGCGCAGGACACGCGGGGACGGTGGAGTTCGCCCTTGTCGCAATACTTTTTGATTCCGTTGGAGCAACACAGCGGAGTGACTGTCGACCAGTGCATGTATTGGTTCAACGACAGTGTTCAGAACACGCAGTATGCGGCACTGGACTCAGTATGTGGAATCGTTGACCTGGATATCAGTCACTTGGCTCAAGGCGAACATACCTTGTGGTGGCGTGTGCGAGACACAAAGGGCGCATGGAGCGAGCCGTTTAAACAGACGTTCACTATAACGATGTCCGAGTACTTGTTGGGGGATGTTAATAATGATGGAAATGTTGATATTGCTGATGTCAATATCATTATCAATGTCATGCTGGGTCGGGATCAGGCTTCGAATTATGGTCACCGATGCTATGTCACCGATGACGAAACTGTCGATATTGCAGATATCAATGCCGTCATTAATATCATGCTTGGCATGTAGCAAGCAAATCTCACGCATATTGCGCTGATGAACTGAGTGCAGATTTCATCAGCGCAATCTGCGTGAGTTTTCTTTTTGCGATTAAAATAGTCTTGGCGATATTCAAGGATGACGCTAGGAGGGCAGCCGCTCACTTTCGAGGCACATTTTCTGGGGCGGGGACCCAGGCGTAGGCGCCAATGTCGATGCCGTCGCGCGACCAGCGGTCGATGCCGTAACGGTCATATCGGGCGTTGGCCGGACTTGTTTCTCTGTTTTTTTACCAGAAAATTTGTTCTTTAACGAATATTTTGTATCTTTGCAGCGTCTTTTGCAGAAGCTCGCATGTTTGTAGGTGTGACTGATGGGAGGGACATGGTATATAAGAAAGGCGTTTACTTGACGCTTTGTTCTTGACGTTCTGGAACTTCGCAACTTTCAAGTCAGTCACAGAATAAAGCAACGGTAGATGTCCTGTGTGGGATATGCGTTTCATGCGGTGTGCAATAGCGCCACCGTGTGCAGCATATTCGACGTGGGCTTCTGCGTTGCTCGTGCTTGACTGACAGGGCAATGCGAAGGCCTCAGAACGTGGGACGAGTAACAGGTACAGACTCCCGCGTCGTTCTTTTTTATCAACAAGTGCTCAGTGAGGGAGTGGAGCCGTTTTAAATAAGTATTATGAAGAACTATCATCCACCTTTTCTCCGATGCTATCGGGTAATTATGGTGCTGTTGTTGCTGTCTTCGGCATGCTTTATGTGTTGTCAGGAACGGGGTATAAAACCTGGTTATAAAGCCAGTAACGATGTGTGTAAAACTCTTGTAGATAGTGCTTTTCGTGTTATAAGCAAAGCCTCCCAAGTGACATTTTCACCCATTGTCTCGTCGGGTGACACTACACGTCGAGCTACATCGGTCAAGATTGGTAAGAGCGACAGGTCGTTGGTTAACTTTATTGTGCTCAATCCCCGCGACATGGCCACAAATCGGCCTGTCTATGGAGTGATGTTCCCCACATTGAGTGTAAGGTTCAGTGCCAAAAAGGAAACCGTCTATGCCAAGTACGACTTTGGGCTGCGTAAGTGGTCTGTACACGACAGCGCCGGCAACACAATTGCCGTGTTCGACCTCTATAGCGATAACATGCTGCGCTATGCGGCAACCTTGTTCCCCGATGACTCTTATCTGCAAGAAATCAATAAACCATCAAGGAGGATCAGACCATGACAACTAAGCGTTTTCTCATCATTTTGACATGGATTACGCTCTCATTCACGGCAATGGGTAGCACAATCCACTGGCTCACTTTTATTGACACAACTGACCCTAATGTGGGTGAGCTTGATGTTCGTGGCCGCGATGTACTTTACAATCACTTTATACACACGGTCAATGCAGCACTTGCCGTCAAAGGCTATCAGTCGAAGATACACGACTACTATGGCAAGGAAATGTCACCATATTCATGCAAAAAGGCGGTCGAGAGTCTGAACTGTGGATCTGATGACATCGTTGTGTTCTATTATATCGGGCATGGGACACGCTCGCGGGATGACAATAATCCCTATCCGCAGATGCTTTTGGGCACACTGCAAGAAGATTTGTTCATCCCACTAAAGTGGGTGCATGAGCAACTCAAGGGCAAACAAGCGAGGTTGGCTGTGACAATAGGCATGTGCTGCAATGTGGCACAGCCCGTGGTCAGGGCAAAGAATGGGCCGACATTTGCCATCAACTATGGCAATGTACAGCTTACTGACACCGAAATTCAATCGATACAGCAATTATTCTTAGGACAGCGTGGCGACCTAATCGTGTCCTCGGCCTCGGTGGGTGAAACTTCCAAAGGGTGTCACACACCCTTTGGCGACATGGACCTGTTTACGGCCATGTTGTGCAACATGTTTGAGGACAAGATTCTTGAGCAGAGTCCACTGTCATGGGAGGCACTCATGGACGATGTCGCTTATGGCGTGAAGCTGGTGGCGCAAGAAAACCTCAACAGCCCGCAGACACCCTTTTATCACTCTAATCTAACAAAATCGAATATGCCAACAAAACAAGAACAACCCAAGCCGGCTCCACCCACAAATGCCGAGGTGAACAAGACCGGTCGCTCGTCGGATGTTAACAACTCGCAGTCGAGCGGCAGCGGACAGGCTGTCATAGACGTTGACAATGTAAAGAACAAATTGAGTGCCTGCTTTGATTTCGTCGTTGACACGAGTAACAGTCAGAGCGAACGCAATGAGCTGGCCGAACGCTTGAAAGGACTGTTTACTCCAGACGCTATGGTGAAATTTGTCAATCAAGACGGCAATATGGTCATAGACCGCGAACTTGCTCATAATTTCATTGGCCGCTTGTCGACAGTGGGAACTATAAAAGTCATACCACTGAGCTTCAAGCATGATGGGCAGAGAATCACCGAACTGAAAGTAACCGAAATTATCAGAAAATCAAGATGAAGACCATAAGAATAATCCTATGCATAGCAGCGATTGTGGCTGCGGGTGTGGCTCATGCACAAGGGCTTGTCGAGATTGACCAGATGCTGATGGGAGAGGGTTCGTCACTGCCCGAACAGATGATTGAGCAGCTACGACTGCGTGCTGCCGAGAAGGTGGGCGTGATGAACCAGAACATCACATTCATGGGTGACAAGAATAATCCTATCGACACGCGACGATACTACCGTAAGCAAGCACTCAACCTCTTTGTGGGATTCGGATATGAGTACACCAAGGATGGGCAGTACTGTGACGGTGTGACAATGGAGACCACGTCTAAGTATCGGCGTAACAAGACCCGGAAGCTGATCAGAGACTACTTTGAGGCATTGATAGGGCTTCGGTACTCGCAGGTCAAAATCGAGTCGACCGATGTGGCCGCCATGAAGGTGTCCAACCTCAAGAAAGTGGCCGATGACGAGTATGTGTGCACTTGCACCTTCGACCAGGCTTTCTGTGGCTATCGTGATGGCAGGCCTGTCTACAAGGACATCACGACCAAGCGAGTGATTTGTCACATCAAGCTCGAACAGACGATAGATGGCTTGGAGGCTGTCGTCATGCTGGGCGATGTTGAGGCCCTGGAGACCAAGTAGAACCTTTGTTGGTGTGCTGACCGTGCTGGCATGGACCACATGCCGGCCGGGAACATCAGCAACTTAACTGTCAGTAGTGATGAAGACGTTATTTCGGCTGTTACTCATATTCTGGGCCGGTGCTTGCCTTGACGCGCAAGCGCAAGTCGACATGTTATTGGACAAGAATATTTTTCGAGCCAGGGTGTCCATGATTGACGAGTTCATGAGCAGATTCAACATGGAGGAGTTTGCACCTACAGTCAATCAGTCCGAGCCAGATGCGCGACGCATGAATCTCTACAGCCTGGTGGACTTCGACTATGCCACGTCCAGCGATTCGGTTTCTAATCGGGTCATTGGGTTTGCCGACGCAGTGCTCAACCACGACATCAAACTCCAATTTGAGGACACCGCATGGTGTGCTATTGCCAAGTGTGTGGGCAAACTGAACAAGAAAGAGGTCTCATTCAATCTCAAGTTGACCACCGAGCATCGGGGCCAGGGCATGTATAAGTGGGTCATCAAGGATGCCGAGGGTATGATATTTGACCTTGAGCCAACCGTTGATTTGCACACGGCTATGATTTCACCCGAGAACCATGAAATTAATTTTATGGCCTTAAGGCGTATTACTGAACCTGCCAATCGCAAGCAGATAGCTGCTTTTGCCGCGCACGATTGCCAGGTCAACCCTCTGGCTGTGTTCCTGGCACTGGTATATCATGGCTACTTGGCTATTGATGGCGTCGACGAGTTGCAGTTTGTTTTCGGCCAAGTACCGGGATACCGATTTGAAGTCAAGTATTTTAACCGACAGTCATCCAATTCGGGCTGGCTAATCCATCGCATTACCCGATTGAACGACAGTCAATGACACAACAACTAACGACAAACAAGACACTATGAGAATAAAAACTTTTTTTGTGCTGGCCTTTGTCTGCAGCATTACAGCACTGGCGCAGCCGGTGGCCACCGTGCAGAGGTTTGGACAAAGTCTGCAGAAGTGGTCGCAGACAAACAACATCTCCTATCGCATTGAGGCAGAAAACCTTTGTGGGGGCAAAATGAAGTGCATTGTAGCCAACAACATGGCTAAACAGCTGGCCAAGAATTATGACATCCCCGCCAACAAATCGTACGAGCTGGTTAGCTTCTTGGCTTGTCTGCAGAGTGAGATCAGTCAAGGAAATGAGATTTCGGTGACTAAAGTCGAAACCGTGGACATTGACCAACTTGATGGAGAGGTGTTGAGGGGCTATGAATTGGTCAGGGGACTGATGACCTTGGGACGGACATTCATGCCCGAAGAAGACCTCTTTTATGTCAAGAATGGCCGAATTTTGAAGATTGACAACCTGGTGATGAAGCCCAATGGACGCATTCATGTGGACTTCAGTGACTTGGAACACGAGGAGTCGATTGGCTTTACCTACAATTATGGCAAACATTTCCCTTATGGGGGGTCAATCATCTATTCTTTCGCTTATCGGTGCATGCTCAGTGTCGATGTCGGGGTGACTGATGAGCGCGACCAGACTTTGAGCTATCGAAAGATCAATGAGTTCAGTGATGTCCTGAATTACAAGATTGAGGAGGGCATCTATAAACCGAAGTTCTTTGTGACAGTGACACCGAGCTTCTACTTCAAGTATTTCTCGGTGGGCTGTGGTATTGGCGGATTGTTCTTTAAGGGTGACGAAACGACGCGTACACAGTCAGCCACACAAAACGGCAACTCAGGCGCCAGCAGCAGTGCTACGTCAACCGAGACCAGTGGCTACAAGTGCAAACTCATGATTCGCCCCAATGTTAGAGGGTTCATTCCATGTAATGGAGAGTGGAGCATTATTGTCAGTGGCGGATATGACTATGTATTCGGCTACAAAAACCTCAATGGATGGAATGCGGGACTAGGCCTCCAATATAAGTTTAACTAAAATGTTGCTTACTATGACGATACTAATGAACAAATTCAAGCACATATCATTGATTTCTTTTTTGGCAGTGATGTTTGTGTCGTGTGTGGATGACCGCTATGATGATTTCCCGGCATTGACCTCCGACAATATTTCGCGTTATGTGCCGCAACACACTTTTGTCTTTAATTGTCACACACTCAATGCGCGCGATGGCAAGTTCTATCTGATGGGAGAGGTTAAATCGCAGAGCCACATCGACTCGTTGCTGCATCTGGAAATCAGCAAGGTAGATTTCTATGTCGATGGTACGAGGTTGGCAACAGTAGATAAAGCCCCCTTTAAACTTGACATGGCGTTGTCAACTATTGCTAATGGCGCACATCAGACAAGGGCGGTAGTTACAGCAGAAGTCCAAGGATATGGCGAGCCAATCGTCTACGCTTACGAACAGTCCTTCTACCGCAATAGGGCCACATCGTTTGTTGACTTATTTTTTGACTATAGCTTTGTGACGAATGGAGACGTGTTTACTATCACACCAGCCATCAACAGTGATCGTTCATCAAAAGGGGCTAAAATTGTTGAAGCCTCACTGTCGTGGGACAATAAGACGGTCGACACTTCGAACAGCGAGCCGTGGACTTTGTCTCATTTGGTAACCGAATCTGTCAGATCAAGGCATGCGGCAAAGGCAACAGTAAAAACCAACTATGGGAATTATGATTTTACGCTCCCGAACTTGTGTGTGTTGCCACAGGATACCGTTGTGCTTGCAGCTCAGGCTATGTCTTCATTCAAGGACTATAAGCGCAGCGAGAGCTTGAAGGTCGCTGTAAAGGCATTCGGCAGTAAGGTGGGGGCAAATAAATGTGAACTCAAAGTGTTGCTGGACGGAAAGACGGTTGCCACAGCCAACACTTTCCCAACCACTGTGGTATATTCGCTTCGCGACGTGGCAGTTGGTTTCCATGACATCTCTTTCACTTGGTCGATAGAGGACAGTAATACGAAAACCGGTTCTACATCTTACGACTATATATTCGTCACCGAGTAGTAGAATAGCAGAGAGGTATCCACTGATGCCGCCGAAGCCCCACCTCAGACCCTCTGGAGTGGGGCTTCGGGGGACTATAGCGCCGGTTCTGGGGCGGGGACCCAGGCGTAGGCGCCGATGTCGATGCCGTCGCGCGACCAGCGGTCGACGCCGTAGCGGTCATATCGGGCGTTGGCCGGGCAGTAGCTGCGGTTGCCACGGGCTATGGCGTCGCTCTCGTTCTTCAGGCGGTAGTCAAAGATGTAGTCATCGCGCACGACATAGAACTTGGGGTCGCCCAGCCACACCATGTTGATGAAGTGCTGGTCGTCGCTGCCCGACAGCTTCATCAGGCTGTTGCGCAGATAGAAGTCGGTGCCCTCCAGGTCGAAGAGGTTGATGTCTTGCGCCATGCCATAGAGGATGCAGTTGTCTAGGTGGCCCGAGACCAGCGGCAGGTCGTACTCGGGTCCTAGGAGGTTGACAATCGGCTGGGGCGAGATGGCGAACAGGTAATAGTTTGTGAACGTGCAGTTGGCCATTTCCACACGACCGCCGATGAAGTTGACCACGCCACTGCCGGCATCACTGAACTCCGTGCCCTGGGCCTCGACCCAGGCGTTGTAGGTGGTCAGCACCGAGCTGGTGCTGTTGTGCAGCAGGCAGTTGAACAGGTGCAGACTGCGCACGTCGGGCGAGTCGCTGCTCACGTGCATGCCCAGCTCGCTGCCGCGCATGTCGACAAAGGCCAGCTCGTTGCCCACACTGCCGGGACCGAAGATGATGCCGCCCCACTGGCCCGACATGATGTCAAAGCCAATCTCGCCCACCACATGGTCCAGACGGTCGCCGCGCCAGGTGATGTGCCGGTCGACGGTGCCCAGGGCACTCATCGTCCCGTAGCAACGCAGTGCCGCCCCCTTGTGGAAGAGTAGGGTGGTGCCGGGGTCCATGGTCAGTGTGGCACCAGGGGCCACAAACAGCGTGTCGTAGATGAGGTAGGGCTTGGTGGCGGTGAAGTGCGTGTCGGTCCACAGTGTGTCGCCCTTGAGCCGCACCACATCTTGCGCCCAAGCGGTGACCGTCACATCTTGGGTCACACCGTTGGTCTCAAAGAGGATGCGGTCGTTAATCTCGAGGGGCTCGTCTTGTCGGGCCTCGTCAGTATAGCACTCGACGAAGACAAAGATGCTGTCGCCGCCGCGCACCTCGATGTTGTGGAACTCGGTGCCCTTCTGGCCGTCGACGTTGAGGTAGAAGTGCCCTTGCCCCTCGCCGGCCATGCGGATGTCTGAAATCTTGACCTGTTTCTTGCCGCGATTGTAGACCAGGAATTGTTTGGTGGCTGTGCCTTGCAGGGTGATCACAGTGTCAAAAGTCACGGTGTCGGTCGAAAATTCGAGCAGGTCGCTGGGCGATGTGGCGAAACTGTCGTCGATGCAGCTGGTGGCACCCAGCAGTGCCAATGTGATGAGTGTGATGAAAAAATATGAGACGCGTGTCATAAATGTCGTTATTAACTCTATTTAAAACGTAACCCAGCCAACTTTATTATATATTTTGTAACTTTGCCACCCGTTGGCCCACTGTTGGCCGTTGGGTGGCTGTTGTAAGGACGGTGCTCCCGCGCCGTCCGCCTCGACAAAAGGTAATGTAAAATGCTGCCCGGAGGCGGACGGCACAGGGGTGCCGTCCCTACACTGCCTGACTGGTAGCAGCTACTAACAACTAACAACTAAAAACTAAGAACTAACGTCTAGCGTCTAAAAATGAAATACTTCTTGATAGCTGGCGAAGCATCGGGCGACCTGCATGGGTCGCGGCTCATCGAGGCCATTGCGCAACACGACCATCAGGCGCAGTTCCGGTTTCTGGGAGGTGACCTGATGCAGCAGGCCGCACAAGTGGCCCCCATCATCCACTATCGCGACATGGCCTATATGGGATTTGTCGAGGTGGCCAAACATCTGCCCACCATCCTGGGATTCTTGCGCACGGCTCGGCAGGCCATCGATGATTGGCACCCCGACCATGTGGTGCTCATCGACTATCCGTCGTTCAACCTCAAGGTTGCGCGGCATGCTCACGAACGCGGCATCGGCGTACACTATTTCATTTCGCCCAAGGTGTGGGTGTGGAAGGAGTGGCGTGTGCGCGACATCAAGCGATATGTCCACCGTATGTACTGCATCCTGCCCTTCGAACCCGACTGGTATGCCCAGCGAGGCTACCAGGCCACGTATGTGGGCAACCCAACCATGCAAGAGATTGCTGAGGCTTTGCCTCAGCTGCCCGGCAGGGAGCAGTTTTGTCATGAGCACGGGCTGGATCCGTCGCGCCCCATTATCGCCCTGGTGCCCGGGTCGCGCGTCAAGGAGATTCGTGACAATCTCCCGTCGATGCTCGAGGCGGCACGGCGTCATCCCGACTGCCAGACAGCCATTGCCGCCGCGCCCAACATCGACTTGGATCTGTATGCCAGCCTGGCTCAAGGTGTGCCGCTCTTGACTGATGCCACCTGGTCGCTGGTGCGTCATGCACGTGTGGCCATCGTCACCAGCGGAACTGCAACGCTCGAGACCGCTATGCTGGGCACCCCACAGGTGGCGTGTTACCGCATGACGGGCAAAAAATGGCTATACCGATTCTACCGGCGTCTACTTAAGGGCAACTATGTGACCCTGCCCAATCTCATTGCCGACGAGCCGGTTATCCCCGAGTTGCTCATGCATCTGTGCACGTCCCAGTCTATCGACAGCCACATTACCGAGTTGCTGGCCGAGTCGGCCACGCGCCAGGCTCAGCTCGACGGCTACCGCCGTGTGCTTTCTCGCCTGGGAACCAACGACTGTGCCGATACAGCCGCCCGACTGATTACAAAACAAGGCGTTCAGCCGGCCGTTCGGTCGGATTTGTAATTGAAGTAGTTAAGAAGTTAAGGAGTTGAAGTCGGGTTAAGACGTTATCCGTTCGGTCGGATTTGTAATCCGACCGCAATAAAGTAAGGGCAGAATGCTACTTATACAGCTCTGCTCGTGATTACGCGGGGCAGAAAGGATTACTTAATATTGTGAATATTATCTTGCTGTAGTATTTGTTTGACTTTTATAAGAGATTCATAGAATTACGAGTTATGTGAGATGTTGGCTATAATATGTGTTTTTTTATAATACATTTGGGGATAGAACTTTTTATCGGATTATAAATCCTTATACTCTTATACGGCTGGATTGAAAATCCAGCCAAACAAGGGTATTTTGGAGATATTAATCGTAAAGATTTTGTAATATGTTAATAGATATTATGAATAAGATGAATAGATTTTTTTTCGGATTGCAAATCCTAATACTCAATGCGGTCGGATTACAAATCCGACCGAACACTCGCGTAATGAAAAGTGTATTGGCAGTGGCGATGGTTGCTATGTCGTGCACCATGATGGCCGCCGAAGTGACACCTGCCAGCGACAATCCCAAACATGAGTTCCGTGGAGCATGGATGCACATCATCGGGCAGAAGCAATATGCCCAGCAGACAACCCAGCAGAACCAAGCCTATCTCATCGACCAGCTCGACAAGCTGAAGCAGGCTGGATGTAATGCCATCATCTGGCAGGTGCGACCTCAAGCCGATGCGGCCTACGTCAGCCAGCTCGAGCCATGGTCGCGCTGGATTACCGGCCAATCGGGCGAAGCCCCGAGTCCGCTGTGGGATCCCTTGCAGTTTATGATCGACGAGAGCCACCGCCGCGGTATGGAGCTGCATGCGTGGATCAACCCCTATCGTGTGACCAGTGGCAAGGACGACCACCCGGCACCGGGCCATGTCTACTACGAGCACCCCGAGTGGTTTCTCAACTATGCCGATGGTAAGCTCTACTTTGACCCAGGCTTGCCCGAGAGCCGCGACTTCATCGACCGCGTGGTGCGCGACATCCTGCAGCGGTATGATGTTGATGCCATCCACATGGACGACTACTTTTATCCCTATCCGGTCGAAGGGGTTGACTTTCCCGATACGACCAGTTATAACACCTACGGCATCGGATGGGACAAGGGCGACTGGCGCCGCCACAACGTGGACCTGCTCATTGAGCAGCTGCACCACACCATCCAGCAGGTAAAACCCTGGGTGAGGTTCGGCATCAGTCCTTTCGGCATCTGGCGCAACCGGGCGAGTGACCCCGACGGCAGCGACACCAACGGACTGCAGTGCTACGACGGACTCTATGCCGACTGCATCAAGTGGACTGCCGAGGGGTGGGTCGACTATCAGGTGCCACAGCTCTACTGGGAGCTGGAACACAAGCGCGCCAGCAGTCTCACGCTGGCACACTGGTGGAACGAACATGCCAACGGCCGACACATGTACTATGGTCAGGCCATCTACAATATCATGTCGCACCGCGACATCGCCGCCGACCATGGCGACACGCTCAATCCCACCCAGCTCGAGCACAAGTTTCGCCTCATGCGACAGTTGCCCAATGTGCAAGGCCCCTGCTGGTGGCCAGGCTACAATATTACCGATAATCACAAGGGCATGATGGACTCGTTGGCGACACGCTATCAGTCAACCCCGGCACTCATCCCTGCCTATACCTGGATTGACAATACGGCACCGGCCCCGGTGACACATCTCAAGCAGGTAAAGGGCAAGAAAGGAGCCAAGTCGCTCACCTGGCAGCCCGCAGTCACTACCGACCCCATGCAGCAAGCTGTGCGCTATGTCGTCTACCGCTTCCACAAGGGCGAACCCATCGACCTAGGCAACGCCGCCTGCATCATGGCCATCACAGGACTGACATCGTTCGACATCCCCAAGGACAAGGGCAAATGGCAATGGGTCGTCACCGCACTCGACCGCTGCTGGAACGAGAGCCAGCCCACCATTGCCAAGTAATCAAGTCGCCATACGGCGATTACTCTTTCGAGGGTATATCAAAAATCAGGTATTCGTATTTAGCCGCCCTGTCGGGCGGAAACCACGAAGTGCTCGCGACTGAATGGGAGCCCGAAGGGCAAACGAGGCGCAAGATTTGTTCGTTTACAAGGAAACGAACAAGCTCATGGAGCGCTTTTGCGGCTTGTTTTCTCAGAAGAAGCTATCTTTGCACGTGTAAAACATTTGCAAGAAAGTCTATGAAAAAATTTCTACCACTCATTGTCCTGACCGCTGCCATGGTGACTGGGATATCGGCAGCGGCCGATGACGAGGTCGCTGAGTTCACACGACACAAGCACTTGGTGGAGCTCGTCACTTCGCAGGGATGCGCTTACTGCCCTTGGGGCGACCGTGTGCTTGAGCAGCTGGCCGAGATACGCCCCGACATCGCTCGGGTATCGATTCACAACAACCTCAATGCATCCGATCAGTTCCGCACGTTCAAGGCCGATGCCATCGGCAACCTGCTCAAGTATGATGCCATGCCCGAGGCGGCTTTCGACCGCACACCCTATCAGGGAGTGTTCATGCAGGTGGTGAGTGTGCCACCCGAGTATTCGCAGGCCAAGGCGCAAGCGTTCAGCGACCAGCTCGACACCAACGTCACCACGCCAGTACTGGCCGATGTGGTGATTGACGCAGACTATGACCAGGCCACACGCAAGCTCACCGTAACTGTTTCCGGCGACATCAAGAGCAACTTTTTCTCGACTTTCGGCACAGCGGCCAATAGCACCGGACTCACCATCTATCTGACCGAGGACAGTCTGGTTGCTTGGCAACAGGATGGCCCAACGCGAGTAGAGGATTTTGTGCACAACAATGTCTTCCGCGAGACGATGACCAATTACAAGGGCGATGCGCTCATGTGGAACGACGAAAAGACCCACTACCAGAACACCTATGCTTATACCCTCAAAGCCGGCTGGGTGCCCGAGAACATGAACATTGTGGCCTTTGTCCACCGTTCCACCGGCACCACACCAGTACAAGAGGTGATTAACTGCCAGAGCATGGCCATTCGCGACCTGCTTGAGCAACCTGTCGAACCTGTGCCGGGCGACGTGGACGGTAATGGCTCGGTAGGCATTGAGGATGTCAACGCCGTGATCAATGTGATGCTGGGGGCCGCACAGAACCCCGCTGCCGATGTCGACGCTGGTGGCTCAGTAGGCATCGAGGATGTTAATGCCGTGATCAACATCATGCTTGGCAAGCGGTAAAGTTCATAGTTAACAGTTTATAGTTAGCAACAACTCTATCCCAGCATCATCGTGCGGGCACAGAGCAGTGAGGTGCTCAGTGTCCGCCGTGTGCTTGATGAGGGTAGCTGAGCGGATGGGTTATGCACCCTCTCCCGCTGACCGAGAGGGCAAACCGACTTGCGAAGCCCGCACAACTGATAATCTGCCACGGCTGTGCGAGCTTTTTGCTATAGGTTTCAGAAAAAAACACTATCTTTGCACCCGCAACTATTATCTATTCAAGTTTAGCAAGTTCGGTAATGTGCTTACAGCTAGTAGCAAAAGTGTATTTAGCTCCCCTCCTGAGCCGTCCGCGGTGCTTCGGAATGTCGATGCTGCGTCCCACGCTCATGGGCTGTTGCAAGGGCCGCAACGACCTGTTTCAGGGGCCGGCCATCGACCGCGCTACCCACACCATCCGCGAGTGGAAAATTGCTTGATGAAAATCTCGTTCGTGACATATCGCCGAATAGCTGTGCTGATGCTGGGCATGGTGCTGACCTGGGCCGGAGCGCAGGCTCGCATGGTCTATCCCAAGCAGTGGCACCAGCTTTCGGGTACACAGTTGCTGCAGATGGGGCAGAACTTTAGCAAGTCTGGGCATATGGACAGTGCGGTGGTGTGTTTCACCATTGCCGCCAGCCGTCTAGAAGGCAACGCCCGGGGTGATGACCTGCACAGTGGCATCCGGGCATGCTATAAGTTGGGTACGATCTATCAGTTCCGCTACTACAACTATCAGAAGGCGGCCGACTGTCTGCTGCAGGGCAAGCAAGCTGCCGTGCAGGCCGGCGACTCGGCACTAATTGCACTGCTTAGTCACGAGCTGGGATGCCTCTACCTGCAATATGAGTCGGCTCACCAGGAAAGCGACTTCGCGCAGAGCATCCCCTATCTGGAACAGGCCTGCCGCAATGCTCCGCAGGGCGATCCGCTCGACAGCTTGTATGTGTTCAACCTCATCACCACCGGCTTGCAGTTCAACCAGGTGCCACGCACACTGGGCGTTGCGCATGATTATTGCCAACGTCAACGCACCTCCAATTCTGTCACCGACCTGTGCCGAGCCGCGATGTGCATCAACGATAAGAACCCTTCGGAGGCTCTCGTGTGGATAGACCATGCACTCAAGCGGGTGATGACAGTCGACGACGTACAGCATGCTCGTCTCACAGCAGTGGTGCGCATCATCAAGTGCAAGCTGCTCGACCAGTTGGGGCGTGACAGTGAGTCGCTGGCCGAGCTGGACCGTTATGAGCAGATTGTGCGACGCTACAACTTCATGGAGGGTGTGCCCGATATCTATGACCAGAAGTACCACTTCTATCTGCGTCGGGGCAACGAGCAACTTGCCAGCGTCAACCGCCTGCGATATCTCGAGGCGGTCGACTCGCTCAGCGGCGTGACGCAGTTGCCCTATCTGATTAAGGCCTCGTCGGTCTTTGACCTGCAGAAGGCCACCGAAGAAGTGCGTATGCAAGAAGAACGGCGCGTGCGACTGACACAGACCCTGTGGATGGTGACCCTTGCCGCACTGGTGTTCTTGGCCTTGCTGGTTATGCTCTACCGCCGCAATCGCCAGCTCAAGGAGCGCAATCAGGCACTCTATGAGCAGAGCCTGGAACAGTTGGCCATCATCGACGAGGCTCGCAGGGCAACGCCGCTTGTGCGGCACGAGCCCCTGCCCAGCACCGACGACGAGGAACTGGCATCGTGCGAAGACCAGCCCGTATCGACTGCTCCAGACATTGACGAGCAGTTGTTGCAAGATATCTACCAGCGCATCAAAGCCGTCATGGAGAGTGCTCCAGAGGTCTACGACGAGACATTCTCGCTGGCGAGGCTGCACGAGATGGTGGGAAGCAACACCAAGTACATATCTCGTGCCATTAGCCAATATGCCCACACCGATTTCAAAGCTTTGCTCAGCCAGTATCGCATCCGAGAGGCATGCCGTCGCATGAACGATGTCGCAACCTACGGGCACTATACCATCGAGGCCATTGCCAAGAGTGTGGGGGTGACCTCGCGCACAAGCTTCATCCAGAATTTCAAAAAACAGACAGGCCTGACCCCATCGGCCTACCTGAAATTGGCTCACGAAAAGTCGGCCGAAATCTAGTACGCTTAGGCAGAAAATCATTGATGCTGACGGGTGTTTTGTTCGTTTTCCCCGAAAACGAACAAGCCCCCTGCCCAATTGTTTGCACACTACTCTGATAGTTTCTACCTTTGCCTTACCGAAAAATATTCCTTCTAAACAAGCTGAGGCGGAGGTAACGGGTTCGAACTCTGCCAAGGTTGACATCACGAACCCACAGTAGACCATTATGAAAAAAATGCTTACCCTATGCCTTGTGATGGCCACCGCACTGATAGGCCAGGCACAGATGCCCGTGGTGCAAAGCACAACCATTCCGGCTGTATCTGCACCTACGCCATCCAAAAACATGAAGAAGGCTCAGTATGCCAACCAAGTCACTGTCGACAACATCATCTATGGCATCGACACCGAGGCGGCCAAGGCTGTGGTGCTGGGGGCCGACGATGACATCTTCGACCTCGTCATTGCCGACCAGGTGACCTTCAATGATGTCGCTTATCCTGTGACCGAGGTCAATGCACGTGCATTCATGAGAAACGGCACCATCGAGACCATCCAGTTCCCTGCCACGATGAAGTATATCGGCAGTTGGGCATTTTATGAGGCTTCGGCACTGCAGAGTGTCACCCTGCCCGATGGCATCGAGAAGACCGATACCTGCTGCTTCCGCCACTGTGTTTCGCTCGAGAGCGTCGACATGGGACAGGGCATCAAGGAGGTGGGCTATGGCACCTTCAGCGAGAACCCAGGCCTGACCAGTGTGGTCTTCCCCGCATCGGTCCAGAAAATTGGCGGTTATTGCGTCGAGAAGTGCCCGAACTTGGCCACCATCACTATCCAGTCGCCCTCGTTGGAGTATGTCGGTTATAGTGCCTTCAACGAGACGGCCATCACCGAGATTATCTTCCCCGAGACTGTCACTAATATGCAAATGAGTGTCTGCCGCATGTGCAACAACCTCAAGCATGTGGTGCTGCCCACCAACCTCACCGCCGTACCGGGTCAGATGTTCACGCTGTGTGCCGGACTCGAAGAGATTACTTTGCCCGAGAGCATCACCACACTGTCGTCCGAGGCTTTCTATGGCAATGAGGCACTGCGCAGCATCAACCTGGACAACATCACCCGCTATGAGCACGCTTGCCTCTACGAAACGCATGCACTCACCGGCGAGATTGTCTTTAACGAGAACACCACCCTCATCGGCGACTTTGCTTTCCGTGGCTCGGCCATCTCCGGCATCAAGACCGGTGCCAATGTCGAGACCATCGATAGCTATGCTTTCTGGGCTTGCTACAACTTGAAGAGCATCGACCTGGGCGAGGGTCTGCAGGCCATCGGCATGGGTGCCTTCGGCGACACGCGCTTCAGCACCATCGCATTCCCGTCGACTGTGGTCGATGTCGAGGGGTATGCCGTGTTGCAGAATCCCAACCTGATTGCTCTGGGCTGCAAGGCGGTGGATGTGCCCGAAATGGTCAACAAGCTCGACCTGGTGAGCGACTATAATGCTACCACGCTCTATGTGCCCGAAGCAAGTATCGAGGCCTACAAGGCTGCCGAGATCTGGCAGAAGTTTGCCAATGTCAAGTCCATTGATGAGATGCCCATGCTGGCAGAGTATGTCCAGGACGGTGCTATTTATGAGCTTAACCTGACCCAAGGCACTGCCATTCTGGTCGATGGCAAGGCAGTGACGGGCGACTACGTGGTTCCTAATACAATAACAAAGAACGATGTGGTTTGCACCGTGATCGGTATCGCCAACGAGGCGTTCAACCAGAATGCCAACCTGACGGGTGTCACCCTGAACGGGGACTTGCAGACCATTGGCAGCAAGGCGTTTGCCGAGACCAATATTACCGCCCTCAATATGGGTGCTAAGGTGCAGATGGTGGGTACCGACTTCCACTACAAGGCCACCAAACTGGCCACGATTACCGTCGATGAGAACAACCCCTATCTCTGTGCCGAGAACTCGCTGCTCATGACCAAGGACAAGAAGGAGGTCATCGGCTTCCCCGTGGCTAACCCTGCCACCGAGCTGATTATTCCTGACGAGGTGGAACTGGTGCGCAACGATGCCGTCAACCGCTGCAAGAACCTCAAGCGCATTGTCATCGGCAGTGGCTGCAAGCACATCGAGCGCAACGCATTCGACAACTGCACCGAAGCCACCGAACTCATTCTGGGCGACAACATCGAGGATATCGGCTTCCAGGCATTCCGCTCGCTCAAGAGCGTGACTGAACTCCAGTTCCCCAAGAACTTGAAGTTCCTCTACGACTATGCTTTCTCGTTCACCTGGTCGCTCAAGGAGGCTGTCTTGCCCGAAGGACTTGAGTGGCTCTGTGGAGGGGCTCTCAATCGCTGCGATGCACTCGAGCGCGTGGTCATGCCGGCCAGCCTGACTTGGGTAGGCCAAGAGCCATTCAGCAACTGTGGCGCCATGACCGAGCTGGTGAGCATGGCCGAGAACCCCGTGGGGCTGACTACTGAGCTGTTTAACGATGCCACCAAATATCAGACCGTGACGTTGTATGTGCCTGAGGGATGCATTGACAACTATCGTAATGCCAACATCTGGCAGAAGTTCGTCAACATCGAGGAGATGCCCAACACGAGCATCGACGGTGTGCAGACCAAGACAGAAGCTGCTGTCGAGGCCATCTACACCATCGACGGCAAGCGTCTGAGCCAGATGCAGAACGGTGTCAACATCGTGCGCATGAGCGACGGTACAACCCGCAAGATTATCAAGTAAAAACCATCGAACCTAAGTAATTGCGGCACGGGGCCAGACCCCGTGTCGCATTTGCCAAATAAATCAGAGTCTTATGAAGAAATTGATCATAGCGTTTGCGCTGATGCTGGGGTGTATGGCTGCAGCCAATGCGCAACTGCTTCAAGTGCAACAGAGTCCACTGTCGTCACCGGTTGTGCCACGTGCAGCCAAGGCTCCCATGCAGAAGGTGCTCGGGCCCAATCAGCTCTATATGGGCCCGTATTTCACCGACGAACTGACCGATGCCGGACTGGGATTGGCAACCATCAACGAGACGGTCAAGATTGGCACCGTGCTCACCCTGAGCCAGGTGCAGAAGTTTGAGGGCGGACAAGTCAAAGCCATCCGCTTCGGTCTCTATCAGCCGGTCGACTCGGCCCGGGTCATCCTGTGGCCGGTCATCGCGCTCAATCCGCTTACAGTAGGCGAACCGCTCATCGATCAGGAGGTGCCCACGACATCGGCGGGGTGGAACGAGGTGGCCATCAACGAACCTTACACCATCGACCTCACCGGTCTGGCCGGGCTGATGCTGGGCTTCCAGTATCGGCAGGTGTCCAGCCCCAGCAGTCGCACGCATCCCATCTCGGCCGTGATGGCCGGCAATGAGATCTGCCCATCATTCATGTACGGCTATTTGGGCACAGAGACCTGCCAGTGGTATGATGTGGGATTGAGCAGCTATGGCAACCTCAGTGTGCAGGCCATCGTCGAGAGCGAGAATTTTGCCGATTACGACATGGTCATCAAGGATCTCGTGGTCAATGACTATGCCCGAGTGGCCGATGGAGTGAACTTCAGTCTCACGATGAGCAATTTGGGGGCCAAGACGCTCGACAACTATGTCATCAACGCGCTGGTCGACGGACAGGTGGTCGACGCGTTCGACTCGCCCATAGCATTGACACCCACCGAGGTGAACATCAGTGGCAATTGTTCGCTCGATGGGCTGGACTTGAGTGTGGGCAAGCACACGTTTGCCTTGCAGATTGCCTCGATTGACGGCGAGCCGGTCGAGAACGGAACCACGATCAGCGGCCAGTTCACGGCCTACTACGAGGCATTCGAGCGACAGAAGAATGTGGTGGAGCAGTTCACCTCGCAGTACTGCACCTATTGCCCCTGGGGCGAGCAGTTTATCCAGGCCGTGGGCGACCGCTGTGGCAACCTGGCGTGGGTTGGCATCCATGGCAACATGAGTGGCACCGATGTGTTCCACAACACCCGATGCGACCAGATCATGAGTTATCTGGGTGTGGACCAATCTTATCCGCAAGCCACATTCAACCGCTTTGACTATGAGAAGGCCGGTACTATTGCCTTCGGCATCGGTTTCCAGCCATCGGTGATTCCCATGTATGCCGATTACCTCAATGAGTCCTACATCGGCAACAACTGGACACCTGTTGTGGCCAATATCAACCTGGGAGGAACTTACGACCCGGCAACACGCGAACTCAAGCTCAATGTCACGGGGCAGACTACCAGTGAGCTCAAGACTCTCTACGGCTCGGGGGTAGGCATTACGGTCTACCTCACCGAGGATGGCCTGGTGGGGCGTCAATTGAACAATGGCACTTGGATTGATGACTACACCCACAATCATGTGATGCGCGACATGCTGGGCACCATCTCGGGCACGGCCTTGAAGATGGTCGATGGCACGCTCAACTATGACAATGAGTTCTCGACCATTTTGAACGAGCAGTGGAACCCCGAAAACATGCATGTGGTGGTGCTGGTCAACCGCAAGGGTAGTGGCACCAAAAAGGAGGTCTTCAATTGCGAGGTCATCGACATCAAGGACATGCCGGCACCCTCGCAGGGCCTCAAAGGCGACGTGGACGGTAATGGCTCGGTGGGTATCGAGGACGTGAATGCCGTGATTAATGTGATGCTGGGCACCGCACAGAACCCTAAGGCCGACGTGGACAACGGCGGCTCGCCGGGCAACGAGGACGTGAACGCCGTGATCAACATCAGGCTTGGCAACTAAGTTCTTGGTTTCTTAAGTTGTTAGTTGTTGTGAGTAAGTTGCTAGCTCGGAGGCTAGCAATTCGCAACCCGAAAATTCGCAACCCGCGACTCACGACTCGCAACTTATAAGCCTCATACACAGGGCACGGAGATTCTCATACCTCCGTGTCCTTTGTGTGCGGGGGGAGGGGGAGCTGCCAGGCAGATTAAAGCTCGCGCAAATGGTGCGGATTTTTAAGTAGACCCGTCTATGATGCTGACAAGTTCGTGTCAGGGTCTTAATTTTAGTTAATCTTTGTTGCCGAAATTCGTGATTTTTGTTCCTTTGTCAGAAAGAAACTCGGAAATAGCGTCATTTCGGCAAATGTTGCACCGATTTTGCTTGCATATGTTGAAAGAATGTCCTACTTTTGCATTGAAAAATTAACGACTAAAAACCATTGATATGAAAAAGACGTTATTTCTGCTTGTAGCCTTTTTGGCCTGCACGCTGGTGGCGCAGGCGCAGATGCCTGCTGTGACACTCAACGACATTGAGGGAAACGCTGTGCGAACCGACACGTTGGCTCGTCCTGGACACCCGGTGATTGTGAGTTTCTTTGCCACTTGGTGCAAGCCCTGCCAGCGTGAGTTGAGTGCCATTGCTGAGGTTTACGACGAGTGGCAGGAGGAAACTGGTGTGGAGGTCATAGCCGTATCGATCGATGAGGCGCAAAGCGCTAACCGCGTGAAGCCGCTGGTCGACGCTAAAGGATGGCCCTATCGGGTGCTGCTCGACCCCAATGGAGAGCTCAAGCGCGCTTTAGGCATCCAGCTGATTCCATATGTGGTGGTGCTGGATGAGGATGGCAAAATCATCTATAAGCACAACGGATACACCGACGGTGCAGAGAATGAGCTACTGGAGGTCTTAACGAAGGAGTGATGAGAAAGCTACTACTCGGTGCAGTGGCACTTTGTGCGGCGATCGCTTTGGCACAGGACGGACAAGCTCCGGGCGAGAAGAAGGTCACCGTGACTGGCAGTGTGCACAGCGAGATTCTCATCCCGCAGGAGGATGAGAAAATCGGGGCAGCCAAGAGTGATGACAAAGTGCTGACCAACACCTACGCCGACGTCGCCCTGATGAGCAAATGGGTCGACGCCGGCGCTCGTTTTGAGTTCACAGAGTTCCCGCTGCCGGGATTCGAGAAGGACTTTAAGGGATGGGGACTGCCCAACCTGTGGGTCAAGGGTAAGTTCAACAGGGTGGAGGTCACCCTGGGGTCGACCTACGACCAGTTTGGCTCGGGATTTATCTATCGCACCTACGAGCAACGCAGCCTGGGTGTGGACAACTCGCTACTGGGTGCGCGCGTGCAGTGGCGTGCCGACGGATTCACCGTCAAGGCGCTCACAGGACGTCAGCGCCGCTATTGGGACTGGAACAAGGCATGGATCACCGGGGCCGATGCCGAGGTCAACCTGGAGCAATGGGTCAAGCCGATGCAAGCCCACAACGCCCATCTGATGCTGGGCGCGTCATGGGTCAACAAACATGAGAACCAGGAGGACCTCATGGCCGATGCCACCCACCGGCTCAAATTCCCCACCTATGTCAATGCCTGGGATGCACGGGCACGATATCAGCAAGGGCCCGTGAGCCTGCTGCTTGAGTACGCCCACAAGAGCCAAGACCCCTCGTTCGACAACAAGTATGTCTACGGCCCGGGCCATGTGGAGATGCTCTCGGCATCCTACTCACGCAAGGGACTGAGCGCACTGGTGCAGGTCAAGCGCAGCGAGAACATGTCGTTCCGCAGCAGGCGGTCCATGACGGGCATCTCGTCGATGATCAACCACCTGCCCGCATTCTCTATGGAGCACACCTATGCGCTGGCGGCACTCTATCCCTACGCCACCAACACGCAGGGCGAGTGGGCCTATCAGGCCGAGCTGAGCTATCTGTTCAAGAAGGGGACTGCCCTGGGAGGAAAGTATGGCACGCAGGTGCGGCTCAACTTCTCGCACATTCACTCGCTCGACTACAAGGACAAGCAGAGTGGAATCGGTACCGATGGCCCGGAAACAACTTTCTGGGGATGGGGCGACGAGACTTATTATCAGGATTTTAACATCCAATTGGAGAAAAAGTTGTCGCGCAAGGTAAAGCTCAATCTGATGTATATGAACCAGCGCTACAACAAGACCGCCGTCGAGGGCGAGGGAGGCATGGTGCGCAGCAACATTGCTGTGGCCGATGTGCGATGGAATGTGGCGCGCAAGTGGACGTTGCGCGGCGAGTTGCAGTATCTGTCGACCCGCGACGACCAGGGCGACTGGTGGTATGGCCTGATTGAGGTGTCATGGGCACCGCACTGGATGTTCTCGATTGCCGACATGTATAACAGTGGCCAGACCGACATTCACTATTATCAGGGTCTAGTGACCTACAACGTCAAGTCGCACCGCCTGCAACTGGGTTATGGACGCACACGCGCCGGATATAACTGTGCCGGTGGTGTGTGCCGTTATGTGCCTGCAAGCCGTGGTGTCACACTTACCTATAACTATAACTTCTAGACAATGATGAAGATATTCAACTATATCACTGTCATGGCCGTGGCAGCCTTGGCACTGCTCACCGCCTGTGACAACATCCCTGAGGATGAGCGCCTGATCTATGTCAAGCCTGCGGCTGTGTCGCGTGCTGTGCTCATCGAAGACTTCACCGGCCAGCGGTGCGTCAACTGTCCTGCGGCCAGCGAAGTCATCCACCAGTTACAGCAGGAGTATGGCGACTCGGTGGTGATAGCTGTGGGCATACACAGCGGCCCCTTCGGGGCTTCAACGCCACTGCGCACCGACGAGGGCGACCAGTACTATGCGCACTGGCAGGTGCAGGAGCAACCTAGTGGTATGGTAAATCGCACGGGCTTGAGTCTGCACACCACTTGGGCCGCCAAGGTCTATGAGCAGATACAGCAGACGGCCGCGGTCTCGATCAAGCTGGAGACAACGCTTGATGCCGACACCCGCAAGCTCGATGTCGTCACCGATATGATGGCCGTGGACGGCAACGTCGCGGGTAAACTGCAGCTGTGGCTCATCGAGGACGGTATTGTGAGTCTGCAACTCTTCCCGGGCAATGCGCGAGACTATGACTATGTGCACGACCATGTGTTCCGCACCAGTATCAACGGCACCTGGGGCGAGGATGTGGCTATGGCCGAGGGTGAGACGGCCCAGAAGATGTCGTCCATCACCATCAGCGATGACTATGTGCTCGACAACCTGCGCGTCGTGGCCTTTGTCTACAACTCCACCGGTGTCCTCCAAGCCACCCAAGCCAAGTTAATCAAGTAACGAAGAAAAATATTGACTCTATGAAAAAATCTCTACTGCTATTAGCATTTGTGCTCACTTGCATGACTATGTGGGCACAGGCCGACTACTTCGAGTTTGTCGACAAAGACGGTAATGTGGTGCCCAACGAGGCCACCCTCACCCTGACCGACGTGATCACCGACGAAGACCCCTTCACTGGCGTAATCACCTACACCATGTACTCGCACCTGAAGGTGCGTAACAAGGACGGCGCGGAGCATGCCATGCGCATCAACATGCTCATCGAGCGGATGGACAACGGAGCCTACCAGCTCTGCTTCCCCTGGACGTGCAAGAGTTATGACACCGAGACAAATGTTGTCACCAACGGAGAAATGTTGGCCGCTGGCGAGATGCGCGACTTGCAGACCGAATGGGTTCCTGATGCGCAAGGTGGATGTGACGTGACGCTAACGGTCGAGGTATTGAACCGGACCGGATCGTTTCCTTTCCAATACACCTATGTGTGCGACGGCCCGACCGTGACACTGCACTACCGCAATGGCGTAGTTGATGAGGTGGAGGGCGACATCGACGGCAATGGCTCGGTGGGTGTCGAGGATGTCAACGCTGTGATCAACGTGATGCTCGGCAAGGCCGAGAATGCCCTTGCCGATGTCAATGGCAACGGCTCGGTGGGCGTCGAGGATGTAAATGCCGTAATTAACATTATGTTAGGTAAATAGAAATCTTAAAGCAACAAGTCTAATGAAAAAAATCTTACTATCTTTGGCTCTGATGGCGATTAGCGCCACGGTGGCCAGTGCGCAGCTGCTTCAGCGAAATCCTGTGGCGCAGCAATTGGCATCTAGTGTGGCTCAAGCGCCTATGGCTAAGGTGTTGGGCCCTAACCAGCTCTATATGGGCCCTTACACGAGTGACGAGTTGGGCGAGTCTGGCTTGGGATTGTCTAACACGTCGGGAGTCTTCAAGCAGGGTACATTGTTGCCGCTTGGTCTGGTAAGTGCTTTCGAAGGGGGGCAAGTCAAGGCCATACGCTTCGGTCTATGCGCCCCTGTGACCGATGGTGGGGTCTTCATCTATCCCGTTACTAGCCTGTCGCCACTCACGGTGGGCGAACCGCTTGTCGAGCAATTGGTGGAATCGACTGTGGCCGGCTGGAATGAGGTTGTGCTGGATGCGCCTGTCACTATCTCGGCCGATGGAATCCAGGGACTACTGATTGGCTATCAGTATAGGCAGAAGTCCGGCAACACGACCGACTGTTATCCCATCTCGGTGGTGGAGAGTGAAACGGTGTTGCCATCTTACACCTACGCTCCCGGTGTGGTTACCGGATGGGAGGATATCGGCTTGTCATCTTATGGCAATCTTAGTGTTCAAGCCATTGTGGAGAAGGAGTATTCCTCTTATAGTCTCGCTCTGGTGGGTGTAACCGCACAGGAATTTGCCAAGAATGGGCAAAATATCGCTTATAATCTCGGCATGGCCAATATTGGCACTGAGACACTGAGTGAGTATACTGTTGATGTGCTCATCGATGGCGAGGTCAAGGCTACAGTTGACTCTCCCATAGCGTTGACACCCAGCATCGTCACTTATGCCGGGACATGCCCGGTCGAGGAGTTGACCACCGGGCAGCATACGCTCACCTTGCGTGTGGCTACGGTGGCGGGTGAACAGCCGGCCGCCGCGGCGGAGGTCGCCACATCGTTTGTGGTTTATCAGCGCGACTTCCCTCGCCAGAAGCAGCTGGTTGAGCATTTCACCAGCACCACGTGCACCTACTGTCCGCTGGGCATGAACGTGTTGAAGGCTCTGGAAGAGATTTGTCAAGGTTCAATGGTCAGGGCATCGGTACATGTCAATATCCCCACTTCGGGCGACCCATTTGTAATCACCAAGGGTACGCAACTGTCAAGTTATCTGGGAGTGAATAGTGCGCCCAGCGCGGTGTTTAATCGCTTCGATGCCGAGATGACCGGTGCGCTCCCCCAGACCATCAGTTATAACGCGCAGTATGCCCAGATGGCGGCTCAAATGTTCAAGGAACTCTACTTCGACAACAACCCGACACCCGCATTGGCTTCAATTAATATCGAGCCGACCTACAATGAGTCGACGCGTAAGTTGGCCATCAAGGTCTCCGGTGAGCTGAGCGAGGATTTCAGCTCAATCTTTGGCAGTACGATGGGGCTTACGGTCTATGTCACCGAGGACAGCCTGGTGGCACGGCAGCTCAATCAAGGCACCTGGGTCACAGGCTATGTGCACGACAATGTGGTGCGTGCCATACCTTCGGCCTATAACGGAGATCTCATCTCTGTGAGTGGAAAGTCTCAATTTGAAAAGGGCTATTCGGTGACCTTTAGCAGCAGCTGGAATCCCGAGAAGATGCACATCATCGCATTGCTGCATCGGCGGGGCAATGGCGTGGAAAAGCAGGTGATCAACTGCGAAATGGTGCCTCTGCTTGACCCGCGTGTGCCGGGCGATGTCGACGGCAATGGCTCGGTGGGCATCGAGGATGTCAATGCTGTGATTAATGTGATGCTCGGCAAGGCCGAGAACGCTTTTGCCGACGTCGACGGCAATGGTTCGGTGGGCATCGAGGATGTCAATGCCGTGATCAACATCATGCTGGGCAAGTAATTCTCGTGGCCGCATCGTGCCGCGTGATTTGCTACGCTATATGAGGAATGTGTAGGGCTGTGCCGCAGGCGCAGCCCTATATTTTGCAGTGGCCATAGCATAGCTCGACGGCCGTGTCTGTAGGGCTAAATTGGCTTTGTTTCAGAGAAATAACGGCAAAAAAGTTTTTTCAGACCGAAAAGCCTTTGGTTTGCCCAAATTTGGATAAATTTTGGGAACTATATACCTGTTGTCCCCTTGGTGCCCTGAAAGGGCTATCCGATTACAGGCGGGGGCGGCGGCCCCGTTGGGGCCACTGCTACTTATACCCACAAGGGACAACTGGTACATAGCCCCTTGAATTTTGATAAAATGCTCATACTCGGCCATCATCAAGCCAGCTTGCATGGCTCTCGCTTAATCGCATTTTTGGCTTCATCTCGGCAAAAAAACCGAAAAACGTTGTTTTTCTTTTTGTTTTGCACTCAACTTGCGCAAATTTTTAGTAATTTTGCAGTTTGATAATTATGGCCCTTTTTTTTGCGGCATCTCTGTGGCTGGCAAGTGGGGCATCTGATTTCTGAATTCTTAACTCTAACGATATGTACAGAACCAAGACATGTGGAGAACTTCGGCTGGCTAACGCCGGCGAGGTGGTGACGCTGGCCGGATGGGTGCAGCGCACACGCAAGATGGGGGGCATGACGTTTGTCGACCTGCGCGACCGTTATGGACTCACACAGATTGTGTTTAACAACGAGGTGGATGCCGCCCTGTGCGACAGCGCCAACAAGTTGGGACGTGAGTTTGTCGTGCAAGTGACGGGCACAGTGGCCGAGCGGTCGAGCAAGAACGCCAACCTGCCCACGGGCGACATCGAGATTATCGCCAACGCACTGAACGTGCTTAGTCCTAGCGAGACTCCGCCTTTCACCATCGAAGACAACACTGACGGCGGCGACGACATACGCATGAAATATCGTTATCTGGACTTGCGGCGCGGCTGCGTGCGCAGCAATCTGGAGTTGCGGCACCGCATGACCATTCTCATACGCAACTTCCTCGACTCGAAGAATTTCATCGAGGTGGAAACCCCGATTCTCATCGGGTCGACTCCCGAGGGCGCACGCGACTTTGTCGTGCCCTCGCGCATGAACCCGGGACAATTCTATGCCCTGCCGCAGAGTCCTCAGACTCTCAAACAGCTGCTGATGGTGGCCGGATTTGACCGATACTTCCAGATTGCCAAGTGCTTCCGCGACGAGGACTTGCGTGCCGACCGCCAGCCCGAATTTACGCAGATTGACTGCGAGATGAGCTTTGTCGAGCAGGAGGATGTGCTGCAAATCTTTGAGGACCTGGCACGACATCTGTTCAAGGAGGTGCGTGGCGTGGAATTGCCTGCCAAGTTGCAGCAGATGACATGGCACGATGCCATGCGCCTGTATGGAAGCTACAAGCCCGACCTGCGCTTCGGCATGACGTTTGTCGAGCTGATGGATGTGATGAAGCTGGGTAAGTTAAGCGTCTTTGACGATGCGGCCTACATAGGCGGTATCTGCGTGCCGGGATGTGCCGACTACTCGCGCAAGCAGCTTGATGAACTCACCAACTTTGTCAAGCGTCCGCAAGTGGGAGCCAAGGGACTGGTGTATGTCAAGTATAACACCGACGGAACCATCAAGAGCAGTGTCGACAAGTTCTACGACCACGACGACCTGATGGCGCTCAAGCAGGCCATGGGAGCCAACGATGGCGACCTGGTGCTCATCCTCAGTGGCGACAATGCCAACAAGACTCGTGTCCAGTTGTGCACGCTGCGTCTGGAGATGGGCGAGCGTCTGGGACTGCGCGACAAGAACCGCTTTGAGTGCCTGTGGATTGTCGACTTCCCGCTGTTTGAGTGGAGCGATGAGGAGCAGCGCCTGATGGCCACGCACCACCCGTTCACCATGCCCAATCCCGATGACATCCCCCTGCTCGACGAGCACCCCGAGCGCGTGCGTGCCGTGGCCTACGACTTTGTGTGCAATGGCATAGAGGTGGGCGGCGGCAGCCTGCGTATCCACGACGGCCAACTGCAGGAGAAAATGTTCGAGATTCTGGGATTCACTCCCGAGCGCGCCATGGCACAGTTTGGCTTCCTGATCAATGCGTTCAAGTATGGAGCACCACCTCACGCCGGACTGGCATTCGGCCTCGACCGATTTGTCTCGATCATGGCCGGACTCGACAGCATACGCGACTGCATCGCATTCCCAAAGAACAACAGTGGTCGCGACGTGATGCTCGACGCACCCAGCGAGATTGCCCAGGAGCAGCTTGACGAACTGTATCTGAACATTGACAATGACCGACTGCGTGCCATCAAGGGTTAACGATATAGCGCGAGCCATCGAGCAAGTGGCGCCCCTGCGCTGGCAGGAGGGCTACGACAATGCCGGGCTGCAGGTGGGCGACCCCGACGCCGTGGTCACGGGTGTGCTCCTGTGCACCGATGTGACGATGGCGGTCATTAACGAAGCCATCACACGCGGCTTTAACACCGTGGTCAGTCATCATCCGCTCATCTTCCATGGGCTGAAGAAACTGGCTGGGCGCGACTCCATCGAGCGCATGGTGGCTTATGCCATCAAGCACGACATCAACATCTACAGCGCGCACACCAACATGGACAATGCTCCTGCGGGCGTGTCGCACCACATGGCCGAGAAACTGGGATTGACCGATGTCGAGGTGCTCGAGGTGCACGATGATAATGGCGTGACTACCGGCTCAGGGGTGATAGGTTATATCCTGCCGAAACCCATGATGGATTTCCTCAAGGAGGTTAAGGAAGCATTTGGGGTTAGGGCGGTGCGTTACAGTGGCGATACCAGTGGCGATGTCTACCGTGTGGCCCTGTGTGGCGGTGCCGGAGCGTTTCTCATCGACCGTGCCCGGCAGGCGGGTGCCGATGTCTATATAACTGGTGATGTCAAGTACCACGACTTCTTCAAGGCCGACGAGGGCATCGTCATTGCCGACATTGGACACTACGAGAGCGAGCAGTATACCACTGAGCTGTTCAGTGGCATCATTGGAAAGAACTGTCCCGACGTGACTGCCCTGCTGGCGCTGACCGAGCGAAACCCTGTTAACTATTTAATATAAAAACATCTAGATCATCCAGTGGCGCTAGAAAATCTGGAAGCGCTGGAAAAAACAATAAAAAACAATTATGGCAAAAAAAGATCATGAACTGACCGTTGAGGAGCGCCTCAAGGCGTTGTACCACCTGCAGAAGATTCTCTCGGAGGTCGACCGCATTAAGATTTTGCGCGGCGAGCTACCGCTCGAGGTTGAAGACCTGGATGCGGCTATTGAGGGATTGCAAACTCGCATCAACAACTATAATGACGAGATTGCCGCTCTCCAGCAGGACATCGCCGACCAGCAGGCCGCGCGCGACCAGGCCGAGACACGCATCGAGAAGTACACGCGCGATCAGGACAATGTGCGCAACAACCGGGAGTATGACCATCTGACCAAGGAGATTGAGTATGAGACGCTCAACATTGAGCTGGCCGAGAAGAAGATGAACGAAGCGGCGCGCAAGATTGAAGCCATCAAGGCCGAGATTGCACGCGCGCAAGAACAGCTCGAGGACAACCAGCATGTGCTGGCCGAGAAGAAGAGCGAGCTCAATGAGATTGTCAGTGAGACCAAGCAGGACGAAGAGAAGCTCCGCGAACAGGCCAAGCGACTGGAGAATAAGATTGACACCCGTCTGCTCACTGCGTTCAAGCGCATACGCAAGAATGCACGAAACGGACTGGGGGTGGTCTATGTGCAGCGTAATGCTTGTGGTGGCTGCTTCAACCGCATTCCGCCGCAGCGGCAGATGGAAATCAAGATGCACAAGAAGATCATCGTCTGCGAGTACTGTGGACGCATCTTGGTCGACCCGGCTCTGGCTGGCGTGAGCGAGGCCGAGGCCAAGAACGCCTGACACGGTAGCGGCCTTAGGGCACGCATTTTTTGCCCAAGTGAGTCTGCGGGTATGACCCGAGTCAGACAAAAGCTGAAGGCTCTGCACTTCTCCAAGCAGCAACAGTAGGGGGGAGGGCAGAGCTTTTTGTCAATATACCGAATAGAATTTTTTAATTATCAATATTTAATTCTCAAACTGATGAAGACATCATTTGTGTTTTTGGCCGACGGCTTCGAGGAAATTGAGGCTCTGGCTACTGTCGATGTGATGCGCCGTGCGGGCATGCCGGTGATTACAGTGTCAATCAATGCCACGCTGCAGGTGACTGGAGCGCATGGTGTGGTGGTAATGGCCGATGCGCTGGTTGATGACTGCGATCTGGCCAATGCCGAGTGGCTCATCTGTCCGGGCGGTATGCCTGGTGCTACCCATCTGGCGGCATGCGAGCCGCTATGCCGCGCGCTGGTCGAGCAGAATCGGTGTGGTGGCCATCTGGCAGCCATCTGTGCCTCGCCGGCCATTGTGCTGGCTCCGCTGGGCATCATCAATAACCGTGATGCGGTGTGCTATCCGGGCATGGCTGTTGAGGGCTATGGAGTGAACTGGTGTGAACCCAAGATGGTGGTTGTCGATGGCAATGTGGTGACTGGCCGTGGGCCGGCGGCGGCTTGCGAGTTTGGACTGACCATCGTAGCTCAGTCTATGGGCACTCAAGTTGCCAACGAAGTTGCTACAGGTATGCTAATCGACTGATGTGCAGATAAAAAGAATATGACAGAGCGTCTCACGACGACCTGTCATACACATTGAATCAACTTCAGTTAGAGTGTTATGGTGCAAAAGTACTGCTTTTTTCTGATACCCACCAAATTTTTCGGTTTTATTTTAATTCTTTTAACAAAATTGCTAATTCGTGTATCTGTTCACCGATTCAGAAGAATCTCCTCATTTCCCCTCCCCTTTCTTAAAGGGGACCAATGGTGCAAGCCGAATACAATGCCGAGCTAGCTCGAACATTGTTGAGGTGCAGCCCATTGACGCTGGAAGAGCGGTTGGGGGTGGGGTTTGAACCAAT
>JAFUVK010000182.1 GCA_017477555.1 Muribaculaceae bacterium
CAAGCCACGATTTCGCTATCGCTTCTTCTCTCCCAAGCGTCACCACTTGAAACTTGCGAGTCGCTATAGGGTTCGTCGGTGACTACGCCCCGAGTGGACTTTCACCACAGATGTACAACATGCCCGTCATACCAAAAAAGCAACTCCCCTTCTCGGCCAGAAGAGGAGTTGTTGCACAATGGCATGACCAGGTCACTTGGCGACCTTGACGACACCAGCATCAGTGTGTATCAAGTAGATGCCGTGCGGCAAGTCGGCGATATTAAGGCAGTCGGTGCCCATTGCCACCCGACATCCCATCAGGTCATAGACACGGATGATGCCCTTGGCGACAACCACCCCACCGCGCACGTCGATGGGCTGGCTGTGGCTGATGTCGCTCACCCCCACCTGGGGACTCACCTCCACTACATGGTCGGCATAGACATCAAAGTAGTGGTCGCGGTCGGCGACAATGTCGTAGTCGGGTGTCTGCTGACCATTGTTCCAGTTGTTGAAGATCAGGTGGTAGTTGCCACTGTCGGTGTCGAGCAGGAACTTCTTGTAGCTGACCCCTGCAATGTCCACCTGGTCGACCCAAGTCTCGCCCGGCCAAGCGCCGAAGAGTTCTCCGTCGCCCCAAGCATAGAGGCCCAGAGCATCCCACCCTGTGAGGTCGTTGGCATAGATGTAGTGTCGTGCAGTGGGAATGGGTGGTAGCTGTCCGCTGAATGCGACATTGTCGATGGCGAGTGCCATGGCACCCTGAGCAGCTGTTCCGTCAGCGACACTGATGTTCCACGCCAGGTAGAGGTCACATCCCGCCTGCATCACAGTGGGCAGTGTGGCGCTCACATGCACCACATCGCCCGGCACGCTGGCATAGCCGGCAGTCTGGGCATCGGCATCGAAGTGTGTCTTGAAGTCGTCGCCGGCACTCGTCCAGTTACGGCCGTCGATCGAGTAGTAGAGCTGCACGTCAAATCCCTCAGCGTTGTTGCCCATGCGGTATTTCTCCACATCATAGGCCAGTTGGATGTCTTGTATGCTCTTGCGCCCTGTGTTGAGCAAGTGGGCATAGACATTGACACAGCGGGTGCCGCCGGCCACTCCTGTCGAGATGCCGCCCGGAGCACGGTCGGTCTCGTCGTCGGCCCCGAAGTTCCATGTGCCGTTCTTGGCGTTGCTGGGCAGGTTGGCTCCACCGGCATACATCGTCACTTCATCGGCCTGGTCATAGCGTCCCACGGTGCGTGGAGCAGTGAGGATGCGGTCAATGCGCCATGCCGCAGGCAGTGTGGCCGCGGCCTCTGTACCCATACTGTCGAAATTCTCAGTAAAGGCCAGGTCGTCAGCATTGAGTTCAATGGCCGGCAGCACCACCATCTCGGTCACCGGTTGAGCCACATGGATCAGCGCCTGCTGGGCAAAGGTGCCGTTGCTCACATCGAGTGTGTAGTCGCCCGGCGTGCGGTCGGCCGTGTAGACAAAGTTGTCATCGACTGTGCCGCCCCCGCTCAGTGTTGCCACATAGGGTGTCTCGCTGGGCATTGCCATTCCGAACTGGTCGCGGAGCACAACGCTGTAGCGCACGGTTGCCGCCGTGTGATCGACCACATTGTCAAATGACATGAGGGCGCGGCTGGCATAGTCTCGCATCTGCTGCGCCTCGGTGGCGGTCATGCCGTCGGGCGTGCCTGTGATGGTGGCCGGGTCCATGCCATAGATGAGTCCATACTCCATGGCTGCTGCCATATATGTTGCCTTGATTGTGGGATGACGGTCGTCCTGGAACCAGCTGAGTGTGCCCTCGGGTCCCTCGCGGTCATACACGTCCTGATAGGCCACGCCCACAGGACACAGTGTCACTCCCAGGTCGCGGGCCAGCTCGAGACAGTTGTCCACAAACACCTTATTAAAAGCAGTGTAGTTCTCCCAGTCGCCACTGTATGCCCAGTTGACGGGCACGATGATCACGGCATTGGGGTTGGGGCAATAGTCGCGGATATAGTCGACCCACTGCTTGACATTGGTGCGGAAGGTCTCAATCTCGGTGCGTGGCAGACTGCTCTGCTCCTGCAGGATGATGTGGCTCCAAGGCTGGCTGCGCACCAGCATCTTGGCCCCGGGATTTCCGTCCTCGGCCAGTCCGTCTCCCTCGGCCCAATGGGCGTTGAGCGACTTGCCCAGCAGCGAGTGTCTGGTCCATTGCGCCTCAGTTCCCATCTCTTGGGCAATGTCGTTGAACATCTGATCCTGGTCGTTGTAGTGGATAAGACTATTGTTGAGCGACAGCACCCGCACCCGCTCGGGCAGCTGGGGCACGAGGGTCACCTCGGCGGGCCGCAGTTCCATGCTCACAGGCTGCGAGGCAATCTGCTCGAGAGTGTAGTGGCCGGTGTTGATATCGAACGTCACCTGATAGGTGCCCGGCTCGGCAGCCACCGTGCCTCGGCTACCCTTCTCAAGTGAGCCTTGCAGCGTAGTCTGTGTGGCATCGCCGCCGGGGTTGCCCCACACACCTGCCATGCCCAAGCGCTGGTAGATGCGCCAACGACTGGTGCCATCGTCACCCGGCGTGAGGGTGACCTGCCCGGCAAACACTCCCGGCTGGTCGGTCAAGTTGAGTGCGCCGCTGGTGTCCACGTAGTTCCAGCCATTGTGGTCGCCCATCAGATAGACCGCGGTGAGTCCACTGGGGTCATCATCGCTCTCGAGCAGCAACGTCGCCTGCCCGTCAACGATGGTGAGCACGATGCGCGAGCAGATGTAGGTGTTGCCACCGCACGAGATGTTGTCGTTGGTGCCCGACACCAGGCTATAGGGGGTGTCAATCTGCACAGAGGTTCCATTCGAGCCATAGTTGCAGGCACTGCTCCACGATGCGTCGGCCACCTTAAACTGTCCGCTCAGCTGCTTGTCGTAGAGCACGTATATGCCATTTCCCTCATCGCTGAACTGCCAGTCGGCACTAGCGCCCCACGAGTTGACCTCGCCGCGCAGATAGATTCCCGAGGCGACAAATGGCGGTCGGTCGGGGTCGACCCATCCGCTGTAAGTCGCAGGATCGTCGATGACGGTGACACCGTTGGCAGTAACGCACAGATAGTAGTCGCGGTCGGCTGTGATGGTGGGGCCCACGACCGTCGTCGTCGAGCCGTTGTTGAAAGTCAGAGGCAATGTGCTGCCGTCGCCGGGCAGCTCAAAGTACTTATAGGCCACGCCATTGACCGTAGCACTGCCTGCTGGCGAGAGCTCTTGCCCGCCGGCGTTGAGCAGCAGTGTCGGCCAGCGCGTCACATCCTCGGCATAGATGGTGCACAGGTTTTCCTCGCCGGCAAAAGTGGCCGTGACACTGACATTGTCCAGTGCCAGCCCCATGGCCAGGTTGGGACTTGTGCCAGCTGCCACACTGATGTTCCATGCCAGATATAGGTCTCCTCCCGCAGGCACATTCAGTTTGATGGCCTTGTCGCTTACGGCAGTAGTGGAGATGGGCACCACCTCGGCACCGATGGTCGACTGGTCGGGCGAGAAATAGGTGCGCAAGTCGTCACCGGCACTGGTCCACTCGATGCCGTCGGTCGAGTAATAGACCTGTACAGCAAATCCCTCGGGATTGGAGCCATAGCGGTACTTCTCGATGTCATAGCCCAATGTCAGCTTTTCGATGGCCACCTGGGCAGCATTACTGAGGTGAGTCATCACACTCACACAACGCGTGCCGCCCGACACGGTGGTCGACAATCCACCCACGGCACGGTCGGCCGGAGTGGCACTGGCCCCAAAGTTCCATGTGCCGTTCTTGGCGTTGCTTGCTAGCGACACGCCACCCTCGTACATCAGGGTTGTCTGCGCCGTCTGCCAGCTGCCCACAGTGCGCGGCGCATTCATCTGCCTGTCCACTCGCCAGTCGTCGGGCATGACGAGTGTGGCACTTGTACCGTCCCACATCTGGTCGAAGTTCTGCGTCATGGTTCGCTCATCGGGCGATAGCTGGGCAGCCCCTGCCACCGCAGCGGCCATCACGGCCATGACAGTCAACAATTGTTTTAGTTTGTCCATTCTTTCTGCTTGTTTGATTGTTTAAGAATATTCTGCCACAAAGGTAAATAAAATTTGGTGGTATCTCAGCATAAAAGCAAGCTTTTCTGCGTTCGGTTTGCACA
>JAFUVK010000183.1 GCA_017477555.1 Muribaculaceae bacterium
CTGAAGAAATATCTTGATGGCCGGCACGACCGGTTCATCTTATAGAAGGTTGTCTAATAGGGCTGTCTAATCCACACCAAATCGGGGTGGACAGGCGGTGTATTGTCTGTGCTCAAATTACTTATACATATAACGTGTTGAGCTACAATAATGTTAAACAAAAGTTAAAGAGATTCATTTATTTGGATTGCAACATAGAAGACCATGCAAGAGGGCCGAAGGTCCTCGCAGCTTGGTCACAGCAAGCAGGGCTGCACGTGCCTCGAAGAGGAACTTTATTTGCCGGTATGGTCAAATTGAGCTAAACTTTGCAAGCAAAAAACAACTAACAATTATGAGCGCAGTCAGTTCGTTGTTCAATATCGTCATCAACACCCTACGCCGCGAGTTGACCATACCTGATGATGAAAGTGAACAGTTGTATCGATATGTCTGGTCAATCGTACAGAGTCGCAATTGCCGCCTGTTGCGCATTAACGGCATCGGCAATCATGTACACATTTTAGTTGAATTGTCGCCCACTGTGTGCCTGAGCGATTTGGTTCGGGACATCAAGCAAGGAAGCAGCAAGTGGGCAAAGCAACAATCCTGTTTTCCTCAATTCAGGGGATGGAGAAAAGAATATGGTGCCTTTTCTTGTAGTGTTCGTGACAAAGAGAAGATTATCAACTACATTATCAATCAGCGTGAGCATCATCGGCTCAAGACTTTTAGATAATCTTG
Organism: Muribaculaceae bacterium; assembly: GCA_017477555.1. Lineage (GTDB taxonomy): Bacteria > Bacteroidota > Bacteroidia > Bacteroidales > Muribaculaceae > Sodaliphilus. The sequence goes on from JAFUVK010000183.1 coordinate 724, forward strand.
GCTGCACTCGGCAAAACTCGAGCAAGCTCGGTTCTGCACTCGTTGGCACAAGATTTGAAGACGAGCACAAACTGATGATAGAGCGTTCAGGATTGGAATGGAATGAATATAGGTTGACATAACACAAATGGAATTTAAAGTTCCTCTTCGAGGCACTTGTTGGTGGCACTTTTCGGACCAAGCGGCGCACCTCTGCGAGGTGCTTGCATGGTCTTTCGCACAAAGTCGGGTCTTCGACCCGCCAACATCTCCGAAGTCACTACGATGCAAAAAAGCGATTCAGCGAGAGCCATGCGAGCTGGCTTGCTGATGGCCGAGCGTGAGCATTTTATCCAAACACAGGTTTTTGCAGGTGGCCCTAAAAAAGATATTTTTATTTTGCATTGCGCTCACTTAATTGTACCGTTGGCTCCACCGAAGGTACTGGCGCTCGGCAATGAAAATAAAAAAGATTATTTTTATTTTGCATTGCGCTCACTTAATTGTACCGTTGGCTCCGCCGAAGGTACTGACGCTCGGCAATGAAAATAAAAAAAGATATTTTTATTTTGCATTGCGCTCACTTAATTGTACCTTTGCAATCACAAAAAGCAGCAAACAATGGCAAAAAAAGTTTTGATAACCGGAGCCGGGGGATTCATTGGCGGATTTCTGGTGGCTGAAGCACTGAGCCGCGGCTACGAGACCTGGGCGGCAGTACGAGCCACCACCAGCCGCAAGTTCCTTACCGACGAGCGCATCCACTTTATCGAGCTAGACTTCACCGAAGACCAGGCACTACACGACACACTGGCCAGCCATGTGACCCAGCACGGACCGTGGCACTATGTGGTGCATAACCTGGGACTGACCAAGGCCACCAACTATCTGGACTTTGAGCGCGTCAACTATGGCTACTTGCGGCTGATGGCCGAGACGCTGCGCGAGGTTGATGCTGTGCCCGAAGTGTTCCTGATGATGAGCAGTCTGAGCGTGATGGGGCCAGGCGACGAGGTGGGCTACACGCCGTTTAAGGCCGGCGACGTGCCCGCACCCAACACACGCTACGGCACCAGCAAGCTCAAAGCCGAAACATGGCTGCAGATGCAGCGGTCGTGGTTGCCCTACACAATCTTCCGCTGCACGGGCGTGTACGGGCCGCACGAGCGCGACTACTACCTGATGATGAAGAGCATCAAGGCGGGGTTTGACTTCACGGTGGGCTTCAAGCGGCAGATGCTGACCTTTGTGTATGTTCGCGACCTGGCGCGGGCGGTGTTTATGGCTCTAGAGCGCGGCCCGCTCTACAAGCCCTACTACATCAGCGAGAGCCAGGGCTACACACAGGCCGAGTTCCGCCAGATCGTATGCCACGAGCTGGGCAAGAAGTTGGTCATTCCCGTCAAGTGTCCGCTATGGGTGGTCAAGACAGTGTGCCACGTGGCCGAATGGTGGAGTAAAGTCACCGTCAAGGCCAGCACGCTCAACCCCGACAAATACCGCATACTCAAGCAACGCAACTGGCTGTGCGACACCAGCGAAGCGCGCCGCGACTTCGGCTTTGAGGCCGAGTATGACCTGCGCCGCGGTGTGCATGAGGCCATCGAGTGGTACCGAGCCGCCGGCTGGCTCTAGTCAATGCTCAATGCTTTTTAATTCATAATGCATAATTCAAAATGCACAACGGTGGCCACAAAGCCTCCCCTCCCCTTTCCCAACGGGGAGGGGTAGGGGTGGGGTTTGAACCATCAGGCCGAACATGGTGGAACCGCATCAAGCGCATGGGAAGGACGCTTGGGTGTCTGCCGCCCTTTCAGGGCTTGATCGTTTGTTTTGTCCCTGTCACCGGGGTTCCGCTGACGCTTCACCCCGGCCTGTGTTCTGCCAGCCCTTCGGGCTTGCTATTGGCTGGCTAGGATGGTGGGTGGACACCTGGGCTGGGGCTTAAAACAATGCATAATGCATAATTCATAATGCATAATTCATTAAGGCAGCAACAAGCCTCCCCTCCCCTTTCGCAAAGGGGAGGGGTAGGGGTGGGGTTTGAACCAATGCACAATTCACAATGAGTGCTTGGTTGCAACTGAGGGAATGGCACGCCGCGTCCCTACACTTTTCACAATTATGATACACCTTCACCAAGGGGACAACTGGTGGGTAGTTTCCCCAAAAAATGGGCTAAAAACAAGCGGCTGTGCGGGCTGCCAGACGGGCGTTGTTGAGCACGAGCTGGATGTTGGCCTCCAAGCTGTCGCCGCCGGTAAGCTGCTGAATCTTGTCGAGCAGATAGGGCGTGATTTCCTTGCCGTGAATGCCCAGTCGGTCGGCCTCGGCCAGTGCTTGGTCGATGGCCTGGTTGATGACATCGGCCGGCATTGAAAATTCCTCGGGTATGGGGTTGGTTACCAGCATGCCGCCGCGCAGCCCCATCTCCATCTTGGCTTGCATCGCTTGGGCCAACTCCTGTGGCGTGTCGATGCGGTAGTCCACTCCGTAGCCGCTGTGGCGCGTGTAGAATGCCGGCAGCTCGTCGGTTCCATAGCCCACCACTGGCACTCCCTTGGTCTCGAGGTACTCAAGGGTGAGTCGCAGGTCGAGGATGGCCTTGGGCCCTGCGCAGACGACCATGACCGGTGTCTGTGCCAGCTCTTCGAGGTCGGCGCTGATGTCCATGGTGGTCTCCGCACCGCGATGCACACCGCCGATGCCGCCTGTGGCAAACACCCTGATGCCGGCCATTGCGGCAATAATCATGGTAGTGGCCACTGTTGTGGCTCCGTCCTCGTGTCGAGCGACGAGCACCGGCAGGTCGCGTCGCGATGCCTTGGTCACGGCGGTGCCCTTTCGTCCCAGATGCTCGATTTGTTGGGGCGTGCAGCCTGCCGTGAGCTGTCCGCCGATGATGGCGATGGTTGCCGGCACTGCGCCATAGTCACGTATGGTCTGCTCCACACGCATGGCCGTCTCCACATTTTGCGGATAGGGCATGCCGTGTGAGATGATGGTCGACTCCAGGGCCACTACGGGCCGGCCTGCTGCCAGTGCCTGCTGCACTTCGGGCGAGATAGAGAGATATTTGTTCATTTTTAGACGTTAGTTAGTTTTTAGTTTTTAGCGAACAGATGTCGAGTGAACAGCCAGATAGGGACGGCACGGGGGTGCCGTCAGCCAGCAGGGCAGCATTCAACATTACCTTTTGTCGAGGCGGACGGCACGGGGGTGCCGTCCCTACCTGTGCATTGTGCATTATGAATTGTGCATTTAGACGTAAGCATGAGGGAAGCGATGTCGGGGTTGACCGTCATCGGCGTGAGTAGGGCAGAGTGCGCGGCCTGCTGAGCCCAGGCGGTGCAATCAGGCCAGCTCACCCCCTGCATGAGCGCATGGGCCAGTCCGGCGACAAAAGCGTCGCCCGCACCGGTGGTGTTGACCACCTGAGTGGGGATGGCTGCAAAGTGCTCATGTTGTGATCCGTTGCTGCAATACACTCCTTCACGCCCTAGCGTGATGTAGACGTGCTGAACGCCCAGTGTTGTAAGTAGTGCGGCAGCCGACTCGACCGTGTCACATTCAGTCATTGCCAGTGCTTCCTGGCGGTTGAGTTTGAGCGTGTGCAAGTGATGGGTGGTGCTCTGTCGCATGGCTTGTGCGATGCGTGGAGCCTTGGCGGTGCTCACGGTGTCGACCATCAGCGGCACCGTGCAGTGATCCAGCAGATATTGCAGTGAATCGGCAGTTATGTTTGTATCGGCGATAACCACAGCCGACTGGTTGATGGCATCGATGCGCTCAGACAAAAATTTAGGGCTGATGCGTGCCACAATGTCCATGTCGGCCACGGCAGTGACCATGTCGCCGTGTGGGTCGTTGACGCACAGATACAGGCCATTGCGCATGTCGCCGACACGTTCGGTCAGCGACAGGTCTAGCCCGAGTTCGGTGCACTGCTCATGACAGATGCGGCCGAAGATGTCACCGCCCAGCACACTCACCAGGTGCACGTCATGCCCCAGCAGCCGCAGGTTGTGGGCGATGTTGCGTGCCACCCCACCGCTGCTCATCGACACCTTTCCCGGGATGGAGTCGCGCAGGGCCAGCGGAGCCGTCATGGTCGCCGAAATGTCCATGTTGATACCGCCAATGACTGTAATCTTGTTGCTCATAATCGATGTCCTTATCTTCTTGTCGCAAAGGTAGTGAAAACCGAGCGAAGAGCAAAATGAATGACGAAGTTTTTCATTTTTGCTCTTCCGAGGTGCAGCCTACCTTGGCCGCAGGCAACGGTAGTGAAAAACGAGCGAAATGCAAAAAAGGAAACGATTTTTCTTTTTGCATTCCCGAGATGCCGCCTGCCTATTCAGTCCCCCACCTAAGCTGTGCCTAAGAAATAAGGTAGGGACGGCACCCCTGTGCCGTCCGCCTCGCCGAAAGGTAATTTTGCTTGCAGCTTTGCTGGCGGACGGCATGGGAATGCCGTCCCTACCTGCAATTGTGGGGGCAACGGGAGGCAAGGTAGGGACGGCACCCACGGCCAGCTCTTTGCATCCGTCTTAACTACTTAACTCCTTTAACTACCGAAAAGTAGCTTCTTGCGAAACTTGAGTAAGCCTCAAATAGCAGCAAACAGCAGAAACAAGCGTATGCCGATTTGCACGTTTCTTGCTTGACGAGGCAAGTTTTACGTCACAAAAGTGCCATTTATGGCATTTTTGTGTCGTAAAACCATCGTCTTAGAAGTTTAAACTATCGGAATTCAGCAAGAAATCATAGATGCTCATGGTGACTATGCCGTAGTTATCGCGCTTGGCCTTGATGTCATTGCCAGTGACAATGATTTTTTTGAAAGAGTCTTGTGAAGCAATGAGTGACCGTTTCTCCTGCACCTCTTTTTCGGGGGTCGGCATGGCAAAGGCCGATTGGATGTAATATCGTTTGCTACCCTTATTGGCCACAAAATCCACTTCCAGCAATCTGCGCACAGTCTTTCCATTGTGGTCGGTTGTCTTTTGCTCAACACAACCCACATCAACCATGAAACCTCTTATCCTTAATTCGTTATAGATTATATTTTCCATGATGTGAGTTTCTTCTTGCTGGCGAAAATCAAGAATGGCATTACGCAACCCCAAATCGGTGAAATAGTGCTTGGCCAATGTGTTGATATATTTTTTGCCTTTAATGTTATATCTGATGGATTTCTCAATCAGAAACGCATCAATCATGTAGTCAATGTAGTGGGTGATAGTCCTACTTGAAATACTGATTTGCTTTATGCTTTTGAATGTCTTGGATAATTTAGTCGGATTGGTTGAGCCTCCAATGGCCGATGCCAAGATGCATGCCAATTCTTCCAATTCACTCTCATTCTTAATACGATGACGCTCCTTCACGTCCTGCAGATATACAGTCTTGTACAAGTCACGCAGATAGTTGGCTTTGCTCTCGTCATCAGCCAACTCCATCACTTTGGGCAGCCCTCCGTAGGTATAAAACTCCTTCCATGCGTCGCGTTTGTCGCCATCAAATGCCGAGAAGTATTCGGCAAACGATAAAGGGTAAATGTGAATCTGCTCGCCTCTCCCCCGGAACTCAGTGACGATGTCTGATGACAAAAACCGCGAATTGCTACCAGTGACATAGACATCTGCATTGCGAATGTGCAGCAGGCTGTTCAGTACGTCAACAAACTCATCTAACAATTGCACCTCGTCCAGGATAACATAGTATTGTTGCTGATCGGTGATGCGGTCTCTGACGTAAGCAAGCATTTTGTCAGGGTCACGGAGTGACGCATATATGCGGTCATCAAGGGCAACTTCAATAATGTGTGACTCGTCGATCCCCGATTCCACCAAGTGGCGGTGAAACAACTCAAAAAGCAGGTATGACTTACCACATCGGCGAATGCCTGTCACGATTTTGACCAGTCCATTGTGTTTGCTCTTGAGCAGACGGTTGAGATAATATGGGCGTTGTATAATCATAGTAGTGTCTATTACGTCACAAAAGTGCCATTTATGGCATTTTTTTGTCGCAAAGGTAGTGTTTTCTGATCAACGAGGCAAGTTTTACGTCACAAAAGTGCCATTTATGGCATTTTTTTGTCGTAAAACCATTGTCTTAACGGTTGCTTAGAGAAGAAAACCTGCAACGATCTATGCAAATTTGCAATCCGATTGCAAATTTACATGGATTGTGACGCAAGAGGTATGTCACCTCACAAAACATAGGGCGCGGCCAGCAGATGTGGTCGCGCCCTGTGTTTACTTTGGCGAAACTGAGGGGTTACTCCTCGGTGAACTCGTAGACGTATGATGCGGTGTCGTCCTTAAAGACATTGGTGGGAGGATTATTCAGGTCAAAGTCACTCCAGACCTTGATTTGACGCAGATTTTCGTTGTAGTAGAGATAGATGCCTTTAGCATTATGGTTAACATTGCTGATGTCGATGCGTGTCAGACCTGTCACGTAAACGCTGAACCATTCAACCGCAGTCATGTTACCGACATTGAGTTCGGTTACATTGGGGATTGAGAATGCATTGAGCAGGGTCATATGGCTCTGATCGTCAGGTAGGATGAGCGAGGTGAGCGCCTCGTTGTCGTAGCAGTTGAGGGTTTGCAGTTGGTTGCAGTTCTTCAGGTTGACCGAAGGCACCTGATTGCTCTCGATGCGCAGGTCGGTCAACTTGGTGTTGTTACTGAAGTCCATGGCTTGTGTCAGATTGTTGTTCTGGCACTCAAGGTAAGTCAGTTCGTTGCATTGGCTCACGTCGAGGCTGGTCAAGCCGTTGTATGATACATTCAATTCCTTGAGTGTGGCTGCAATGGGAGTAAGGTCTATATCAGTCAGTTTGGTGTTTTGAACATAAAGGCGCTCAATGCTATTGCAGCCTGTGATGTCGAGCGAAGCCAGATTTGTGTTATAACTCAGAATCAGGCCCTTCAGGTTTTCACAACCACTCAGATTGACCGTAGTCAGTTGGTTGCCACTGAGTGACACCTCTTTGAGAGTGCTGAAGTTATGCAAATCAATGGTGCTCAATTTGTTCATGTCGGCCATCAGTGTTTCCAACTGTGTAAACTTGCTAAGGGGCAAGTCTTCATATTTCAACGAAATAACTTTGAGCGACTTCAGTGATGAGGGGAGTTGATTCAAGTCATATCCAGTCAACTTGCTGCAGCGCGAAATGTTGAAATCTTCCATCTTCTCCATTTCACCCGTTGTGAGTGAGGTGAGGAATTGGCAACTCGAGGCATCAAAGACTCGCAGGTTCTTCAGTGCACTGATGTCGATGGTTTGGATGTTGATTCCCGAGCAGTAGAGTTCTTGCAGGTTGGTGAAAAACTCCAGGCCCTTGAAGTCAAACACCCGCAGTTGATTGATGTTGATAACACCGTTATAGGCAGCAGCCTGAATGTTGGTGTAGGTGTCCTCGCCATTGGCGATGTTGGTCTTGATGTAGTCACGCAAGACTGCATCGGGGATAAATTCCTCGGTGAGGATGTTGTAGGGTTGCTCGGCTTCGTCGAATGTGACTTCGGCTACATCATCGGCGGCATAGGTTACTACGGTGCCGTCGTTGAGGCGGACATTCATGTTATAGGTGGTCTGTGCTTGGGCACAGGTGGCGAGGCCAGCGACGGCCATCAGCGCAAGAAATATCTTTTTCATTGTTGTTTTAGTTTAGGTGGTGATTAACGATTGTAGATTTTGTAGCTGGCTGTGGGTGTGGCCAGGATGTAGACTCCGGCACCCAGGCCGCCTAGGTCGATGTCGGCCGTTCCGTCGGCTCCGGCCGAGGCACTGGCGGCGCGGCGGCCATCGACGGTGAAGACGTTGACCACGGTGCCGGGCTTGAGGGCGTCAAGGTGTGCCTTGCCAGCCTCAATCACAGGCTTGGTTGCATCGGTCTTCACTTGCTCAATGTCGGTGTAGGGTGCCTGGTCGCTGAACTTGTAGTTGAGCACATCGGCCAGTGCGATTTCAAGGGTTTGGGTGGTTGTCTCGGCCTTGAAGATGCCGTCGGTCAGGGTGATGACGGGTTTCTCGGCCAGGGCAAATGACACCTGACTTTCGTCTTGCTGAGTCACAATCAGGTACTGTGCGGTCTGCGCCTTGGCAGTCAGTCCCAGAAGCATGACGCTCAGCAGCACGATGAGTCGGTTGAGTACTGTCTTTGTCATAGTTGTTTGTTTTAGGGGATATTAAACATTAGTTTTATTTGTTTCAATCTCAAATTTTTCAAGGGCTTGCTGTAGTGCGGCACGGGCGATGGGCTTGAGCAGGAAGTCGACCATGCGGTAACTGGCAGCACGCTCGCGATATTGGGTATAGGCTGTAGTGAAGATGATGGGGACATCGGTGAGGTGCAATTGGTCTAAGACCTCGAAACTATAGCCGTCGCTTAGGCGGATGTCTGCTATGATCAGATCAACATGGTGGCCTGACAAGAAGTCGATGCTTCCTTCCACATCCTCGGCTTGCCCCACAATCACATAGTCGGGTCGCAATTGGCTCAGGTTGTGTTTGAGTTCGACTGCGGCGTAGTACTCGTCCTCAATGATGAAAACGTGCGTCTTCGGTTGTGGGTTGATATGGTTGCTATCTTTCATGCCTATCTTTGAATTTCGACCGCTAAATTACGGCCATACGCACAGGCATGCAAGTTACCATCCCGCCAATTGTGGAATTGGCGGAACGAATTGTGGCATTTGTGGAATGAATTTTATGAGGCTTATTTGCCTCCCAGCCAATCGAGGAAGGGCTGACGGCGGGCGGCACTCACCACGGCTTCTTGACGATTGGTGCCTGCTTGGACCTCGACCTTGAGACGGCCGTTGAAATATTTGCTCACCTTGCCTATCGACTCGATGCTGGCGATGATGTTGCGTGCCACGAGGAAGAAATGTGACGAGTCGAGGATTTCTTCGACTTCAGCCAAGTTGCGAAACTCGGTCATGCGTCGCTGGCCCGAGCGCAAGTAGGCGTAGACGTATTTGTCCTCGCTCAGGAAGTAAGCCACATCGTCAATCATGGCATAACTGTAGTTGTCGCCGCTGCTGAGCAAGATGCGTTGGCGGTTGGCAGGTTGCAGCATTTGGCGCAGCAGTGAGGTGTAGTCGGGTGCAGCGGTTTGCTTGCTCGTGAGGCGTTCCAACTTGTCGAGGGCTGCGCTCAGAGCCTCATCACCGATGGGCTTGAGCAGGTAGTCAATACTATCGACCTGAAAGGCTTGAATGGCAAAGTCATCGTAGGCGGTGGTGAAGATGACGGGTGTCTCGACCTTGACTTGACGGAAGATTTCGAAACAGTTGCCATCCACCAGTTCGATGTCCATGAAGATGAGGTCAATGTCGGGCTTGCCGAGTAGATACTCGACCGAGTCCTCGATGCTCTCGGCGGTGAACATCAAGTGGTAGTCGGGGCGCAATCGCGCCACGGTATGTTTCAGGTTTTCGAGGGCGAATGCCTCATTCTCGATGATGATATAGTTCACTGCCTGATAATTAAGAGTTTATAATTTACAATTAAGAATTATGACCTATGCGGCTTGCCATGTTTTACCTTATTCTATAATTCTTAGAGGAATGGCACTGTTGCTGTGAAGGTGGTACCATCGTTAGTGACGACAAACTCCTTTCCGTGAGCCTGATACAACTCGGTGAGGTAGCGAAGCCCCACATGCGATGGACTCTCGCTAGCCTTGGGCTGGATGGGGTTGCTCACAGTCACGTTGTCATCCCCAATAATGATGGTCACAGTCATGGGGTGACGTGTCGAGATGATGTTGTGCTTGGTCACGTTCTCAATGAGCAGTTGCAGGGTGTAGGGAACCAACTGCTGATTGGCAATTTTGTCCTCACCGCTGATGTTCACGGTCAGTTGGTCGCGGTAGCGTTTCATCAAGATGTCGACGTAGTTGTGCAGGAAACCCATCTCGTCGTGCAGTGGCACTGTGTCGCGGTTCTGCTGCGACATGATGTAACGATACATCTGCGAGAGCGACATCACAAACTCACGGCTCTTCTGCTGGTCGATGTCGATGAGCGAATAGAGGATGTTGAGAGAGTTGAACAGAAAGTGTGGGTTGACTTGTGCCTTGAGTGCGTCATAGCGATATTGCAAGGCTAGTTGCTTCTGAGTCTCTGCCTCACGCATGCTACTCTTGAAATTGAGCACATAGAATGTGGTCTCAACACCCAGGAATACAAAGATGGCATTGAAAGCGCTGCCGCCCCAGTCGACATGAGCATCCATCAGACGTGTATAAGCGAAATTGAAAATGATGAGCATGACAATTACCAGTAGAGCATCGATAGCAATCTTTAGCCCTATGTGTTGTATCTTGGTGGGGCGAAAGATGACAGCAGTGATGAACACCGACTGCAGGAAGGTGGGAGTGAAATTGTAGAATACTCCAACCATCATGTCGGCAAAATTGTCATATGGGAATACAGTCTTAAAAGCGATCTGGTTATAGAACGCTTGGAAAACAATGTAGTATCCCACCAAACCCAGCAGCAATGCGGCCACCAGCCGCCATGTCAACTTCACTTTCATTGTCAGATGCCCTGCTACATGCCCCACACCATGATGGAGCGACCTTGATATTGTCGTGTTTCGTGCCAGATGCGTTCGTCCCAAGTCTTGCTGCCCGAGCGGTCGAAGACGATGAAATGCCCCTCGTCGACCGCCCCCACCAGATCCATATAGGCAGAGGTCTGCTCCAGCCCCTTCTCGATGGTCTTCTCCAGGTCGCCGCGCAAGATCTTCAGCTCCAACACCACGCGCTGGATGGGGCCGCCGTAGCCGTCGGTGAGCGGCTTGCGGATGAGCAGGTCGGTGCGGCGGCGCCCCAGGCCGTACTCGCGGTCGATGTATCCGCCGCCGTTGACCACGCGCTGCAAGAAGGCCTGCAGCAACAGCTGCGGCCCAGCCTCGGCGTAGTCAAACTGGCCAATCCACGAGTCGGCGTTCTGGCGGAAGAACTGCTGGAAGTCGAGCAGCAGCTTCTCGATGTTGAGCGAACCGTCGGCGTTGAGGTACCACACTGGCTCCTGGGTTATCATGGTCTGCTGCTTGCTCCAGGTGAGCTCGCGCGGGATGATCTCGCGGTAGATGCCGCAGGCGATGCGCAGCGGCCTGCCAGTTTCTTTCTTGACCAGCCCCAGGTCGGTGCAGTACATGATGTCGTCGTCGGGTATGTCCTGCTGCTGCACATTGTCGCTGTTGGCAATGATGGGTTCGATGACGCGCTTCACGCGTGGCTCGCGCAGCTTGTCGATGAGCTGGTCGATGTGTGTGTCGCGGCGATAGATGATGCGCTCCTGTGCGCGGTACATCATCTCGGGTGTGATGCGCACCGTGCGGTCGCGGTTCTCGCGCATCTTGTTGGTCACCTCGTGGGCCAGGGCGTTGACCAGCCAGGGCTGACCCTCGGTGGCCTGCCACACCAGCGGGAAGCACTCTTCCTCAAAGACCTGCCCCGTCTCGGCCGTGTGCTGGCCGTAGAGGGCGCGAATCTCGTCGGGGGTGAAATTGCCCAGCCTGAGCGACTTGGCCTTGATGTTGAAGGACGACCCGCCAGTGATGATGTCCTGGTTGGACAGCACGATGCGGTGGTCGCGCACGTCGCGCACGCCGCACAGCACGATGCTCTGCGGGAAGCGCGTCGGCCGCTCGTCGTAGCCCGCGCGAATCTGTCGCAGCACGCTCACCAGCGAGTCGCCCACCAGGGCATCAATCTCGTCGATGAACAGCACCAGCGGCTTGGGCAGGGCTTCGGACAGGTAGGAGAGATACGACGTTAGCATGGCGCTACTGCTTACCGATTTGATCTGCTCCAACAATTGAATGGGTGTCTGGTCTTTGATAACGGCAGCCGTGCGGTGTCCGATTGTCTCGCATGCACCGCTGATCACGGTCAGAACATCGTTGCGGGCTGCCTGGCCTCCTTCGACGTTGACATAGACGGCGATGTAGTCGCCACGCTCGTTGAGGTAGTCGCGCAGGGCTAGCAGGTACGACGTCTTGCCCGACAGGCGCGGAGCGTGCAGCCCGAAGTATTTGCCTTGCCTGATGAGCGTCAGTATCTCGTCCAGGTCCAACCGGCTGAGTGGATCCAGCGTATATTGCATGCTCGGGACATTGGACCCGGCGGTGTTGAAATATCTCTCCATTGCGCGACAGTTTTGTGTTCAGACTGCAAAGATAACACTTTTAATTGAGGAATCCAGATTTTTTGATATTTTTCTGGCAGCTGGTTTCGTGTGTTTTCGTAGAGAAATAAGAAATTAGATCATTACAGGGAGAACGTGCATAATCCCTGCGTCGCTGCACATTATGGGGGCAACGGGTGGCAGGGTTGCGTAGGGACATTGCCGTCCCTACCATTGTTTATTGCTTGGGCGGGGACTAAGTGGGGGACTAAATAGTTGCGTTTCCCGAGTCAAATGTTAACAAAAGTGTTAAAAGTGGCGAAAAAAGGACCGTCCCCATTCCGCCACTTTGTGTTTAGAAGGGCTTGTGGTCACTGCCAGTCATCGAGGCGAACAGCGCATTGGCCAGGCTCGATGCACCGATGCGGAACAGTCCGTTGTTGAGCCACTCCTCGCCCAGGATTTCCTTGACTAGCGTGTAGTACTTGACTGCGTCGTCGGTGGTGCGGATGCCTCCCGAAGCCTTGAAGCCCACACGGACTCCTGTCTTGTCATAGAACTCCTTGATGCACTGGCACATGACGTAGGCCGCCTCGAGTGTGGCGCCGCTGTAGACCTTGCCTGTGCTGGTCTTGATGAAGTCGGCTCCGCTGTGCATGGCCAGGATGCTGGCGCGGCGTATGCGTTCGGCAGTCTTGAGCAGGCCGGTCTCGAGGATGACCTTGAGGTGGCGCTCCTCACCGACGGTCTGCTTGAGCTCATAAATCTCGTCGCACAGCTCCTCCCAAGCCTCGTCGCGGAAGTAGCCTACGTTGAGTACCACGTCCACCTCGTCGGCACCGTCGGCTATGGCCAGGGCAGTCTCGGCAATCTTGGTCTCGATGTGGGCCTGCGACGACGGGAAGCAAGCGCTGCACACGGCTATGTTGACATCGCTCACCTCGAGCTGGGCACGCACCACAGCGGCGAAGTTGCTGTAGACGCATATGGCGGCCACGTTCTTGAGCTGAGGATAGGCCTCGGCGTAGTCGTTGACTCGCTGCACAAACTGTGCCACCGAGTGCTCGCTGTCGTCGGTGGCCAGTGTGGTCAGGTCTACACAGTTGAGCAAGAACTGATACACTTCGGGGCTATGGTTTTCCAGCTCATGGGCGTTGATGATGCGCTGCACATCGGCAGCGACGGCGTTGTCGTCGGTGGTCACCTGGCTCTGCTCCACTACCAACTGATAGCGGTTGAGCGATGCGTGGTCATGGTCGTGGTGGTCGTGTCCACAACCACAGTGGTCGTGATGATGTTCGTTCATATCTATCGAAGTTTAGGGTTGTTCTTATGTCGGTCGGCATCTCGGCTGGTCTTCTTGGCCATGTTGCGCTCAATGGCGTCGGTCAGGTCTATGCCCGTTTGATTGGCCAGGCAGGTGACCACCCAGATGACATCGGCCAGTTCGTCGCCCAGGTCACGGTCTCGGTCGCTAGGCTTCTCGCTCTGGTCGCCATATCGACGTGCCATGATTCGCGCCACCTCGCCCACCTCCTCGGTGAGCACGGCCATGTTGGTCAGCGGCGAGAAGTAGCGCACGCCCACTGTGTTGATCCACTGGTCGACACGTTGTTGCAGCTGTTCGATGGTCATGGTCATCGCATGGTGCATGTTATAGGTACTTCTCGCCGAAGCGCGCGCGCACTTCGTTGACGTAATGACGTATGCGCTGCTCCTCGTCCTTTGGCACGATGAGCAGTGCGTCGGCCACATCGGCCACGATGTAGTCGTCAAGCCCCGAGAGCACCACCACCTTGTCGCCGCTCACTGCGATGACATTGTTGTGGCTGTTGTACAGCAGGTTCTGGCTATGCTGTGTGACGTTGCCATTGTCGTCGTGCTGTGGGGCGTTGTCGTACAGTGAGCCCCATGTACCGAGGTCGCTCCATCCGAAGTCTACGCACTCGACGTAGACGTTGGGAGCCTTCTCCATCACGGCAAAGTCGATGGAGATGTTTGGGCAGGCGGCATAGTTGGCGTTGATAAACTCCCGCTCCTGTGGGGTGCAGTAGTAGTCGTTGCCCTGCGCCAGCACAGACTCAATGTCGGGCGCATAGGCCGCCATGGCTTTGAGGATGGTGGCCGCGCTCCAGAAAAACATGCCCGAGTTCCAGTAGAACTCTCCAGAGTTGAGAAACACTCTGGCCAGCTCCTCGTTGGGTTTCTCGGTGAACGTCTTCACGCGGCTGAAATCTCCGCCCATGGCTTCGCCCACCTGGATGTAGCCATAGCCCGTCTCGGGGCGGTTGGGGCGGATGCCCAGTGTGAGCAGTGCGTCGTGACGCTCGATGAACTCAAACGCTCTGAGCACGCTTGCGCGGAACTCGTCGACCTTGAGAATCAGGTGGTCGCTGGGTGCGACCATGATGTGGGCGTCGGGGTTGAGTTGCGCTATGTGGTGAGCCGCCCATGCGATGCACGGGGCTGTGTTGCGGCGTGCCGGCTCGAGCAGAATCTGCTCGGGGGCAATCTGCGGCAGCTGCTCGGCGATGATGCCTGCATACTGCTCGTTGGTCATCAAGATGATGTTGCTGTCGGGGACGATTCCGCTCATGCGGTCCACCGCCATCTGCAGCAGGCTGCGGCCTGTGCCGAAGAAGTCCAGGAACTGCTTGGGGCGCGAGGCGCGGCTATAGGGCCAGAAACGGCTGCCCACGCCACCGCACATAATCACACAATATCTATTGTTGTTGTCGTTCATGTTTGTGTTTACTATAGGGTGTTGCTCAATAATGAACGGCAAAGGTACGAATAAGTGAGCGCAATGCAAAATAAAAATCTGAATTTTTTATTTTCATTGCCGAGCGCGAGTACCTTCGGCGCAGCCAAAGTACGAATAAGTGAGCGCAATGCAAAATAAAAATCTGAATTTTTTATTTTCATTGCCGAGCGCGAGTACCTTCGGCGCAGCCAAAGTACGAATAAGTGAGCGCAATGCAAAATAAAAGGGAACTTTGC
>JAFUVK010000184.1 GCA_017477555.1 Muribaculaceae bacterium
GGAGGGACGCTTGGGTGTCTGCCTGTACCGGGGTTGCGCTGGCGCTTCACCCTGGCCTGTGGTCTGCCGCCCATTCAGGGCTTGTTCGTTTGTTTTGACCCTGTCACCGGGGTTGCGCTATCGCTACACCCCGGCCTGTGTTCTGCCAGCCCTTCGGGCTTACTGTTGAGCAGTAATCATGCATTGTTGTGTATTGAGAAACGAGAGGAGTTGTCTGATTTGGATAATCTTGGCTGCACTCGGCAGTCCATGCAAGCATGACTGCGCTCATTTGCACAAGATTTTACAATCGCCTCACAACCAGTGAGAAAAATCGCTGAATGGTTACCGTAACTTGTATCCATTCAGCGATGATGTTGTTATTTGACTATATTACTATTCCTTGAAGAAATAGGTGGCCGAGATGTTCCAGTAGCGGTTCTTGGCGATGTTCTCATCGAGCAGACGGGTGCGCATGGTCTCACCGATGCTAAAGTTGTAGCCCCCTTGAATCTGCAAGTGGCGGAACAACTCGATGCCGACTCCGAAGTGCATAATCACACTCACAGGGTGATACTTATTGGCCTGCTTGAGGTTATTGCCCACCAGAAAAGAAAAGGTGGGACCTGCGGCAACAAAGGGCATCAGCGTGTTCTCAAAGCCGTTCATCCTATGCCAGCGAAACTTGAGATTGATGGGAACATCGATGTAGTGCATGGTACACGTCTCATTGCCCAGTCCCAGCGACGACCAGATCTTGTGGTCGCCATAGTGCAGTTTGCCGCCGCGCATTGAGTAGAGCACCGATGCGTCGAGACCGAACCCGATGCCCTGGAAATTCAACTCGCCCGTCAAACCCGCCATGGGGCCGAAGGCGCGGTCGACGTCCATGATGTTGCTCTGCTTGAAATGTATCTGGTTGTAGTTGGCTCCGGCCGTGATACCCCAGCGCGTAGTGGTCTGTGCTTGTGCGGCAATGGTGGCAATCATAACCGCCACCACTACTAGTATGCGTGAAATTTTGTTCCTCATTTGTTGGTCTTGCTTTGAAAATAGGGTGCAAAACTAGCACAATTTCTCCGATTGTGCAACTATTTCACGTTTGTTAATTATCGGGTCAGAACAGATAGGCTGCACTGATGTTCCAGAAACGATCGGTACCGTCGACGGCTTCATTGGCTTTGCCTTCGGCCGTGAGGGTGACAACATCTTTGATTGACTTGTTCAGACCCATACCATATGCGGCCGAGATTTGAACGTGGCGGCAAATCTCGAAGCCAAAACCGAAGTTCCATGCCGTGGACAACGACGAGAACCGGCTACCCAAGCCGTCGCCCTTGCGTTTGCTCACCAGTATGGCAAAATCTGGACCGGTGAACACAAAGGGTCGGAACTTGTCGGCGATCGACGGAATGACCATTTTGTACTTAAGGTTGACAGGAATGTCGATGTAGTCGCGTTTGAACCAGTGGTCGTCCTTGGTGAGGTCGTTAGTGCGGCGTGCATATTGCAACGCTCCGTCAAAGCACAAGCCCACCACAGGAGTTTCCCACTCAATGAGCAGGCCACCAGTGAATCCTGTGCAATTGTCCTTGCACGCTAGTTCTTGTACAGTGTGATTGCTCAGGTTCAGGCTGTTGAGCCCTATGCCGGCCTTGAGGCCAAAGCGCACTTGCGCCGATGTGGCCAGGCAGCACAGCGCCACGGCCAGCATAATCAAATTTCGTTTCATGAGTGATTTACTGAAAAGATGTGTTACGGTGTATTAAACGAGTCGTCAGGGCGTTTTATTGTGATTTCAGAACAGATAGGCTGCGGTAAGCGTCCAGCAGTGGTCGCGGCCGGTGATGTGTTCGCCGTTGCGGTCGAGTCCCACCTGCTTAAAGGCCTTGGTGATCCCTAGGCTGTAGCTGGCCGACACTTGCAGATGTCCCAGCAGCTCCACGCCAAAGCCCGCATCCCACGACAGGTTGCTGGCGCGGTTGTCCCAGGTGATGTCGTCCGACTCGGAGCACAGTAACCCGATGTTTGGACCGGTGAAGGCAAAGGGGGCTACAATCTTGTTCAGCCCCACGATCGACAAGGTGTAACGCACATGCAAGGGAATCTCGATATAGTTGCGGTGATATGTACGAGAATCGCCACGTAGCGCGTCGTTGCGGTGGCTGAACATCAGCGAACCGTCAACGCCCAGTCCCACAATGGGCAGACGTAACTCCAACTGCAGGCCAGCAGTCCAACCCGTGCGGTTTGAACTGCTGAGTAGCTTGCTGTCGAAGTGCAGGCTGCTGGTCGAGATGCCTAACTTGGGACCCAACCGCAACTGTGCGGCTGCAGGCAAAGCAAGTATCAGGCTTAATAACAATATGGCGGCTACTCGTTTCACAATCTGCAAAACTAATGTATTATTTCGTTTTATGCAAGTTTTTTTGGCTTATGTTATCACATTTTGCTAATTTTGCCAAAAATTCATAAAGGATGATTACACGACGATACATGGCTATTGTGTTGGCGGCAATACTGGGCGTGGTAGCACTTTACTGCACACGGCAGCGGCCACTGCAGTGGCGCGAGAGCTCAGGAGTGGTCTGGACCACCGACTTTCACATCAGTTATATGGCCGCCGACGACCTGAACGACTCTATACGCGCGGTGCTGCAGAGTGTCGACCGCAGTGCTTCGGTCTACAACGACTCGTCGCTTGTGGCGCGTTTCAATGCCGGGCACTTTGTCGTGGTCGATGCCATCATCGACACGCTCTTTCAGGCATCGCTGATGGTGCATCAGCAGTCGGGTGGGGCGTTCGACCCCACGGTCATGCCACTGGTCAATGCCTGGGGATTCGGCTACAAAAATGGTGAGCTGCCCACCGAGGCACAAATCGACAGTATCTTGCGCTTTGTGGGGCTGAAGAATGTGTCCATCGAGGGCTCCCGATTGATCAAGAGCGACTCGCGTGTGCAGCTCGACTTCAGCTCGATAGCTAAGGGGCTGGCCTGCGATGAGGTGGGGCGGATGCTGCGCCGCAACGGGGTGTCGCACTTCATGGTTGAGATAGGTGGCGAAGTGGCCTGCGCCGGGTTGAACCGTCAGGGAAAACCGTGGCATGTGTCGGTCGACTTGCCCACCGACCAGCCCGACTCGGTCAGCCACGAGGCAGCACTGGTGGTGGCCCTTGAGCAGGGTGGCATAGCCACGAGCGGCAATTACCGTAAGTATCGTGAGACGGGTGGAAAGCGTGTGTCGCACATCGTCGACCCCAAGACCGGGCGAAGCCAGACTAGTGACTTGCTCAGCGTCACTGTGGTGGCGCCTAACTGCATGCTGGCCGACGCCTGGGCCACGGCGTGCATGGTGATGGGCTCCGAACGGGTGGTGCAACTCATGGAGGGCCGCAAGGACCTGGGCGTGATGACCATCACAGCCGGTAGCCAGGGGCAACTGGTGGTGTGGAGCAACGCCCGCTTTGCCCAGCTGGTGGTGCAGTGAATGTGAGTCATACTCGCATTTTTCAACTAATTTTTGTTTTGTTGTTTAAAAATTACTATATTTGCACCATTGTAACACCTAATATTTATAATTATGAAACTAAAAGCTATCTTCGCGGTTCTGCTGGGGCTTTGGCTATGCATCGACGCCTCGGCCCAAGGTAGTACCATCACGGTGCGAACAGCCGCTGAATTTGTCGATGCTTTAGGACCCGATCGCACCATTGTGATAGCTGCGGGACAGCCAATGAACATCACCGAAGCTATCGACCAGAGGGTGGCCGAAGGTACGTTGCCCGAGGGTGAGACCTATTTTACCCCCGAGAGCACCGATGGGGTGACTGCTCATGTCACCTATGCGTCGAACACCGATGGCAACACCCTGCAGGTGCGCCGATGCGACAATCTCACCATCCGATCGGCCCAAGGGCGAGCCACATTGCTCGCAACACCTCGTTATGCCAACGTTCTGGAGTTTATCGGATGCCGGAATCTGAAATTGGAGAACTTGGTCATGGGGCACACCCAGGATGGATATTGCGACAAGGGGGTACTTGAACTGGACGACTGCAACCATGTGACCATCAACGACTGTGACCTCTATGGTTGTGGAACTGAGGGATTTGTGATTGATTGCTGCAACGATGTGACTGTCAATCGCACCACAGTGCATGACTGCACCTATTATACTATGCACGTCACACGCTCCACTCAGGTGCGATTCAACGATTGCATCTTCCGCGACAACAAGAAGTATGACCAGTTGTGCATCAGCCGCAGTGACGACGTTGACTTTACCGGATGCCTTTTCGACAATCTGCAGGGGCCGCTTTTTGCACTTGACGATTATGTTGACTTCTACTGCTGCACTTTCAGGAAGTGCCAGATGCAACCCATCGACAGCGAGTTTGGTCCACAAGGCTATGCGGTGCTGGCTTTCTGCACCCAGCTGCCCGACGAGTCGCCGGCAACCATCCACGTCAAGAAACCCGCTATCAGCACCGGGTTGTGGACCGACGGCACTCACCGGTATCAGGTCACTCAGGCCGATGCCTACCGATATGTGTTCACCTCGCTCGACCAGCCCGAAGAAGTCTTTGCCCTTAACTGCATTTCGGCCAAGGACAATGAGTATATCTTGGCACCCGAATTCGGGTATGAGAACTTCGGTAGGCTTGTTGCCGACGTGGGCCGCAATGGTGCTACCGACTATGTTCGCATTCTGGATGACGGAAACATGTTGTTGCGCTCATTGCGCCACATAGGCCACTGACCCCAAGATATTTGACAAAAAAATGCCTGGCGACACAACGTTGTCGTCAGGCATTGCTTTCTCTCGTGCGGGATTGACTCACCCTTGAGGTCAGTCATCAGACTCGTCAGCGTCTTTCTGCTTGCGGCGGCGTTCTTTCTTGCTCGTCGAGCTGCTGGTGTCCTTCTCCTCTTTCAGGTCAATCTCGTTGCGGTCTTTGTCGATGATACGGTACTCCAGATAGGTCAGCGACTGGTCGGGCAAGATGCGGAACTTGCGCCCGAACTCTCGGCGCCAGCGCCAGTATTCGCTGATGAGGCCTTTCTTGAGGTATGCATCCACAAAGGGGTGGACATACATAATAAAGTTGCTCACCTTGAGTGAGTTGACAAGATAGTCAATCTTGTCTTTCAACGTGTCGGTAAAAAGCAGCGAAGGCTGCACCTCACCCTTCCCTCCACACGAGGGGCAGGTCTCAGCGGTAACGATGTCAAGAGCCGGACGGACGCGCTGACGCGTGATTTGCATCAGGCCAAACTTGCTCAGCGGCAAGATGTTGTGGCGTGCCCGGTCGTTGGCCATCACCTCCTTCATGTGCGTGTACAATTCCTGACGATGCTCGGCCTTGGCCATGTCGATAAAGTCGATGACGATGATGCCGCCCATGTCGCGCAGGCGCAACTGTCGCGCAATCTCGTCGGCAGCCAGCAGGTTTACGCCCAGAGCGTTGCTCTCCTGGTCGGTCGAGGCCTTCGAACGGTTTCCCGAGTTCACATCAATCACATGAAGGGCTTCGGTGCTTTCTACGATTATGTATGCTCCCGACTTGAATGACACCGTGCGGCCAAACGACGACTTGATTTGTCGGGTGATGTTGAACTTGTCAAAAATCGGTTCGTCGTCGCTGTAGAGCTTGACGATGTCACTGCGATCGGGTGCTATCAGGTTCACATAGTTGCGAATCTGCTCAAATATCTCGGCATCATTGACATGGATGCTCTCAAAGTCGGGGTTGAAAATGTCGCGAATCTCGCCAACGGCACGACTCTCCTCCTCATACAGGAGTGTGGCTGGGCTGCTGTATCGCGCCTTGGCGACGGCATCTTCCCAGCACTTGAGCAGGACCTTGAGCTCACTATGAAGCTCAGCGGCGCGCTTGTTCTCGGCCGAGGTGCGGATGATTACCCCGAAGTTGCGGGGCTTGATACTCTCGATGAGACGGCGCAGGCGCGTTTTTTCAGCGCGGTCCTTGATTTTTTGCGACACCGAAATCTTGTCGTTGAACGGGGTCAGTACCAAGAAGCGCCCCGTGAAGGTGATTTCGGTGGTGAGTCGTGGCCCCTTGGTCGATATCGGCTCTTTGGCTATCTGCACTATCAGCTCTTGACCTTGTGTGAGCACGTCGGTGATTGAGCCGTGTTTGTCGATGTCGTCGCCTAGCGTCATCTGGGAGATGTTGAGCTGTCGCTTGCCGCCATCGTCCAGAACCGACTTGATAAATTGAGCGTAGCTGGTGAATTGTGAACCCAAATCAAGGTAATGAAGAAAAGCGTCTTTGCCATAACCCACATTGACAAATGCGGCGTTTAAGCCTGGCATGAGTTTCTTCACCTTGGCAAGGTAGAGGTTGCCCACGGCATAGGATGCGTCTCGCGATTCCCGTTGCAGCGACATCAGGCGGCCGTCCTCGGTGAGCGCCGTGCTGATGGTGGTGGGCGTTACGTCAACTACTAGTTCACTTCTCATCGCAGAAGGGGGGTATATACTATAATCGTGATTTCGTAGGGTGGGGTCGGTGCCCCAAGGACTGATGCAGAAAGAACAAACTCACTGAAGTGCACAAGCTGCGGGGTGGGTTTGTTCTTGCATGACTTAGTGTGCCATGTGCGTTGCTTGACCAGTGAGGGACGGTGGGCGATGGCCCTGACGGCTGTCGCCCGCCGCGTCACTGTGTGGTCAATCATTTCTTGCTCTTATGGCGATTCTTTCTAAGTCTCTTCTTGCGCTTGTGCGTCGACATTTTGTGTCTCTTATGCTTCTTTCCGTTGGGCATAGCTACTTAGTTTAGGTGAATAATATAGTGTTTATTGTTTCCTGGCTATAAGCCAGTGATGTTTAGACGGCTGTGGCGATTACTTCACCTGATCCATGAACACCTTGGCGGGCTTGAAAGCCGGAATCTTGTGCTCGGGGATGATGATGGTGGTATTCTTCGAGATGTTGCGGGCGGTCTTCTGCGAGCGAGTCTTCACGATGAAGCTGCCGAATCCGCGCAGATACACGTTCTCGTCGTTGGCAAGCGAGTCCTTGACGGCTTCCATAAATTTCTCAACAGTGGTCAGTACCGTTACCTTGTCGATACCGGTCGATTTAGCGATTTCGCTAACGATTTCAGCTTTAGTCATTGTTGTTTTATTTTTTGTTTTTTGAAATTACTCTTAATGGCATCTTGGAGCATGAAACGAGAGGCAATGGCCTGAAAACCAGCTTATTCGTGCCATAAAAAAGGACTCTGGTGGGAGACCTTTCCAAAAATGCAGTGCAAATATCGGACTTTTTTTTCAATTACGTGCTATGTTTCAGCACTTTTTTATCTTTTTTTGTGATTTTCGCCCCTTTTCAGCAGCTTCGACATCGAAGCGCAGGCGAGAGCAAATGATGGATAAATTTTTTGCTCTCGATAAAAAGCTGTAACTTTGCGCCCGATTTTCTAACAGACACTATTATGAATTGGTTAACCGAACTGATATCAGGCACAGGCGTGGCACACGCCATCTTTATCTATTCACTCGTTATCGCTCTCGGCGTGATCATGGGCAAGCAGAAGATTTTCGGAGTCTCGCTCGGGGCGACTTTTGTCCTGTTCATGGGCATTCTGGCCGGTCACTTGGGACTGACGGTTGACCCAAACATTATCAAGTTCATACAGGAGTTTGGCCTCATACTGTTCATCTTCTCCATTGGTCTGCAGGTGGGGCCCGCCTTCTTCTCTTCGTTCAAGGAGGGGGGGATCACGCTCAACGGGCTGGCTGTCCTCATCATCGTGCTCAACATTGCTGTGGCCATGGCCATATATTATGGTGTAGGGGACATTCGCATCACCGACCTGGTGGGCATCCTGTCGGGTGCGGTGACCAATACACCCGGATTGGGTGCGGCACAGCAGACGCTTATCGAGACCAAGGGTGCTGTGGCGGCCGACCTCAACGAGGCCATGTCGATGGGATATGCCGCTGCCTATCCGCTGGGTGTGGTGGGCATCATACTGTCGATGATTGTGGTCAAGTTGATTTTCAAAATCAACACCGAGAGCGAGTCGAGGCGCATCGAGGACGATGCCGCCCAGTCGCAGCTGGCGCCGCACATCCTCACCTACCGAGTGACCAACAAGCTCATCTTTGGGCGCGACTTGCGGCGGCTGCATGCCATCATCGACCATAACTTTGTCATCTCGCGCATGAAGCGAGCCAGTGACGGCGAGGTGATCATACCCAAGAGCGACACCATCGTCAACGAGGACGACCTGTTGCTCATTGTCATGAGCGCGCAGGACGAGGAGGTGTTCGATGCCATCATTGGGTCGCGGGTCGACATGGACTGGGAGCATGAGCCGACACAGGTGGTGTCGCGCCGCATCCTGGTCACTAATAGTCAGATGTCGGGTCGAAAGCTGGGCTCGCTGCGGCTGCGCATGGGGTTCAAGCTCAACGCCACGCGTGTCAACCGTGCCGGAGTCGACCTGTTGGCAAGCCCCAGCCTGAGCCTCCAGGTGGGCGACCGGCTTACTGTGGTGGGCAATATCGAGGACATCAACCGTCTGGCCGAGAAACTGGGCAACTCGATGAAACGACTCAATCAGCCCAACATGTTCACCATGTTTATCGGCATCGTCATGGGCATCCTGGTGGGCTCTATACCGCTGATGTTGCCAGGCATGACCGTGCCCATGAAGCTCGGTCTGGCCGGAGGACCGCTTATCGTGGCCATCCTGTTGGGCCGATATGGCTACAAGATGAAGCTTGTCACTTACACCAGCTCGAGTGCCAACTTGCTGCTGCGCGAGTTGGGCATCTGTCTGTTCCTTGCATCGGTAGGAATTGCCGCCGGTGGCAACTTTGCCGAGACCGTTTTCAATGCGCAGGGCGCGCTGTGGGTGCTCTACGGCTTTCTCATCACATTCATTCCGCTGCTCATCGTGGTCGTCATTGCTCGGGGCAAATATCACCTGAACTACTGCACGCTCATGGGTCTTGTGGCTGGAGCCACCACCGACCCGCCCGCCCTGGCCTACGCCAACAAGACGGCCAGCAACGATGCCCCAGCAGTAGCCTACAGTACGGTCTATCCGTTGACCATGTTTCTGCGCGTAATCACCGCCCAGCTCATCATCATGGTTATGGCCTAGCGGCCCACTCGGCGGTTCTGTATATCCCCACCCTCTTTTCAGTAAGAGGGTGGGGATTGTGTGTATGCTCGGTATGATCTCTGAACGCACTGCGAGAAGTAGAGATGTGTGAGAGGTCGGTAAACGTGAAAGTAGGAGGTAAACGTCTATGATTAGCGTTTACCTCCTACTCGATTGCTGCTATAACTTGAAAACATTATTATGCCAAAATGACTGAAAATGCGACAAAATGACATTGGTGTAAGACAAAATGGCATCGTGATTGGCACAAAACTGCCTGGCATCGTCTTTGCTTTTCTTGAGGTGAGCGCGGCAATGAGGCCGAGGCTCACAAACCAAAGATAATGTTTAACAACTTAATGAAATAGGAGGATAGAATTATGTATCTTACACGCAGAAATCAGAACTGGTTACCCGAGGTCTTTAACACACTGTTTGACACCGACCTCTTCCCCAAGATGAACATGACGACCACCACTTCGCCTGCCATCAATGTCATCGAGAAGGACAACGAGTATGATGTGGAGCTTGCCGCTCCGGGCATGACGCGCGATGACTTCAAGGTCACGCTCGACGAGGAGCAGAACCTGGTGGTCGACCTGGAGAAGAAGGTTGAGACCGCCGACGGCGATGATGCCTCAAAGGCCGATTCGGGACGCTACTTGCGCCGCGAGTTCAGCTACACTAAGTTCCACCAGACCTTGCTGCTGCCCGACGATGTCGACCGCGAGAAGATCAGCGCTACT
Source organism: Muribaculaceae bacterium (assembly GCA_017477555.1). Taxonomy (GTDB): domain Bacteria; phylum Bacteroidota; class Bacteroidia; order Bacteroidales; family Muribaculaceae; genus Sodaliphilus. The sequence goes on from JAFUVK010000184.1 coordinate 9,871, forward strand.
TGCGAGCATGGTGTGCTCAAGGTGGTCCTGCCTAAGTTCACTCCGCAGGAGACGAAGAAGGAAGCAAAGGTCATCGAAATCAAGTGACCCATCAAAGTGCAGTAATGCTGCCACAGCCAACGAGGGCCAGAGGGGGATTTTCCCTTCTGGCCCTCATTGGCTTGTGGCGGTGCTTTGCCTAGTCGCGCACGCGCGGCAAGGGATGCGATGTGTCCTACTTGAAATTGGCGGCGATGGCTTGGGCGATGGACGCCATCTCGTCGGCATCAAGGTTCAGCTTCTCCTTGCGGAAGTCCATGTCGCTCTCTTTGTTGAGCGGCACCAGATGGATGTGGCAGTGAGGCACTTCCATGCCCAGCACGGCGATGCCCACACGCTTGCACTGCATGGCGGGCTTGATGGCCTGCGCCACGCGTCGTGCGAAGGCCCATAGTCCCTGATACTCCTCGCTGTCGAGGTCCATCATATAGTCCACCTCATGCTTGGGGATGACCAGCGTATGGCCTTTGGCCATGGGGGCGATGTCAAGAAAGGCGTAGTAGTTCTCGTCCTCAGCCACTTTGTAGCTGGGAATTTCCCCGGCAACGATTCTGCTAAATATAGAAGCCATCTTCGTTATGATTGTTATTGATGATTAATAATGTAATGGATGAGCTGAAAAACGCTGTGAATCGGTTCAGATGGCGATGTCGAGAATCTCAAACTGCATCTTTCCGGCGGGTGCCTGCACGTCGACCACCTCGCCCACCTTGTGTCCCAGCAGCCCCTTGGCGATGGGGGTGGTGATGGATATTTTGCCCTCGCGCAGGTTGGCCTCGGTCTCAGTGACGATGGTGTAGGTCATCTTTGCGCCGTTGGCCACGTTCTTGATGGTCACGCGGTTGAGCAGCTGCACCTCGTCGGTGCTGATTTTGCTCTCGTCGATGATGCGGGCACCGGCCACCAGAGTCTTCAGCTCGGCAATCTTGGCCTCAAGCAGGCCCTGGCGCTCCTTTGCTGCATCATACTCGGCGTTCTCCGACAGGTCGCCCTTGTCGCGTGCCTCGCGAATGGCGTTGATCACTTCGGGTCGTTCCACATTCTCCAGATGGTTCAGTTCGGCCATTTTCTTGTCGTACCCCTCTTGGGTCATATATACGATAGCCATGGTTGTCTGTTTTTTCTTTTAGTAAAAAAATTGAAGAATCCCGTTGCTTGTGCCAGGATCCCCCGTGAATGTTCTCTAATGTTTGATGATGCAAAGGTAATGCTTTTTTGCTATATGGCAAAACTCTGGTGCATATTGTGGGTGGAATTTTAGGATTATTAACCTAATCGCGCCATTGCTTAACGAGTTGTAAGGCACTCACTGTCAGGCTGACAATGGCCGCCAACACGGCAAGCACGGTCTGGTGGCACTCGACCGATACCACCACCGACATCACCACGGCTAGTGCCCATAGCCAGTTGGAAACGCTGGCCCATGTCAGGTTCAGACGGTAACGCTTGATGTAGACCGCGGCAATGATGACGGTGTACACCACATACCAGGCCATAAAGGCCAATCCCAGCCCGGTAATTCCCCACCATCGGTAGAACATGATGTTCAGCCCCAGTCCCACCACGGCGCTGACCGACTCGGTGATGACATAGGTCTTGCCATCGCCACGGGCCAGGATGACAAATGCCATGCACCACGACAGGGCGCGCATCACCGTGCCTGCCATACCCCACGACACCATGGGGGCGATGACGGCGAAGTCGGCGCTGTAAAGCAGCTGGATGATGGGGGCGCGCAGCAGCACAAAAACGGCCACCACGGGAGCTAGCACCAGCATGGCCACGGTCACCTCTTGCGAGACCGTCTGGCGAAGCCGAAACCGCTCGGTCGCCACTTGTGCCAGGCGAGGGTAGTACTCCATGCCCAGTGCGCTGAGTATGAGACCAGTGTATTTGTTGATCAACGTATATCCGGCTTGATAGTGCCCCACCACAGCCGTGCCCGCCTCGTGGTTGAGCCAGGCGTTGAACACATAGCTGGCTAGGATGGTGACAAAGTTGCCTACGGTCATGTAGAAGCCCAGGCGCACGAAATCGCGCCCCATGGTCACCGTCTCCTGGCGCGACACTGCGGTAGGTGGATAGTCGCGGCTGCGCAATAGCCAGAATGCCAAACCATTGCAGACTGCATAGGCGATGATTGACGGCAGCACACTGCGCTCGCGCAACCAGTAGAACAGAGGGATGGAAATCAATAGTCCCAGTAGTGTGCCGGTCACGCTGGCTCGTGCCAAGCGCTTAAGCCGGCGGGTGCCCTGAAGCACTGCCTGCTCACCGTTGCTGATGGCCATGAGCAGAACAGCCACGCTCAGGGCCACGAAACCCCACATGTGGTCTTGGGTGCCAAAGGTGACCTGGCTCAGCACGGGCGACAGCAGTAGCGTGAGCAACGCGCCGCCCAGTCCCAGCCAAAGCGACCAACGTCGCACTACCACGATGATGCGCGCTATGAGCGAGCGGTCGTCGCCCGACATGGCCTGCGAGATGTCGCGCACACTGCTTCCACGAATGCCCAGATTGGTGCCCGTGTTGAGCATCTCAAGCGCATTGTTGAACAGCCCGAACAGGCCTACGCCCACAGGACCAATCCACATGGCCACAAGCTTGGTGCGAACTATCGAACAGATGATGCCCATCACCTGCACACCACCGAATAGCCCCATCGCCTTGATGGCAAGCCTGGATATGTTGTTCTCTTTGCTCAAAGCGTGATTTCGTAGATGGGGTATAAAATGCCGCGACCGCCCAACCGGCACTTTTGCTGCACCAGGCCACGGTTGAGCACGGTGCCGTGCTGTTCGGTCGAGATGCCGAAGTCCAGATAGCGAAACTCGCGCTCGGCATAGTGGTCGATGAGCCAGTCGAACAGCCGTGTCAGTGCTTTGAGCTCGCGTCCACGGGGTGAAGCGGCGATATATTGGGCATGGGCCACGGGGCCTAACTCAAACATCACTACTCCGGCAACAATCTCATCCTGCACAGTGGCACTGAAGAGCCTGATGCGGTCGGGGAACCGCTTGACCAGTAGCTGAATCTCGTCGAGGGTATGCACCGGACGGGTGTCGTGGCGGTCGGCCAGTACCTGTGTGAGCACCTGCCAGTAGGCGGCCCAGTCTTGGCTGCGTGACACCTCCACGCCGCTGCGGTGGGCGGAGTTCGACGCGCTGCGGCAGCCACGGTCCAGTGGCAGACGGTTGGTCAGGTCGATGGTCGACGAGATGCCGCACTCCAGCAGCCTGCCGCCGCAGCGCCACAAGGCATAGAGGTCGTCCTCGGCTGGATAGCGGTGATAGATGTGGGGCACGGGCTTATAGACCAAACGATTGAACCCATTGTGCCGCAAGTAGGCCACGGTCTGCTCCATCACGTCGAGCATCACACTGGGGTCGATGTGACGGCTGGGCATAATCCAGCTGCCGTAGGTAAGGCCCTGGTGCGACCACAGCGTGCCGCCATCCTCATTGGCGGGAAGCACAGCCATTGGGGCGCCGCTGCGCATGGCCACCAGCGAGTGGTCGGCGAAGCGATCGCTGTGATAGTCCATAAAGTTACGCAGGTGCAGCATGTTGCCATTGCGCGCTCCGGCCACCAGGTCGTCCCAGTCGGCACGCATCTCGGGAGTATATCGTACTATCTCAATCATTGTTAAGAATTGAAACCATAGAAGTAGCAAAAAAGTCAATCAGTCAGTTTTGGGTATCTAGTTTCGGGGCTCGGACTGCGAGTTGCCCGTTATGCAAGATGCTCAAACAATTCGGGATGCAACATGATGTACAAAAACATAATCACGACGAACAGTGTCAGGACAATAATGGTTAACGGAATTAACGCCACGGCTATCCGCCAGATAGTGCCCCAGTAGCTGTAGCCCGACAATTGCTTGATGGGGATGATGGCCAGAAATAAGACAAACAGGTCGAAGTAGGCCTCAGCCTTAAAACTGAAACATAGAAACGAGGGAATGATGATGAAAATCAGGAGCATATTGATGATGTAGACCATAGCCACGAAGCACTCCGAAAAGCGCAAGTCGGGTATGGCAGGGCAGTGGCGGAACATGAGATAGAGTGGTCCGGAGAAAAGAAGCATGTACACAAGCACCGTCAGTTGAGGATTTTGTCTGGCCTTGTCATCCAGCATATAAAATATGTTGTAGGTTGCTACTTGAGCCTCCTTCCGTGCAGCGGTGAGCGTATCGTCGGCCTTTGCCTCGGCCTGCTTTTTCTGGGCGTATTCCTTCTCTTTCTCCATGTACAGCTCGTAGCGGTTGATGCCTTGGATGTTCACGCCGGTCTCTACCAGCAGCGACAGTGCGCAGATGAGGAAGAGCATCTTGAACGGCGGGAAGTAGGCCATCTGCATGCCACGCAGATAGTCACGGATCATGTAGCCAGGACGCAGCATCAGGTCGCGAATGGCCCGGAACATGCCCCGGTTGCCCAAGCCCCAGACGTCGATAAACAGTAGAAACGCGTTCTTGAGCGAGTAACGACCAATCTTTGCCGACTGCCCGCACTGTGGGCAGTAGTTGCCCATATAGTGCCGGCCGCACGTGGCACACTCATGCTCGTCCTGCGACATCGGTTTCACACGATAAGGCACTCTCTGCCACTGGGCGAATTTCTTGATTCGTTTTTTATTATATCTCAAAAACATGAGAATGCAAATTTTCCTCGTTTTTCAGTTTTTAGTAACCGTTAAAAAATAAGTGGGTATGATTTAGCTCAGATTTTTAGTTCATTTTTGTTTTGTGAAGAAGGAGTTATGCGGGCATAACGACTGATGAGCAAAGCTAAAAGGGACAAAAAGATGAGCTGGGGGTATCATAATAAATCGTACCAAGTTGTTTTTTTATGGTTACTTAGGTGAGTGCTCAGTCGATGTAAAGCCTGATCCACAATCCTTAAAGCCGGTTGGTTGCTTCATCTGCATCCAGTAGTGCCGCTCGTGGGCCGGCATACGCTCAATGGCATAGCGCAATGTCGTGCGCGGCATCTCATGGGCGTGACGATTGAGAAACTGCCGCAGCAAGTCCATGTCCACGCGCTTGCCCATCTCGCGCAGCATCCACCCCACGGCCTTGTGCATCAGGTCGTGATGGTGGTGCAGGTGATGCTCGGCGTAGCGCAGGCAGTAGCTTGGGTCGCCTTGCTGCGTGGGCTTCCACGTACACACGATGCTCATGCGTTGCAGCCACAGATTGTCGCTCTGGGCCAGACGGTCGAGCACGTTCAGCTTGTAGTCGGTGTGCAGTCCAGCTTTTCCGTCGCTTAGGCAGGTAGGCAGTAGTAGCCAGTGCCCCAGCACCTTGGGAGCCGACAGGTCGACCAGGTCCCAGTTGTTGGCGTATGGTGCATGGTCGAGATACATCTGCAGCACTCGGTCGCGTTGGGCGATGGCCTCGGGGGCATCCACCAGTCGGTGTTGTGCGGCGCGCTCAAAGCGGTCGACAAGCATCAGCAGACCGCACAACCTCACCTCGTGCCAGCGGCTGTGCAGCAATTGAGGCACTTCGTCGAGTGGCAAGTTGCTGAATTGACGGGCAATCTGGCGAGTGTGTGGCACCTTCAGCCCCAGGAACTCATCGCCCTCGCCATATTGGCCGGACCCAGTTTTGAAGAAGCGCATCAGCACCTGTCGTTGCGCCTCGTTGCGCTGCGCCTCCATCACTGCTATCACCTCACTCGCCGTCACGCTCTAGCGGATGAAATGGGTGAAGACGTGTGGCTCGTAGTCGGGGTACACAGGCTTCCCGTCGCGATGAATCTTCTGCAGCAGCCAGGCCATGTTCATGCCCAGTGTGCGCATTGTCTGCATGCCTTCGGCATCGAGAGCGGCCTCGCCCTGCTCACGGCCATAGACGATGTTCCAGTACTGCGAGGTGACAATGGGCATGTTGAGCATCTCAAAGGGGAGATTCATCGTCTGATAGGTAGCCGACGCTCCACCACGGCGGCACACCGCCACCGATGCGGCAGGCTTGCCCATGGCTGCCGGGGCGTTACAGTAGAGCACACGCTGCATGAGCGAGAGGAGTGTGCCGTTGGGCTGCCCGTAATAGGTGGGCGAACCGATGACCAGTCCGTCGGCCTCGGCAAGCTTCTCAACTACACGGTTGCACAGGTCGTCGTCAAACACGCATCTGCCCAGCCCCTTGTCCCAACAGGTGTTGCACCCAATGCAGCCCCGCACAGGCTTGGTGCCAATCTGGATTATTTCGGTCTCGATGCCCTCGCCATTCAGCGTCTTTGCCACCTCGCTTAGCGCCAGGAAGGTGTTGCCCTTGCTGTGGGCACTGCCGTTAATCAATAATACCTTCATAATCATAGAATGTTAGTCAAATCAACGCACAAAGTTACTCATTTTTTTTGAACTTAAGCGTGATTTCATTGAATCGGGACATTATTTCCTTTTGTTTTGTCATGATCAATCATTAGAATCATTGTTATTTTGCAACTTGAAATATTCTGTTAATGTGCAAAATGATTATGAAGAAAGCATTAAACTGGCTCTATGAGCACTGGATGAAGGCCACGCCCTTCCTCGCCCTTTACACATTCATCCTGATTTGGCTCTATGTGAAGAGCGACACACCGATGGGGTTCGGCCTGTTTCTGATTTGGCTGCAGTGCCCATTCTACTGGGCGCACGAGTTTGAGGAGTATGTCTGCCCGGGAGGTTTCCTCAGGTTTTTCAATCTCGGCCCCTTAGGCTCGACGGTTCCCGACAAGCCGTTAACCAAGGCGGGTTCGTTCTGGATCAACATCCCGCTGATGTATGTGTTGCTGCCCCTGTCGGGTGTGATGTCGCACCATTTCGGCGACGAATGGGGCTTGTGGACAGCTTACTATTCAACGCTCAACGCCTCGGCCCATGTAGTGATGTTCTTCATCTTCGGGCGCAAGTACAACCCCGGTCTGGTGTGCAGCATCCTACTCAACATTCCACTGGGAGTTTTCACCATCTGGTATTTCCTTGCTAACAACCTTGTTTCTATAGGTGCTAACATCGTGAGCATTATTGTCGGTATTATCGCCCAGGCCTCCATGATGGTCTATGGCTTTGCCTACCTCGTGCCCACCTCAAAAAAAGAAGGCTATCACAAATCAGTAAACGATAAAAAAAAATAACGACAATGAGCAAGATTACAGAACTGATGATTCGCAAGCCGTCGCTGAAGTACCGCGATGTGCGCAACTATGAGGGTGAGTATTACGACTGGGCGGCAGGGGAGCACCTGCTGAAGAAGGGGACGAGCATCCATGAACTGTTCCACCCGCTGGAACATGACATCCGCTTCATCAAAGATGAGCAGGTGCCGTTGCGTGATGGGGTGAAGATTCTGACGGACGTTTATCTGCCTGCCGACACTAACGAGCCGCTGCCCGCCATCATCGCCTGGAGTCCCTACGGCAAGAACTCTGGCAATGCCGACCGTTTCAAGAACCTCTTTGGACTGCTCGGCCTGGACCAGAAGCGGATGAGTGGACTACAGAAGTTCGAAGGGCCAGGCCCCGACTTCTGGTGCGACAAGGGCTATGCCATTGTTCATCCCGACCCACGTGGCATAGGCCGTTCTGAGGGCGACAGCACCATGCTCGGCACACAGGAGGGCGAAGACGGCTACGACCTCGTGGAATGGGTAGCCCAACAGCCTTGGTGCAACGGCAAGGTGGCCCTGAGCGGCACCAGTTATCTCTCGTTCTCGCAGTGGTTCATCGCTGCCGAGCGTCCACCACACCTTGTTTGTACACAGGTGACAGAGGCGCTGACCGACGGCTATCGTGACATGTGCCTTGTAGGTGGAATGCCCGATTATGTCTTTACAGAGGGCATTCAGAACAATCACGAGGGTTTTGGAATGCGCGAGGACGTGGCAGAAGAAAGCCGTCAATACCCATTTGCCAACCACCCACTATGGCAAGACAAGATTGCCCGCGTGTGGGACATTGAGATTCCCATCCTCGTAGTGGCATCGTACTCCAACGTGCTGCACACCGACGGAACCTTCCGTGCGTGGCGACAGTTGGGCTCGAAGGAAAAGTGGCTGCGCATCCACGACAACCTGGAGTGGCAGGACTACTACGAGCCGAGGTATGTGGAAGAGCGCCTGCGATTCTTCGACTATTATATGAAAGGTATCGACAACGGCTGGAAGGACACTCCGACAGTGCGCTACTGCCTGCACGACATGCAGGGCTGCAACAAGGTGGACCAGCCCGCCACGCAGTTCCCGCCCATAGGTACGGAATACAAGAAACTGTATCTGAACGGCCTGACCCGCCAGTTGCAGAGCGAGGCTCCCGCTACAGACACGCCCGCCTTCTACATCTGCGAGAGCGATGCACCCAAGGCTTCGTTCTATCTGCCGATAACGGAAGAGACGAGTTTCATTGGCTATCCCAAGGCCCACCTCTATGTGGAGGCCGACGGCTCAGACGATATGGACCTCTTCCTCATCGTGCAGAAACTTGACAAGCACTACAACGTGCTGCGCCAGTTCACCATCCCCGCCACCTCGCCCCGCACCCACGACTTGCTGGAGAACCACGGCGGCGTGGCCAAGTACTCGGGTGCTTACGGTCGCCTGCGCGTCAGTCGCCGTCATCTCGACGAGAAGCTCAGTACCCATATCATTCCCGTGCAGAGTTTCGACCGCGACGAGAAATTGTCGAAGGGCGAAATCGTGGAGATCGAGGTGCCGCTGGCTCCCATGGGTATGCTCTTCCATCCGGGCGAGACGCTACGCTTCATGGTGAGCGGTCAGAACATCACCGGCAACGTGCATCCCGGTGTTCGCGCCTACGTCTCCCAAGACAACATCGGCAAGCACATCATCCATTGCGGTGGCCAGTACCAGAGTTATCTGCAACTGGGAGTTCTTGTCAATTAATCAGCAAGAGATAACAAGCAATCAGTGCCAGCCGAGCAGTCGGCTGGCACTGATTAGCTATAGATGGGCTGTGGTCAGTTATTTTACCAGAACTTTCTTGCCGGCGACGATATGGATGCCTGGAGTACCGGCATCGATGGGCTGACCTAGCAGATTGTAGTGCTGCTCCTCGTCAGCCGACGAAGCCGACCTGATCTCGTTGATGCTGCTCTGGGGCATCTCCTCGATGTTGACAAACACGTTCCATCCACTGGCGGCACGGTAGAGGTCTACGGTTCCCGCAGGAACATAGAGTGTGCAAGCACCAGTGATTCCTGGCAGCATGGTGAATGTCTGGGTGTTGCCGAAGTCGCCCAGGTCGATGGGTTCGGGCAGATAACTATACACCGAGGTGATATTGGCATCGCTGGCCAGCAAGAAGGTGCCAATGTGGGTGAGCGATGCCGGGAATGCAAACGTGGTGAGCGTATAGCAATTCCAGAAGATGAAGTCACCCAGATACTCGATGCCCTCGGGCAATTCTATGGCTTCTAACTGCTCGCAATTGGTGAACGCGCCATTGTTGATGCGCTTCAGCGTCGTGGGCAACGTGATGCTCTGCAGTGCCTCGCAGTGCAGGAATCCACTCACATCAATCAGCGTCACTCCCTCGGGCACGTCAATATGAGCCAGAGAAGTGCAGTAGGCAAAAGCACTGTTGGGAATCGACTCGATACCGGCGGGCAGTTCAATATTCTCCAACGCATGGCACGATGTCACCATCATTTGTGGAATGCTGGTAAGCCCGGCGGGCAGCTTGATGCTCTTGGCCGACTCGCACCAGTAAAAGCAGGCATCGCCCAGCTCTTGTACCTCATCAGGTATGTCAAGTGCAGTGACAGCCGAGCAGTAAGCGAAAGCCTGTTTGTGGATACTTGTAATAGTAGTTGGGATTTCAAATTCTGTAACATACTCGCAGAACTGGAACGCTCCCTCGCCGATGGTGGTCACGGTGTATCCGTTGGCCACACCGGGAATGGTTACCTTGCCGGCATAGTAGGGGTCGATGGCGATGCACGACAGGTTGTCGGCACTGGCTTCCTGACTGGGGTCGATGAGTGCCAGTAGGTCCGTGCCGACACAGCAAGTCTTGTCGGTCTCGCTGATGACCTTGAACTTCATCTCAACGCCCTCAACTGTGGTGGCGGTGAAATCTTGTGCCCAGCCCATGAGGCTGGTGAGCAATAGGCCGATAAAGAGTAATGATTTTTTCATTGTGTTTGGGTTTTATTGGTGCTAGTAAAAAGAGGGATGCCGTCCGCCTTGTGGCAAGCGACATCCCTTTATACATAGTAATGATTTTTAGCGAATTACCTTGCTTGAGGCAACCTTGCCATCGGCACTGATGGTCTGACGGATGAGCACGCCATGAGCCGAAGCATCCACCATGCGGCCCTGTAAGTCGTAGTAGCGCTCGCTCACCACATTGTCGGTGCTGATGCTATTGACACCAGTGGCTGTATCCTCGACAGTGAAACTTAGGGTCTCAATGGTCTCGATGTTGCGTGCAGTGATTTCAAGGCTGGTAACCCCTGCCTCGCTGAGCCATTCACCGGTCTGCACGCCGCCCGAATTGGTAAGTATCGTGAACGGCTCATCGTTAACAACGATGTTGCTCAACTGGTAATAGTTGATAAGACGGATGTTGACAGCAGTAATCTTGCCTTGCACACTCACCTCAAGGTAGGGGTTGTTCTTACCCATGCGTAAATACTGTGCCATAAAACTCCATGTCTCGGGATCCTGTGACTGCCCGGCACGGTTAAAGGTGATGGTCACCCCATCCTTGGTCCATGAGTAGACCTGACCTTGTTCGACCGTTGTCCAGTTGTTAAGACCAAAGTCGGGACCGAAGGTCACCTCGGCTGCCCAAGCGCCTGCACAGAGCAGCGACATCATCAGTAGTGATAAGAATTTCTTCATAATCATTGAATTTTGATTGTTGATAAAAAAGTGAATTATTCCTTAGTGTCAATCGTGCCAACTAATTATTTGCCTAGCATAACATTGATTATGTTGTTGACATCCGACACGTCTATATGCTTGTCACCATTCATGTCTGCATTATGCTTTAGCATCGCATCAGTCGACTTGCCCAGCATAATATTGATGACCACGTTGAGATCCGACACATCGATTATGCCGTCCTTGTTCATGTCACCGGGCTTCAACGGGATGATATTCTGACCGAAATTGCCGAATGTCTTCCACATATTGGTATTCTTATAAAGTTCAAGGCTTGCCTCTGGTACATAGAGCGTGAGATTGAACAAGCCCATTTGGTCGAAGGTGTGATTGTCGATGGGCAACGGTTCGGGGGTGTAACTATACACCTCTTCTATCTCATAGCAACGTCCAAAACACGCTCGCATGAGTGTATCGACACCGGCTGGTATGCATATGCGCTTTATCGTTCTGTTTCCTGTCAGACCTCCATAGAAGGCACAATTTCCTATCGTTGTGAGCGACAGGGGCAAGTCGACCTCGGTGGCTTGTGAGAGTTGCGACAATGCGTAGTCGCCGATGGTGGTAACCCCTTCGGGAATGACAAGCACCCCATTCTCGCCGCTATTTGATTTGGGGCAGAACACCAGACGGGTATTGCCGTCGGCATAGAGGATACCGCCAATGACCGACAGATAGGGATTGCCCTGAGCAATGGTGACCTCTGCAAGACTTGTGCAGTTGTTGAAGGGATTCAGGCCCAAATTAGCAAGCGTGCTCGGCAATGACACGCTCACCAGCGAGGTGCAGTTCTCAAACAAGCGGTCGCCCAGCCGGGTGACGCCCTCGGGTATGCTCATCTGGGTGAGTCGCCAGCAACCTTCGAAGGCCCTTTCTCCTATCTGTTCCATTCCATCAGGCAGATCGCACGTTGTCATCGAGGAACAGTTAAAAAAGGCGAAACTATCGATCCGCTTCAACGCTGATGGCATATTGATATTGCTCAAGTTGGAGCAATTATCAAAGGCATGGCTGCGAATCGCGGTCACCCCCTCGGGCAGCGAAACTGTGGTGAGTTGAGTGCAGCCCTCCATAGCAAACGTGCCTATCTCAGTGATACCACCGGGGACGGTCACCTGGGTCAACTTTGTGCAGCGGGCTATGATGCCGTTGGACAGGTAACCCATGAGTCCCTCGGGCAGATTGATGCTTGTAATATTCGAGCAGGCATAGAAGGCGTTATCACCGATGGTGGTCACCGTGTTGGGCAGCGTGATGGATGGTACATTGCTGCACGACATGAAGGCGGCAGCCTCAATGGTAGTGACCGAGGTGGGGACTGTAATGGCCCTGCTATTGAGAGTCGCGCAACGAATGAGACAGGTCTTTTTCTTGTCGAAGAGCACGTTGTTCTCGGCGCAATAGTGCGTATTGTCCTCGTCAACAGTGATGTACATCATCTGATTGGTGGCGCTGAAGTTGCCACGACCAATGCTCTCGACAGCAGCCGGGAAGTGTATTTTCCTCAGACTAGCGCAAGAGGCAAACGACTCGATACCGATGGTGCGCAGGTTCTCTGGCAGTGTAATGGTCGTTATACCACTGCACATATAAAAAGCCGAGTTTGCGATGTACGTGATTGTCTCAGGCATGGTGATTCCTGTGATGCTACTTTGTGCAAAAGCAGCAAAACCGATGCCCACGACAGTATACTCCCCTGCTTCAGGGGCATCAGGATTCACCACAGTGGCGGGAATCACGATTTTGCCAGAGTAGCCACTCTCGCCATTGCTTACCTCGACCGTGCGGTTGACGGCCGAAGTGATAGTGTAGCCAACACCATCGGCGACGAAGTCATAGGCATGAGCCTGAATGGCCAGTGCAGATAAAATAACTAATAAGGTGTAACGCGTGTAAGCGCTACGGATTGCGGATAGATGTTTCATAAGCCAGTTTCTTGTTAATTAGACATAAGAACAAAAAGTTTTAAAAAAGAAGTCTCGCTTCTTGCTTCTCATATCTTGTTAATAATTTCGATGCAAAATTACCAAGAAACCAACAGCAATAAATCACCTATTAGGCGGATATAATGTTCTGATTCAACGATTATTCTATTATTCTAATTATTTTCTTTTTATTAGTTTAAATTTCTAATGTAGTTTAGCCGATACCTTTTGTAATGTATAATGGATACCCTCACACATTATTCATTATACATTATTCATTAAAAAACAGCCTAAAGTCTAGAAACTACCCTTGTTCACGGTATTGCTTAGGTGTCATGCCCGTCTCCTTCTTGAAGAACTTGGAGAAAAACGAGGCGTTGGCAAAATTCATCTCCTCGGCAATCTCCCATACGGGTTGGTCGTTGTAGCGCAATTTGAGTTTGGCCTGCTGGATGACATAGCGGTTGATCCACTGCATGATGGTGAGTCCACTTTGCCGCTTGATGACAAAGCCCAAGTGATTGGGTGTGACACACAACTTGTCGGCATAGAACTCAATGTGGCGCTCGGTGAGTCCATACTGGTTGACCAGAGCCAAGAAACTGCGCAAGACGTTGTGCTGGCGCGACAGGCTCTGCTGACGTTGCAACTCCTGTGCCCTGACCACACGTTTGACCTCGAGCATCAGTGCCGACTGGAGCATGGCCACGGCCTCATAAAGCAACGGACGGCGACACACCACCTGCCACAGAAGCCTAAAGTAGTCGCTGACCAGTTGACTCATCTCAGCATCGGCCTTGAACAAGAGATTGTGGTCAGAATGGGCAATGGCAGGGAGGTCTTTCATCGACATGGCCATCATGCTGATGTCCGGGGAATAATCCAGAATTTCTATTACAGTGCCAGACACCAGGACTTGCAAATCGTTGGCTTCGAATTGATGCTCCTCCAGATTCAGCATTATCCGAGATTTACCACCTGTGACGAAAATAAGACGTTCTTCGCCCACACGATAGGGTTGGTTCAACAGCAAGTGCTGCTGTCCAAAACTTGCAGCATGCAGCGACAAATAGAGGCGTTCATCGATATAGAACCGCTCACTATCATCGATGCGGCTGCCAATAAAAGACAAATCCAAATTTTCGATATTCTTGTCCATAGGCGAATCATTGAGACATATGATTACCTTCTCTCAATTATATAACGCACTGCATGCAAGAATATTATCTTGTTTATGATTTCGACTTATGAGGCAGAATGATGGCAAGGAGTTCGATGGTCAGAGCATAGTAAACGGCATCGCCGGGGAGCGAGAGAAACTTGGCCATAAGCATGGCAGCGACACCGATGGGCATGGCCAGCAGGACGCGGCGCGGAGAAAACCGGCCGGGAAACCACAGTGCGAAACTGAGTGGAAACAAGATTGACACGGCCCGCAAACCCAACGACAGGAAGCCCAAGTCGTTGATAAAGCTGTTGTTGCACAACAGTGCCACCACAACGGCTGCAATCAGCACGCCAGCGATGGAGAGCCGCATCTGCTGCAGCCCCGACACACGCTGAGCGCCTCGCAGCAGATTGCTGTACACGTCGCGCACCAGGATGGTGGCCACGCCCAGCGACAGGCCGCTGCCGCAGCCCAGTATGTTGATGAGCAATGTGCCCAGCATCAGGCCGCCCAGCCAGGCGGGCAGGTGTCCCAAGATGAATGCCGGAAAAGCCTGCGCCGAATTCTCGATGACGCCGACACCGGCAGGCAACGCCTCGCCGGCTTGCCGCATGGCGGCCCACTCGTCGGCGGTGACATAGTGCCCGCGCATATAGATGCCCACTAGCGTGCAAGCCGCGCCGATGATGGGCAGGCAGATGGCGCAAATCAATGCCCCGCGACGGGCTTTGGGTGTGGTCGACGCCGACCAGATGCATTGGGCATAGGTCTGCGTGGCGACTACTCCTAGCACCAGCGACAAGCAGCCGCCCAAGTCCTTCATCGCGCCACGAGCCACCAGACTGCCATAGCGGTGATGGATGCTCTCGATGTCGGTCAAACCGTTGAATTGGCACAACGCCGATGACTGATAGGCTGCATCAACCCCATCGCGAAGCCCCGAGACCCCACCAGCCAGGTGCCACACAATCAAGCCGGCAGCCAACGAACTGAAGTAGAGCAGCACCAACTTGATGATGCCGCTGAAACCAGCACTGCGTATGCCGCCGAACAGGACGAACAGCATGATGAGCACCGCCCCCACTACCGATGCCCACAGCATGGGCATGCCGAAAAAACTGCTGATCATGGCACCTGACGAGAGTACCTGCGAGACGATGCTGATGAAGATGCCCACCATGCACAGCACCGAGCCCACGGTCTCGGCCTTGCGGCCATACTCGCGCCGCACGACCTCGAGCAGCGTCGAGCAGCCGCTGCGACGCAGCGGACCGGCATAGACATATCCCAGCAGCAGCGACCCGATGGCCGCACCCAGTGTGAACCACCATGCCGACAAGCCGTAGCAGAAGGCCAACTGCGCTGTGCCGATGGTCGACTGCCCGCCAGCCATGGTGCCCAGCAAGGCTCCGCCCACGAGCCATGTTCCCGATGTGCCCCCCGTGATGAAGCTGCTCGCGTCTCTGACTTTGCGACCCGACCACCAGCTCACAGCCAGCAGCACACTCACCGTGAGCAAAACGCCCAGAATATGTATTGAAGTTATCATCGGTGTTAATGGTTAAGTTTTTTTGCGGCTGCAAAGGTACTGCTTTTTTGGCAAACGACCCACCATTTCTCGCACCATCGGAATTTTTCGGATGCTCAACCATGACAGGTGTAGCAAAAATATAGTAACTTTGCGGTCAAAAAACGGACAATCATGCTCAAACTTGACAACGTTCATCACATTGCCATCATCTGCTCGGACTATCAGCGCAGTCTAGATTTTTACACCCGCGTACTTGGCCTGAATATCTTGGCCGAGAACTACCGTCCAGAAACACAATCATATAAGACCGACCTAGCTCTAGGCGACCACTATGTGATTGAACTCTTCTCCTTTCCCTCCCCGCCTCAACGTCCCAGCCATCCCGAGGCAGCCGGCTTGCGCCATCTGGCATTTGCCGTCCAGTCGATTGATGATGCTGTGCATCAGCTGGATGCGCTGGGCGTGGCGCACGAGGAGATCCGTACCGACGGCTACACAGGCAAGCGGTTCCTCTTCTTCTACGACCCCGACCATCAGCCCCTAGAACTGTATGAACAAAATTAAATTGAAATCTAGCCTTCAAAAAGTAATCCTGATCATGGCAAGCATCACAACGGCATCGCAGGGTGTGTCACAGCCCTTTCATGAAGTCGAGAAAGAAGGTTACCGCCTGGTGGAGCAAGCCGGCGGTCCCACACTGGGCTACTGCCCGGCAAGCGGCGTCAAGATACTGACAGTGGACGGCATGGCGTTCAAGGGCCTGAA
>JAFUVK010000185.1 GCA_017477555.1 Muribaculaceae bacterium
TGAAGGCTTTGGATGAATATATTGACTATTACAACAATAAAAGAATCAAATCCAGGTTAAAAGGAAAGAGCCCGGTACAATACCGAACTCTTTCCATTGAACGTTAATGTTTAACCCGTCCAACTTTTTGGGGTCACTTCAGTTCTCGGCCTTTGAGCGCGGCGAGTTGGGATGGCTGGAGTATACCGACATCACCCCCGAGACCATGGGGCTGCTGTCAGTGTCGGAACTGATGAGCAGCAACAGTGCCTATCGACTGGTGGTGCCCGGCACCGAAGGCAAGGAGTTCTTTGTTTTCGAGAACCGGCAGCAACAGAGTTGGGATCGCACCCTGCCTGGGCACGGCATGCTGGTGTGGCACATCGACCAGGACTGGGACATCTGGCAGAATAATCAGGCCAATGCCGCCCCCAACCATCAGCGCATTGACATCGTCGAGGCCGACAAGGTGCAGACCACCAACTCATATGGCGGCGATCCGTTCCCGGGCACTCAGCATGTGACCACCTACGACTTCTACAGTTGGGCGCACGAGAACCTTTTCTCATTCGACTATGTCGAAGAGACCGACACCACGGTGCGCTTCTTGCTGGCTCGCACAGCCTACAAGCCGCAGGCTCCAACCATTGATGTTCAGCAAGTGCTGGGCCGGTCGTTGACCTTCACTTGGGGTGAGGTGGCCGATGCGCATAGCTATCTCGTCACCGTCGAACAGCTGGAAGCCGGCGGCACGGCAACTGCCCTTGAGGGCTATGATCGCAAACCCTATAGCCAACCGCAAGTGGTGCGGGTCGATGGCCTGACACCGCAGTGCAACTATCGCATCACGGTGGTGAGCAAAATTGCCTCCTACCAGAGCGAGCCGGCAGTGGCGCAGGTCGCCACCACCGAGATTCAGTTCTGCGAGACCGCTCCCGTGGCCACCGAGGCAACTGCCGTAACTGCCACAGGCTTCACTGCCCACTGGCTGCCACTGGACGGTGCCGAGGCCTATAGCGTGAGCGTCTATCAAAACCGATATTCCGACATCATTACCGAGTCATACGGCTTTGACAACAAGGCCGACAGTCTGCCCGAGGCCTGGAACACCAACTCCACGCAGTATAGCACCATCATGTTCGGCCAGAGCAAGCCAGCACTGCAACTGAGCAAGCAGGACGACTACATCCAGTTTGACTATGCTGGGCGGCAGATTGTGAAACTCAGCTTTTGGCAACGCTCGCAGATGGCGACCAACCAACTCGTGGTCGAGAGCCGCGACAGCAGTGATGACGAGTGGACCGAGGTGACCACCATGGCCATGTCGAGCAGGGGTGAGGTGGTGAACCTCGGCATCGACAGTGTGGCGCAGGTGCGCATCCGCTTCGACCGCAAGGGCAGCTACGCCCTGCTCGACGACATCGAGGTGGGCTACATCACCCTCGACCAGAGCCCTGTGCAGGGATTCACCGACCTCAATGGCGGCGACAACCTGCAACTGGCCATCAGCGGCCTGCCTCACGCCGGTAGCTACGTCTATCGTGTGCGTGGCATCCGCGATAGTATTCAGTCGGCCGAGAGCAACGCCGTAACCGTCATCATGGGTGAGGGTGTCACCGGCGATGTCACGGGCGACGGTCAGCTGGACATCGCCGATGTCAACGCTGTCATCAACGTGATGCTGGGCAAAGCTGTGCCGACCAATGCCGCCGACGTCACGGGCGACAGCCGGGTGGACATCGCCGATGTCAACGCCGTAATCAACCTCATGCTCGGAAAATAGCCGTATTCGTGTACCATCATGCAAGTGCCTGTCACCCACGGCAGGCACTTGTTTTATTCAACCAGTGCAAGATGCTTGTATGTTTAGACTTCTTTTTGTAACGTTGGCTACGCCCAAGTTACTCACGTTCGGAAGAACAAAAAAATGTGATTTTTTTTTGCTCTTCGCTCACTTAATCGTAACGTTGGCTACGCCCAAGTTACTCACGTTCGGAAGAACAAAAAAATGTGATTTTTTTTTTGCTCTTCGCTCACTTAATCGTAACGTTGGCTTCGCCCAAGTTACTCTGGTCTCGGAAATGGCAAAATAAAAATTTTGCCATTTCGCTCGACTTTTCGTAACTTTGCGGCATCGATAATAGTCCGTTATAAAACAAAACCTTAAGATATATGGCAAAAAGACAATTCAATAGAAGAGAGTTCCTGCGCGCGCTGGGACTGGGAGGAGCCATGGTGGCACTCAACCCGATGGCTGCACTGGCGCAAGACAACAAGCCTACAGCGCCCGCCACGGGCGGCAAGATGACCTATCGGGTGCAGAATGGCTCGGGCGAACGAATCTCGCTGCTGGGATTCGGCATGATGCGACTGCCGCGCGACAACCAGGAGCTGGTCAACCAGTTGGTGGACTATGCGCTGGCCCATGGGGTGAACTACTTCGACACCGCACCCATCTATGGCCGCGGACTCAATGAGGGCATCACCGGCGCGGCGTTGAGCCGGCACCCGCGTGAGAGCTACTACATTGCCACCAAGATGTCGAACTACAACCAGGCGACTTGGCCGTTGGAGGAGTCGAAGAAGATGTACTACAACTCGTTCAAGCAGTTACGCACCGACTACATCGACTACTACCTGCTGCACGGCATCGGGCAGAGCGGCATGAAGGACTTCAACCCGCGATTCATCGACAACGGTCTGCTCGACTTCCTGGTCGAGGAGCGCAAGGCTGGACGCATCCGTCACCTGGGCTTCAGCTATCACGGCAATGTCGAGGTGTTTGACTGGCTCATCAATCATCACGATAAGTATCACTGGGACTTTGTGCAAATCCAGATGAACTTCCTCGACTGGCGCCATGCCTCGCTCAGCGGTGAGAAAGATGCCGACGCCGATGCCGAGTATCTCTACAACCAACTGGCCAAGCACGACATCCAGGCGGTGATCATGGAGCCGTATCGTGGTGGTGCCTTGGGCAAGATGAGCGAGGGACATGCCGACCAGCTTAAGGAACTGCGTCCCGACGATACCATTGCCCGCTGGGCCTTCCGCTGGGTGGGCAGCAAACCGGGTGTGCTGACGGTGCTCAGCGGCATGAACGTGATGGAGCACCTGGTGGAGAACTGCCAGACCTACTCGCCGCTGGAGCAGTGTACCGAGGCCGAGAACGACCTGCTCGAGAAGATTGCCGACAGCATCAGTGGCATCCCCGTCATCCCCTGCACCACCTGCGCCTACTGCATGCCGTGCCCCTACGGCGTAGACATCCCCGGTAACTTCACGGTCTACAACGATGCCATGCACAGCGGACTGCTGCCGTTGCCCACCAAAAAAGCCCCGGATTACGACAAGCGCCACGAGGCCTTTGTCAAGGCCTACTTCGACGGTGTGCCGGCCGACAAGCGGGCCACGCAGTGCATCGATTGCGGCCACTGCCTGCCGCTGTGTCCGCAGCAGATACGCATCCCCAGCCAGATGGGCCGCATCACCCAGATCCTGCGCAAGCGATAAGGAATAATTTAGAATTTATAATTAAGAATTAAGAATTAAGACCGCTCCGTGTGATAGTAGAGGGTTGAGTAGCACCTTCTTAATTCTCAGTTCTCAATTCACAATTCTCAATTCACAATTCTCAATTCACAATTAAGCATTGAAGTACTTAGTAGCAATCTTACTGGCCGTGGCGGCCATGATGGCTCAGGCCACACAAGTCTATCCAATCTATCCTGTTCCGCAGGAGCAGCGGGCCGGAGTGGGGCAGGCGGCGTTCACGGCGCAGGTCACCATTGTGGCCGAGCGGGGCATCGATGATGTGACAGTTGCGCGTGCCCGACAGGTGCTCTCTGATCATGGCTTGGCCAGCACAGTGTCCACACGGCCCACCACCGGAGAGAGCAGCCTGCTGCTGGGCATCAACGGCTCGCAAGGCGAGGCCGACCGGCGAGTCACTGCAATGCGCCTTGACCGTGGGCTGTTCAGCCTCAAGAAGTATGACCGCCACATCCTCAGCCTCACCGCCGACAAGGCGGGCACGGCGCAAGTGGTCATCCTGGGCGAGAACACCGATGCCGTGTTTTGCGGACTGGCCTCGCTTGAGCAGATGCTGGACGGCGGACACACCGGCATGCCCTGTGTCACCATCCACGACTGGGCCGACGTGCAGCACCGTGGCATCATCGAGGGCTACTATGGTGTGCCCTACAGTGCCGAGGTCACCAAGGACCTGTTCCGCTTCATGGCACGATATAAGATGAACGCCTATATGTATGGGGCCAAGAGCGATGAGTATCACTCGCGCTATTGGGACAAACCTTATCCCACCCACATCACCCCCCAGCAGCGGCGCATCGGCTATCTGTCGCAAGACATGATGCGCGACATCAACGCCACGGCCCATGCCTGCAAGGTCAATTTCATCTGGGCCATCCACCCCGGCCAGGCCTTTGCCGACCCCAGCAATCCAGGGGTCATCAACCAGGTCATGACCAAGTTTGAGAGCATGTATGGATTGGGGGTGCGTCAGTTCGGTGTGTTTGTCGACGATGTGGGTGTGCCCAGCGACCCGGCCGTGATGCGGCTGTGTGCCGACAACCTCGCCACGCTGCAGCAGCGCGTGGACACCCGCTGGAACACCTCGGGCGCGACGCCGGCCGACACCGTCAAACCGCTGTGCTATGTGCCGCAGCTCTATGCCTATGGCTGGGTGTCGCTCGACCGTGGACAGCAGTTCTACGAGTCGTTGCGCCCCACACCCGGCAAGGTCAACGTCTTTATCACCGGACGCAACGTGTGGTCGGTGCCCAATAACCTTGACCTCTCGTTGGTGCGGCGTTGGCTGGGCCGCGAGGTAAGCTGGTGGTGGAACTATCTGTGCAACGACAACGATGTGACCAAACTCTTTGTTGCCGACATGTACACCAACTTCCGCGATGAGACACACATCATCAACACCGACCGCTTGCCAGCCATGCTTCGTGGCACCAACACCGTCCTGGTCAACCCCATGCAGCAGGGCGAGCTGTCGAAGATCGGCCTGTTTAGCGTGGCCGACTGCACATGGAACACTGCAGCGTTCAATAACGACCGCAGTTGGGAAGCCTCGATTGGAGCCGTGTTGAGTCCGCGTTACGCCAAGGCATTCCGCACTGTCGCGCCCCACTTGCGCTACTACGACAACGATGCGCTCGAATACTATGTGGTGCGCTACTGGCAGTCGGTCGACAATGGCCGACCATCGCCAGGATTGCTCATCGATCTGCTCAGTGAGGTGCATGTCGCCTGCAAGACGCTCTGCGAGATGAGAAACTCACCAATGGAGAGCGACCGCTTGTTCTACGACGACCTGCGGCCCTGGCTGCTTCGGCTCACGGCGATGACGGCCGAGGGCGTGGGACTGCTGAGGGGCGAGAACCCGCCTGCCGTCAACTATGAGAGCAACCCCGACTTCCAGTTCGAGATTCTGGGCGGCATGGGTGAGCAGATTACCCTGGCTACTCGTACCGCCCAGCCATCGGCCACAACCCTGGCACCTTTCATAGCTCGCCTGCGCGCTGCCCAGCACTGAGCCGCCAGTCCATCTGAGCGGTTGTAGCGAGGTAGGGACGTGGCACGCCGAAGCCACTGAAAAAGTGGTGATAGAAAAGTGAAGAGGTTGTAGGCGCTATTTTGTGATACCTCTTCATGTTTTAAGAGGCATCAATCGCAGTCCATATATATAAGTTCTGATGATTAATTATCGAACAAACA
>JAFUVK010000186.1 GCA_017477555.1 Muribaculaceae bacterium
AAAAAACACGTGACACGTTCACTGACGTGAGTGCCTCCCCCCGGATGTGATGACCAGGCCGTGGAACAACACAGAAAAAGAGCGTTCCACAATTATGACACAGTTTCGGCAGACCACAGGCCAGGGTGAAGCGCCAGCGCAACCCCGGTACAAGCAGACACCCAAGCGTCCCTCCCATGCGCATAAAGCGGTTCCACCCTGTTCGGCCTGATGGGTAAAATCTTGTTCAAATGAGCAAATGAGCGCAGTCATGCTTGCAGAGTGCAGCCAAGATTGTCCAAACCCCACCCCCAACCGCTCTTCCAGCGTCAATGGGCTGCACCTCAACAATGTTCGAGCTAGCTCGGCATTGTATTCGGCTTGCACCATTGGTCCCCTTTATGAAAGGGGAGGGGAAGTGAGGAGATTTTCTGAATCGCTGAACAATTACATCGGAAGGTAGTATTGTTAAATATTGTGAAAAACGCGGAATTCTCTTGCTTGGTACGAAAATTGTTTATATCTTTGTGACATCAAAATGATATCACTTTAAAATAAATTATCACCACTAACGATTACGATTATGGAAACGAAAGAATTTGATTTCAAGGGAACAGTCCTCAACGGATTTGTCATGGTGTTTGTGAGCATAGTGATGCCCATTGTGGCTGTGTGGTGCATCTATGAGAGCATCGTCATCGAGGACGGTGGATGGCTGGCTGGATGCCTGGCTGTCCTGGGCGTCATCCTGGCCCTGTGTAGCCTGATCACGTGGGGAGGATTCTTGATGCTTGAGCCTAACACAGCGCGTGTGACCACTTGGTTCGGCAAGTACAGCGGTACGTTCACCCGCACGGGATTCTACTGGATTAACCCGTTCTATGGCACAAAGAAACTGTCGCTGCGTGCTCGCAACCTCGATGCCGAGCCCATCAAGGTCAACGACAAGGTGGGTAACCCGGTGATGATTGGCCTGGTGCTGGTGTGGAAGCTCAAGGACACGTACAAGGCCATGTTTGAGGTCGACTCGCAGACGATGGCCTCGACCGAAGGCAACATCGGCAGCAGCACCAAGGGGCTGATGCACGCTTTGGAAGACTTTGTGAGCGTGCAGAGCTATGCTGCCTTGCGTCAGGTGGCTGGACAGTATGCCTACGACGACAACGACGAGAACACGCATGAACTGACGTTGCGCTCGGGAGGTGACGAGATCAATGAGCAACTCGAAGCCAAGCTCAACGAGCGTCTGTCCATGGCCGGCATCGAGATTGTCGAGGCGCGCATCAACTATCTGGCCTATGCTCCCGAGATTGCCGCTGTGATGCTGCGGCGCCAGCAGGCCAGCGCCATCATCACCGCCCGCGAGAAGATTGTCGAGGGAGCAGTGAGCATGGTTAAGATGGCCTTGGACAAATTGTCGAGCGATGGCATTGTCGAACTGGATGAGGACAAGAAGGCTTCGATGGTGAGCAACCTGCTCGTCGTGCTGTGCGCCGACGAGTCGGCACAGCCAGTGGTCAACACCGGCACGCTCAATCAGTAATCTTACACCAGCAGACTATGGCAAAGAAAGCAACTAAGAATTTCATCCTGCGCATTGACAGCGACACAATGGATGCCATTGAGAAATGGGCGGCCGACGAGTTCCGCTCGACCAATGGGCAGCTGCAGTGGATCATCACCGAAGCGCTGCGCAAAGCCAGACGTCTGCCCAAGAAGAAACGCCCTGCCGAGGGCGAGACTCCCTGTGAGGAGGACAGCGTTTGACAATGAAACAAGGGTGGCATCCACGATTGGAATGCCACCCTTGGTGTTTTTGTGGGACAGTAGGAATTAGAGAGCCTTGCCGTCGCTGCCCAGCACGTTGATGATCTTGTGCATATACAGCTTCTCCATCTCGTCGCGAGCCGGACCGCAATACTTGCGCGGGTCAAACTCTCCGGGCTTCTCGGCCAGTACCTGACGCACTGCGGCTGTGAAGGCCAGACGCGAGTCGCTGTCGATGTTGATCTTGCACACAGCACTCTTGGCTGCCTTGCGCAGCTGATCCTCGGGAATACCCACGGCGTTGGGCATCTTGCCGCCATACTTGTTGATGATGTCGACATACTCCTGGGGAACGCTCGATGAGCCGTGCAGCACGATGGGGAAGCCGGGCAGCTTCTCCATGATGGCGTCGAGCACGTCGAATGCCAGTGGCGGCGGCACCAGACGACCGGTCTCGGGGTCGACAGTGCACTGCTCGGGAGTGAACTTGTAGGCACCATGGCTCGTGCCAATCGAGATAGCCAGCGAGTCGCAACCTGTGCGGGTAGCGAAGTCAATCACTTCCTCGGGCTTGGTGTAGTGCGATTCCTCGGCCTGCACCTCATCCTCGACACCGGCCAGCACACCCAGCTCGGCCTCTACGGTCACGTCAAACTGGTGAGCGTACTCCACCACTTGGCGTGTCAGCGCGATATTCTCCTCGTAGGGCAGCGCCGAACCGTCGATCATCACCGACGAGAAGCCGAAGTCGCAGCACGACTTGCACAGTTCAAACGAGTTGCCGTGGTCCAGGTGGAGGGCAATCTGAGGATGCTCCCAACCCAGCTCCTTGGCATACTCCACAGCTCCCTGAGCCATGTAGCGCAGCAGAGTCTGGTTGGCATACTTGCGGGCACCGCTCGATACCTGCAGGATGACGGGTGACTTGGTCTCGGCAGAGGCCTTGATGATGGCCTGCAGCTGCTCCATGTTGTTGAAATTAAACGCCGGGATGGCATAACCACCATTGATTGCCTTGGCAAACATCTCACGGGTGTTGACTAGGCCTAACTCTTTGAAACTTACCATTTTGATTGCTTTTGTTTTGAACTAATTAGCTGTTAATATCTATTCTAGACCACAAAGTTACAAAAAAAATGTGCAAATTGAGCGCAAAACAAAATGAAAAACAGTCGTTTTACATTTTTTTTTGAGGCGCAGCCAAAAATGCGATTAAGCGAGAGCCATGCAAGCTTGCTTGCTGATGACCGAGTGTGAGCATTTTATCAAATTTTATCTAATATAAATGAAAAAATAGCTTTAGTATCATTTTTTATCTATTCAAGTTTCTTAATGACTCACCGGCAGTATGGCAAGTGGTAGGCTTTTAGCTTGATCATTGATTGCTCTGTGTAGTCAAGGGACTATGCGTTGGTGACAAAAAATGGGGATGTAGCATCACTGCTCCATCCCCATAGCTAATTACGAGAATTCTCTAGAAAATATTTGCAAAAAGTATAAATAATGTTGTAGCTATCTTTATTTCTTAATTAAGCGCAGGACGTTATTGTTGCGGATGTTATTGCGCTTCACGGGCTGCATGATGCCCTTGATGTCGCGCGGCGTACCCACCTTGGCCTTCATGTAGCTGCGCTCGATGATGCTGCTCACCGGTGCGGTGTAGTCCATCGTGATCGTGTGGCCGCCCTCGGCGATGAGGTTGGCCTGCATGCGCACGTTGTCGCCGTCGACATCGACGTGCACGGTGCCGTCGGTGACAAAGCCCTTGAGGCGTGTTTCAGAGCCGCCCTCGCCATAGACGGCATAGTAGGTGCCCATCGGGAAACCGTAGCCCGGATAGAGCATGCCGTTGAGGTAGTTGCCCGGTGCCCAGGGACCATTCATGGCGTCGGTGACCGTGTAGTCGCCCGGCAGCTGTGCGGCAGCGTCCATGGTCTCGCCCTCGGGGGTGAGCAGCTCAAAGTTCAACAGTTCGCCCTGACCGACAATGAAGCCGTCGGCGTCAAGCTCGACGTTGTAGTAGGTGAGTGTGTAGCTGCCATACATGCCGGCGACGTTGCTGTAGCCGCCCGACAGGCCGGTGGGCACCATGGTCACGTCCTTGGTCAGTGTCTGGTAGGAGTTGGGATCCTGGTTGTCGTAGGCCACGTCGCCCTTGAAGGTCACCTTGATGTTCTTGGGCAGCGACTCGTAGCCCTCGCCATAGTCGTGCAGCTTGCCGCGGAACACCATGTTGGTGGTGCCGTCGGCGGCATACTCGACGTTGAGCGAGCCCGAGTCAAACTCGATGGT
>JAFUVK010000187.1 GCA_017477555.1 Muribaculaceae bacterium
ACACGCTTTGTTATCTCCCCGAGCCCTTCGGGGTTGCATGGTCTTTAGATAATCTTGGCTGCACTCGGCAGAACTCGAGCAAGCTCGGTTCTGCGCTCGTTTGCACAAGATTTCGAACAAATAGCTTCTTCGAAGCATTTTTGCTTCTCCGACGTAATCGCTGAACAATTACAATGCTGAGTATCTATTCAGCGATTGGTCCCGGCGAGTCTCCCCTCCCTTTCCCAAAGGGGACCAATGGGCTGCGCCTCACAATCAGTTCGGACAATCGGTGAGCAGTTGCCACATCATGGCGTTTGCCTCGACCGCCCTGTCACACTTTCATCATGAACGTGTTCAAGTCCTCGTCGGGCTGAAGACCACACTTGCGGCGGATGCGCGTGCGGGTGATGTCGATGGTCTGCGACTCACGGCACATGACCGCGGCAATCTCCTTGCTGGTCATGCCGCGGCGCAACAGGGCACAGATGCGCAGGTCGTTGTTGGTCAAGTCGGGCCATTGCTCCAGCAGTCGCTTGAAGAAGTCGGCGTTGGCAAGCGTGGTGAGTTCGTTGTTGCGCTCGCTCTCCAGACGCATCACCTGAGAAGTGATTTTGCGCAGTTCTTGCAGGGCGGTCTTTGCTGGCTCTTGGGCGACGGTCTTCTGCAAGTCTTGCAGTTGCTTGGCCAGCGACTGCGCGGTGGCGGTGAACTTCATCTCGTCGACCGCCGCCACCAGCAGATGTTCTTGCCGCTCGTCGCACAACGACTCCACCTCACGCTTCTGGCGCTCCAGCCGCTCATAGCGCCGCTGCATCCCCCACACGATGCCCGTCATGGCCAGCAGGAGCAGCGACACGCTCCACCACAATTGCTTGCGGCTACGTTGATAGTCGGTCAGATTCTTGTCGCCGCGCGCCAATTCATCACTGTAGAGTTGCGTCAATGCGTCGTTGCTGTTGCCCAGCAGAATACTGTCATTCACTCCCCGCAACTGTTGTAGCAGGTTGATTTCCAGCCGGTAGTCGCCCATTGAGTCGCAAAATGCGGCATAGTTGTTCAGAATTGCCGTTTTGGCCATGAGAGGCCCCATGTCCCTGATGCTCATCACACGCTCAAATGTTGCTTTGGCATCAGCGATTTGGCCTTGCTTCCACTGCGAGATGGCCAGTTTAGGCAACGTGCCACACAATTCGTCGACAACATTGTGCTTATCGTAATAGTCAACGGCCATTTCCAGCTGCTTCTGGGCTAGTGAGTACTCGTGCATGCGATTATAGTAGGTGCCAATGTTCGAGCGGGTGCGCATCTCCATCAGGGTGTTTCCTGCCGGCACGTTGTGCAGTGCCAGCATAGCATTCTCCACCGCCTTGTCAAAGTTGCCCTTGCCGCGCCAGGCCCAGGCAATATTGTTGTAGGCGATGACCAGGTCTTCAATATTGCCCAGATCATCTTTGTGCTCGACAACTCCTTGCAGGATGGTCAATGCCTTGTCATACTGCCCTTTCTCATTGCAAACTGATGCCATGTCGATATGTATCTGCTGCAGTTGGTCATTCAATTGATATCGTTTGGCTGTTACTTCCAGCTTGATGAGCATCTGCATGAATCGGTCATACAGTTTCAAGTCAAAGTAGGCTTCGGTTGCAATCAGGTTCATGCGCATGATGCGCTCCTGCATGGGGCGCTCGTGAGTGGCGATGCGCTCCAGATGTTCGTTGGCGTCATTGACCCATGCGTTCAGTTCCTTGTAGCGTTTGGCCATGCGCAGGTGAAGGGTCACGTCGGCACACACGTCGGCCGCCAGGGTGTCGGCGACGTGGCGCTCGTCCCGCAACGAGTCGATGCGCTCCAGCAGATGATGTGCCTCGCGTGATTCCAGCTTCTTCACCAGTTCGTGTCCTTGCTCAAGCAGTGCCGCAACCTCGGCATTGTGCCCACGGTCGCACCCCGCAGCCATGACAACAGCGGCCAGCAGGACAATAATCACATATTCGGTCTGTCTCATACGTTTCGGTTTTTAACACTGCAAAGGTAGCAAATTTTCCTTGAACAACCCTTAAATCGCCCATTTTTGCCTAGCACCCTCTTGACCGATTGCTGAGCGATAACACGCTGACACACAGCGCACCCGAAAAAACTTAAAGATAACTTCACCGTCTATATCATAGTGCGTAAAGACATATTGCTTGCTCACTCCAAGCGACAGCCATACCTTTGCACTACCGTGAGGGTCGAGCCTCGCCCGGAGGCACCCCATTCGCCTCCTTGGAGATAGCGGCAAACTGTTGCCTGCACACATTATTAATAATGTATATGCGGTGCCTAGAACGAAATCAGAATATAACCAAATAACTATAATTGTTTAACTTTTTAAATTCTTATCATTATGAATGCAAAACGACTATTGACTGGTGTGATGTTGTTTGTCGCAACCTTCCTGTTCGCGGCAACAACTTGGGCTCAGACCCCCGAAATCCAAGAGATTATTGCCGGAATTGAGGGTGTCTATACGATGACATGGGATGGCGCATTGGACGGAGATGGCTGGGATGAGATGGGTGCCGCAGGCAGCATTGATGCTGTAGAGATTCGTGGCATTCCCGGCACCGATAGTGTGACAATCAAGAACTTCTATATGGAAGGCATTACCGTAAAGGCTGGATTTAAGTCAACTTCTATGCTGAGCATTCCGCGTCAAAAAGTCAGTGACGAACTGTTGACATCCTATGATAACAGTTGTAAGTTTGATGCAATCGGAGGTGCCAACTATTTTGATTATGATTTGTGGAGATATCGTGCTACACAAGACCTAGATGATGGATTAATCGATAGCGATAATGGTCAAATAAAATTCGCTAGAGGTTTGAGTTGGATGGTGATTTGTCAATATGCAGATAAGGGAATGGAAACGCCCACCCGCGCATATCAGAATGTAAAATTAACCTACCAGTCCCCACTGCCCAGCGTTGAACCCGTGCGTGGCGACGTCAACGGGGACGGCATAGTGGATGTCGGTGACGTTAACCTCGTCATCAATATCATGCTGGGCAAGGAGTAGCAACTGCTTGCGTGGTTTGGAGTGATGGATATAGTGATGGAATGAGATATTGTGTCTGTCACTCCATACCTGCTATGTTTGTTTGAATAAAGTAAATAAGGACTAATATTACCGACGATGAAAAATTTATTAAGACAAGTTTTTCTCTTTGTTGCGTTTACGGCAACTTGTGCCTCAGCCTGGTGCCAAACCGATTTGTTCTCATCGGTTGAGAAGGGCAAAGCACTGGAGCCGGCAACAAAAGTGGCAAAGATTGCAGGCAATGGCGGTGCGGTGAGTTATTCGGAGCACAGCGCCAAGGGCTTGGTTTACCGTGCGTCCACCGAACAGGAGCGGGATAGCATTGCCAAGATTGCTCCTTCGCTCCATGCTACTGTGACGCGACCACAGGCCGGCGCCAAAGATGATGTTTCGGCTGAAAATGCCGAGACGGGTAAGATGCAGAATCCAGTGCATAGCCCTCGTCCAATCGATGGCGGGTATGTGATGAATTATAAGACGTTTTCACGGACATTTTGGGAGGTTAACCTCGGTGAGGATGGAGGTAATAGTGTGGATGTTGAATACGACAGCCAGACAAACCAAATGCGGATCAACAACTTCTACGATGTGGGTTGGAGTGTGGTGGCAGATGTGGACTGGAGTTCCAATCGGTTCACAATTCCAACACAGGTAATCGGACTGGAGAAATCAACAGGCAATGAGGTGATTATCAGTGGCGCAAAGTTAGATGATAGCAAAGTACCCTATTATGTCTCTGACACAACAATTGTTGTGACCGGCACAATGCGTGATGATGGCAATATGAGCATTGACGGCAGGTGGGGAATCTTTTATAAGGACGGGTCAGGCATATTCAATTGCATTGCCGAGTGTCTGTTGCAGCGAGCCAACGGAAAAATTTCAACGCGCCTTGCTTACCCCACAGGGGGCACGGTAGAATATAAGGACACCACTTATCATGTAGTGGTCAGTCAGCGTGGCCTCGAGAACTTGGAGGTTCTCAACTTTGGCAATCATGGCCAGAATGTGATCATGGAACTGCACCGTGACAGAACGGCACACCTCTATGAGCAGCAAACGGCATGCGCTTTTGGATATTGGTATGATAAGAAAATTCAGTATTTTGCGGCTAAGGCCACATCCTTTGCAATCAACGAATCATCTATAGATATTGATGGCTTTGATTTCGATTTGGTCAGTGAGCCTGTCGAGCAAAACGGGACGATTGCCTTCACCGATTGGATTGAGCTCTCGGCAGATGCGCGACACTATATATCCTTCAACATTTCCACCGAACTGGAAACCGAACTGGCAATCACCATGCCCGAACCAATAAAGACCGAATGGGAGGGTGACGGAAGCGAACAGAATCCCTATAGGATAAAGACTCCTGATGACTTGTTGCTTCTGTCTGAGCGAACAAACACCATCGAAAAAGGAGATTATGTGGACTCTAGCAACATCCTGCACAAGTTTGCCGGGACTTGGTTCAGGTTAGAAAACGACATTGACTTGGCAGGACATTCATTTACTCCAATAGGCCGCGGCTATTACTATAGGTTCAGTGGCAACTTTGATGGAAACAATCACACCATCAAGAACATGGATATCAGAATGGGCCTCGAGTCATATACCGGCATGTTTGGTGCCTTGGATGAGGTGGCGCGAGTGTATAATCTATCGCTTGATTGTGCTACAGTGCGTTCGCAAGGCTCGTATACCGGCATATTGGCAGGCGGATCTGTCTCGAAATTTGTTGATAACATACATGTCACCAACTCTTTGGTGGAGTCAATCGGTGATGACATGTTGTTAACAGTTCAATATGTGGGTGGAATTCTCGGCTTGACCTCGCATCTGACCAACTCATCAATCACCGATTCAAGGGTGGTCTGCCGAGGCTCGCTGGCTGGTGGCATAACTGGCTGGGTACACGCCGCGGTCTCTGATTGTTATGCCGAGAATGTGACGGTGTCAGTCTCTTCGCCGCAAAACGAATTAGGTAATATAGACAGTTATGGTGGCGGTGCGATAGGATATGTTGATGCTTACACCACTGTCGATAATTGTTATTTTGTGGGTAATGTCATCAATGGCGAACTGGGTTCCTATACACAACAGATATTGACAGGCGCTCAGGCAACAGTGGGTGGATTTACAGGCGTTATTGCCCCGTTCGCCCATGTTGACAACTGTTTTGCCATTATAGACGATAACTTTAGGTATAATGTTAATGGGTTCAACACAAATCTTGGACGGAGTTATATCAGCGCATCGTTTTGCCCGGTAATTGCCGGAAGTTTGAGCAATGCATACGCAATTGGCGGATTGGCGGGTGTTGCGTTTTCACCTTACGCCGGTAGGACGAACATATATTTTGTCCCTTCGTTGACCAATTGCTATGCTGTTGGCAGTCGATTGGTTCAACCGGATGTCGTTTCCCTGATGTATGTTGGAGGCACCGATCCCAATGACGGCAAAGACTCGCTGACGCTTGTGCTTGCTGAGCAGAGCAACGTCTATTACGATAGCCAAGTCTCTCTTCAGATGTCTCAGATGACAAATAGGGGATACTCGACAAAGAAACTGACCCGTAGTTCAGGGCCTCGAGGATTCGGCTCCGAGCAATGGATTTTCCGTGAAGGATTCTACCCTATTTTGAGAAGGTTTGAGAACAATGCCTACGCTCTAGCCGCATCCACTGCATTATTTGCTATTGATGATGAGACGTTTGGTGCTTTGACCGAGCCTGTTGCAATCAACCGAGACCCGAATGTGACTGAGGTGGGCATACTCAATAATGGAACGGTGGGCAGTGTCGGGAAATATTTCCAAATCAATGGAGAAACACTTGACTTTACTGGTAAAGGACTGGGCACAGACACCCTTGTAATATCGTGTAATGATGCGAGATGGCATTATCTGGCCACTTCGTTCAAAGAGGCTGAAATCCCTTTAGTAGGCGATGGAACTGAGCTGAGCCCATATTTAATCAGCTGCAAGCAGGATATCGTTGTTCTATATGAAGTAATCCACAAGAACGGACCAAAACTTGAGGGTGTCCATTTCTTGATGACAAACGATATAGACATGGAAAATGACACTACTGTCATAACCTATAGGGGTAATGCTTTTGCAGGAATATTTGATGGCGGTGACCATTTCATCCACAACTGGCCGGCGGGTGGTGTCAGAAGGTCACCTGAAGGCAAAGGATTTTTCTACAGCATTGGGCCTAATGGGGTGCTCAAGAACCTGAACATTGCATCGGATTGCAAAATCGCGTCAAATGTATATAATGTGGGTAGTACTGATTTTTTGGTAAGTATGGGATCTTTTGCGCAATATCTTACTGGAGGAACCATTGATAACTGCAATAATTATGCCGATATCATCCGGTCGGATGAGCCAAATTTGAATATTGGTTATATGGGGGGAATTGTCGGGAGTGCATATTCCGGGAGAATTGCAAACTGCAATAATTATGGAAAAGTTATCAATCTAAAAGAATCCGCTGGAGGGATTGCAGGTTATTTAACATGTCTCATTGAGGGCAGCAGCAATTATGGTCAAGTCGTCGCAAATTCACATGCTGCCGGCATTGCTGCATGTTTGACTTTTGCTACAGGTAGTTATGCGGGCACCGAGTCTGGCATGTCGCATTGCAGTAACTATGGTGAAATCCAGTCATTGAACAATACTGCCGCGGGCATTGTGGCGGTAGATGGTTATGATCATAACACCTATCTGTGCAATGATTGTGCAAATTATGGCAATGTTAAAGCCCTGTTGGACGCTGGTGGTATTGTGGCATATTTCCCATTGCAAACAACATCACGCAGCAGGACATTCCATAATCTCCTGAATACGGGTAATATAGTCAGCGAAGAGGGGTATGCTGGAGGTATAATGGGATTCGGAATTGGCATGGACCTCAAAAATTGCGTGAATCTGGGTGACATTCAGTCGCTGAGCGATAACCTGGGCGCAGGGGGTATCGCCGGTAGCGGTGCCGATTACTTTGAGAATTGTGTGAATTCTGGCAATGTCTCAGGCGGCGACAGTGTGGCAGTTGGGGGCATAGTAGGTACTCCCTTAAATTGGACTCACCACCAAACAGTATTGAAAGATTGCTATAATTTCGGCGTTCTTTCTTCCGATAGTCCTTATCATGTCGGAAACATTGTTGGCAATTCAGATTCAACCTATTGGGGCGCGTCCAATAGCGTCACTAACTGCCGCTATGTTACAGATTTCGGCTATGTAGAAAACGACTCGTTGGGAACTCCTGTTTCGTTGGCAGAATTGTGTGCGCTGGGCATGCATACTCCGAATGACCAGATGTTGAGCGCATCTAATGATGCCGACTCATGGGAAAACTATGATGAGTATTCGTTGCCCATGCCAACAACGCTGGCCATGATTGATGATGTTAAGGTGGCTGCCGCCCAAGTGGTGCTAGCCGATGGTGACACCCGAGAGCGAGTCTCTCGTCCCTTCAATGTTGGCTTGCCCGAGGGAGTTGAGTGGAGTGTCGATGTTGAGAAGATTGTGATCACCGGCAATGACGGGAGTATTGAGGCGCCATTTAGTGGGGAGGTCAACTTGACTGCTACCTGCGGTGAAGCAAAAAAGACAATTACGTTGAATGTCGTTGATGGCTCTTCAAGCATTAGCGATGCCAATGTAAATGGCAAGGATGTTGTGTCGGAACAATGGTTCGCTCTTGATGGTATGAAAACACCGAAGTCACAGTTGGCAAAAGGACAGGTGTATATCCACGTGCTCAGGTACAGTGATGGAACTATGCAGGCCATTAAGGTGGTATGGTGACCTCTATGTATTTGTCCCCGGCAAGGTGTAATAATTTTTTCATAAGCGTGTAGGTCAAGGGCGGCACCCGCGTTCAGCCGGGTGCCGCCCTTGTTGTCTCATGCCACAGTCATCGCCACGGTCAAGAGAACAAATCATTTTGACTTGGCACCGCCTTACGGGCAAAATCTCCCTGATTTCACCTAGATTTAGATAATCTCGGCTGCACTCGGCAAAGCTCGAGCGAGCTCGGCTCTGCACTCGTTGGCACGAGATTTGGGTCTGGCGGTTGTAGGGACGGCGCTCCCGCGCCGTCCGCCTCGACAAACGGTAATGTAGAATGCTGCCCGGAGGCGGACGGCACAGGAGTGCCGTCCCTACCCAGCCAGGCCGTTTGGGCGGTTGGCTCGCTGATGGCCGAGCATGAGCATTTTATACAAACACGCGAAATCTTGTGCAAGCCGAATACAAAACCAAGCTTGCTTGTGTTTGTTGAGGCGCAGCCTTTGTTATCCAAGCTTGCTTGTGTTTGTTGAGGCGCAGCCTTTGTTATCCAACCTTGCTTCAATTGCTGAGGCGCAGCCAAGATTATCCAAATCTTGTGCAAGCCGAATGCAATGAAACAAAGTGCAAGCCGAATACAAAACCAAACAAAGTGCAAGCCGAATACAAAACCAAGCTTGCTTGTGTTTGTTGAGGCGCAGCCTTTGTTATCCAACCTTGCTTCAATTGCTGAGGCGCAGCCAAGATTATCCAACCGATTTTTATTGTTTCGCGTGATTGTTTTTGATTGGTTCGCGTGTTTCGCGGTTTATTATTACCTGACCCATTAGACGCGGCAATGAACGATGCACAATCATCAAATCAACTGAGATGTTTAGTGACGGTTGAGAAAGGTTCTGGCCCAGTCGGTCAGGCGTTGGCGGGCGATGTCGGGCCGCATACACTCTGATAGAGGACTGTCGGTGGGGTTGATGCAATGGACATCGGCGAAGCCGGCATCGAGCAGGGCCTGGCGGTCGGATATGCGTCCGGCGATGAGCAGGGTGGGGATGCCGTGAGCCTGGGCGCGGCGCAAGATGCCACCGGGCAGTTTGCCCATCAGGGTCTGGCGGTCGGCACTGCCCTCGCCGGTAATGACTAGGTCGCAGCCGGTGAGCAAGCGGTCGAAGTCTAGCAAGTCCATCAGCAGGTCGATGCCCGAGTGCATTGTGGCTTTCATGTAGGCCAACAGGGCGAAACCGAGGCCTCCAGCGGCACCTGCACCAGCCATGTTGCGATAATCGTGCCTCACGGTATGGGCTGTAAGGTCGGCCCAACGCTCCATTTGGCGTTCCAGTTCGTCGATCATGGCTGGTGTCGCTCCCTTCTGCGGCCCGAAGACTGTGGCGGCACCGTCTGGACCGAGCAGTGGGTTGCGCACATCACAGGCGACTGTGACCGGGACATGGCAGTCGGCCAACAGCGACTGTGACAAGTCGACAACATCATCGCCCATGGCGGCACCCAGTGCCTGGAGCATCCCGCGCCCACCATCGACCGTGGCACTGCCGCCCAGCCCGACTATCATCCGCTTGCAGCCTCGGCTTATGGCATCGGCAATGAGCTCGCCGGTGCCGAAGCTGGTGGCTGTAAGTGGGTTGCGTTCGTCAGGCTGCAGCAGCGCCAGTCCGCTGGCTTGTGCCATCTCAATGATGGCAGTGCCGTCGGGAGCAAGGCCATAGCGGGCGGTGATGGGACGCATGAACGGGTCATGGGCATCGCTTGTGACAATGGTGGCTTGCATAGCTGCAGCAAAGGCATCGAGCATGCCTTCACCGCCGTCGCTCACGGGCATAGAGAGCATTTGCGCATCAGGCAGCGATTGCTTGATGCCCTGGCTGACCGCCTGCTCGGCATCGGCCGAACTCAAGCAGCC
This sequence comes from Muribaculaceae bacterium, assembly GCA_017477555.1. Lineage (GTDB taxonomy): Bacteria > Bacteroidota > Bacteroidia > Bacteroidales > Muribaculaceae > Sodaliphilus. Next base: position 9,774 of record JAFUVK010000187.1, read on the forward strand.
CTTAAATGAGTCTATGGTCAGCAGTATCCGCATAACCCACTAACTCCCAACTATAAACTGTTAACTCTCTTCGTCCCAGTAGTAGCGGCGCTTGGGGTTGCGCGGAAACCAGCCCTTGTGTACACGCTCTTGCTGCTGGAACACCTCGAGGATGCTCCAGAAGCAAGAGAATGCCGTCACACCAAGAATGGAGGAACACAGCACGTTGCTTACCTGCACACTGGCTACAACGAGCAACACGCCGCCCAAGGCAAACATCCACCAGCAGCGTGTGCCCAGGTGGTACTCGGCCTTGATGACGATGGGATGAAACATCCCGATAACCAAAAAGGTAGCGACTCCAATAACGAGCCCTAGCAAATGATGTTCGGTCAAGAAATCCATATAATTAATTTTTTTTGAGCTCGTTACACGCTACCCTTGCTTGCAAGCTACTTGGTGATGAGTGTGCCGGTCATGCCTTCGAGGGCTTGACGAGCCTTGTCGAGCGAGGTAATCAGCGCGGTGCCGCCCGCAGTGTGCTCAACAAAGCTGATGCACGACTCGACCTTGGGAAGCATCGAGCCGGGGGCGAACTGCCCCTGGTGGATGTATTCGCGGGCCTCGCCCACGGTCATGCTCGACAGGTCTTGCTGGTCGGGCTTGTTGTAGTTGATGGCCACTTGCTCTACGGCGGTGAGGATGACCAGCATGTCGGCCTTCAGCTCCAGTGCCAGTAGCGCGCTGGCGCGGTCCTTGTCGATGACGGCCGCCACTCCCTGGTAGTCGCCTGGCTTGCGCTCAATCACGGGGATGCCGCCGCCACCCACTGTGATGACCACGCAGTGGCTCTTGACCAGCTGCTCAACCACAGGCAGCTCAACAATCTTGATGGGCAGGGGCGAAGGCACGACGCGGCGATAGCCGCGGCCGGCGTCCTCGACAAAGGTGTAGCCCGTCTGGGCTGCCATTTCATCGGCTTTCTCCTTGCTGTAGAACATGCCCACAGGTTTGGTGGGGTGCTTGAATGCCGGGTCTTTCTTGTCGACAACCACTTGGGTAACCACCGAGGCTACGGGTTTGTTAATCTTGCGATGTGCCAGCTCACGCTCAACGGCCTGCTGCAGATGATAGCCGATGTAGCCTTGTGTCATGGCGCCACACTCGGGGAAGGGCATGGCGGGTGTGCCGCTTTGGTTGTTGGCCGAGAATTCAAAGGCCAGGTTGACCATGCCCACCTGCGGCCCGTTGCCGTGGCCGATAACCACATCATATCCTTGCTCGACCAGGTCAACGATGGTCGACGCTGTGCCTTGAACGAGCGACAACTGCTCCTCAGGCGACTTGCCCAGGGCATTGCCGCCTAATGCAATGACGAGACGTTTGCTCATAATAGTCTAGAAATAAGGAAAATTAAAAAGTGGGTTCGTCAATCGGCAATGGATGAGCGAACCCACTAGTTTATAGCGTTTTTTACTTCAGCGTAGCGTACATCACAGCCTTGATGGTGTGCATGCGGTTCTCAGCCTCGTCAAACACTCGGCTTTGGGGACCACGGAACACCTTGTCGGTGACTTCCATCTCGGGCAGACCGAACTTCTTGTGGATGTCCTTGCCGATGGTTGTCTCCAGGTCATGGAACGAGGGCAGGCAGTGCAAGAAGATGGCTTCGGGATTAGCGTTGGCCATGACGGCGTCGTTCACCTGATAGGGGCTCAACAGTTTGATGCGCTCGGCCCAAATCTCGTCGGGCTCGCCCATCGACACCCAGATGTCGGTGTAGATGACGTCGGCGTTCTTGGTGCCTTCCTTCACATTGTCGGTCAGGGTAATGGTGCAGCCATGCTCCTTGGCAATCTCGCGGCAGGTAGCCACCAGCTTCTCATCGGGCATGTTCTCCTTCGGGCCGCAAGCCACAAAGTTGATGCCGAGCTTGGCCGAAACAACCATCAGCGAGTTGGCAACGTTGTTGCGGGCGTCGCCCATGAAGACCATCTTCAGGCCCTTGTAGCGGCCGAAGTTCTCTTCGATGGTGAGCACATCGGCAAGCATCTGGGTGGGGTGGAATTCGGTGGTCAGACCGTTCCACACGGGCACACCGGCATACTTGGCCAGGTTCTCAACAATCTGCTGGTCGAAGCCGCGGTACTCAATGCCGTCGAACATGCGGCCCAGCACCTTGGCGGTGTCCTCGAGCGACTCCTTCTTGCCCATCTGCGACGATCCGGGATCCAGGTAAGTAACACCCATGCCCAGGTCGTTGCCTGCTACCTCAAACGAGCAACGTGTGCGGGTCGAGGTCTTCTCGAACAGCAGCACAATGTTCTTGCCGGTGAGGTACTTGTGGACGGTGCCGGCGCGCTTCATGCGCTTGAAATCCTTAGCGAGCTCGAGCAGATATTGAATCTCCTCGGTGGTGAAGTCCAGTAACTTCAAGAAACTTCTTCCTGATAAACTTCTTGGCATAATCTGTCTAGTTTTTGTTTGTTAATGATATTTTTTATGTTCGTTAGTGCCTGATTTTGATAACAAAGCGCAAAAGTACAACTAAATTTTGATTAGTCAACCATGATTTCCACTTTTTTCACTTTTTTTCGGCTTCACACGCTCACCACACCCTTGATGGTGGGCCAGGGGTCGTAGCCTTCGAGCGTGAAATCTTCGTAACGATAGGCAAAGATATCGGTTACCGCAGGGTTCAGTACCATGCGTGGCAATGGGCGTGGCGTGCGGCTCAGTTGTTCGCGCACCTGCTCGAAGTGGTTGGTGTAGATGTGCGCATCACCGAAGCTATGAATAAACTCGCCGGGTTCAAGCCCAGTGACATGGGCCACCATCATCAGCAGCAACGAATAGGAAGCGATGTTGAACGGGACACCCAGAAACAGGTCGGCGCTGCGCTGATACAGCTGTAGGCTCAAACGGCCATCGGCCACATAGAACTGAAACATTGTGTGGCACGGCGGCAGAGCCATGTCGGCCACCTCGGCAACGTTCCATGCGCTCACCAACAGGCGGCGCGAGTCGGGATTGTGGCGAATCTGCTCCACCACCTGGGCTATCTGGTCGATGGTGCCACCGTTGTAGTCGGGCCATGACCGCCACTGGTGGCCATACACAGGGCCAAGCTCGCCATCGGCGTCGGCCCACTCGTTCCAGATGCGCACACCGTGCTCCTGCAGCCAGCGCACATTGGTGTCGCCACGCAAAAACCACAGCAGCTCGTAGATGATGCTCTTGAGGTGAACCTTCTTGGTGGTCAACAGGGGGAATCCGTCGCGCAGGTCGCAGCGCAACTGGTAGCCGAAGATGCTCTTGGTGCCCGTGCCGGTGCGGTCGTGCTTGATGGTGCCGTGCCGCATCACGTGGTCGATGAGGTCGAGATATTGTTTCATGCGGCAAAAGTAGACAAAAAATCTCGAAATTCCACTATCGGCACACAAAAAACTTTGGTCACTGGCGAGTGAGCTGGTCAATCTGTGAAATCACCTCGTCGTTGGTGCGCTGCATCTTCCGGAAGATGATGATGGCCGCGATCAAGCCGAGCACACCACCGATGATGCCACCCAAAAAGCCGCCTTGGGCAAAACCATTGAGAAAGTCGGTGTTCTGGATGCCCTGGGCATGCTTGAGCTCTATCAGGAACCACACAATCCACACGATGACACCTACGATGCCCAGCACAAAAGCCCAGGCGCGCTGTTTCTTCATCAGGGTGAGCTGTCGGCTGGCCTCGACCAGGTTGCCTGTGAGCAACTGGTTGCGGTCCACGTGGTTGATGCGCCAGTCGGCGGCCACGTCCACCACCAGCATCAAGGCCAGGAAGCCATACAGCCACCACGACAAGCCCAGCATGGCATGGATGGGCGCAAGTATGAGCAACACCACGGGAATCAGGGCTATCTCGAGCCAGATGTAGCGCTTGATCCACGACATTTTGCTGGTCATCGACTGGCGCAACAGGCGCTCGTTGACAATCTCTTGTCGGTCCAGTTGCTGCTTGAGTTCGGTCATCTGCTGGCGCATCTGCTGCAGTTGCAGGTCGTTGTTGATATTGTTGTCCATGTTGTTGATTTTTCGGGGGTCAATTGGTCATTTGTTTGAGTTGCTCCTTGATGCGATACAGGCGAACGCCCACATTCTTGGGCGAGATGCCCACAATGGCGGCGATTTCATCGTAACTCATGCTCTCGAGCCAAAGCAGCACGATTGCACGGTCAAATGGCTGCAAACGCTGGATGCGCTGGCGCAGCAACTGTGCCTGCGCACCCTGTTGGTTGCTTTCGTCAAACAGGTCGATGTCCATGGTCAGAGGCACGGTGGCGGTGCGTTTCTTCTTGCGGTCGGCCGAGATGCAGGTGTTCAGCGTCACGCGCCACACCCACGTGCTCACCTGGCTGCGCCCTTCGAACGAGGGAAGTCCCTGCCACAGGTTGATGAGTGACTCCTGGAAGAGGTCCTCGACCTCGTCCTTGTCGTTCGAGAACATGTAGCACACGCTATAGATGGTGCTCTTGTTCTGACGGACCAGGTCAGTGAAGTATTGTTCGTCTTGTTGCATAACTCGGAAAAACTCTTTGCCCATTAGACGCAAGGTCGGGACGAAAAATTACACATGTCGACAATAAAAAATGACGCAATCACTCCCGACGGCTGTCTTGAGCGGTTGCGTCATTATGCTTTTGGGGTAACTGTTAGCGGGCGTTGTAGGCCTCCAGAGCCTTCTCCAGAATGACCAGAGCGCGCTTGAGGTCTTCAATCTTCAGCACATAGGCCATGCGCACTTGGTCCTTGCCGGCACCGGGAGTGGCATAGAATCCAGTGGCAGGAGCCATCATCACGGTCTCGCCTTCGTAGGTGAACTCCTCAAGGCACCAGCGGCAGAAGTCATCGCTGTCCTGCACGGGCAGCTTGACCATGGTGTAGAATGCGCCATTGGGCATGGGAGTGAACACGCCAGGAATCTTGTTCAGGCCCTCGACCAGACAGTTGCGGCGAGCGATGTACTCATCGTACACGTCTTTGTGATATTGCTCGGGAGCGTCGAGCGAAGCCTCGGCCACCAGCTGGCCAATCAGTGGGGGACTCAGGCGGGCCTGGCCAAACTTGTTGACGGCGGCCATGATGTCCATGTTGCGGGTGATCAGTGCGCCGATGCGGATGCCGCACTCACTGTAGCGCTTCGACACAGAGTCGATCATCACCACGTTCTGCTCGATGCCCTCGAGGCACATGCAGCTCAGGTAGGGCTTGCCGTTGTAGGCAAACTCGCGGTACACCTCGTCGGCAAAGAGGAAGAGGTCGTGCTTCTTGACAATGTCGCGCAGCTTGAGCAACTCCTCATCGCTGTAGAGCGTGCCCGTGGGGTTGTTGGGGTTGCAGATCATGATGGCGCGGGTGCGAGGGGTGATCAGGCGCTCAAACTCCTCGGCCTCGGGCAGAGCAAAGCCGTCCTCGATGTGGGTGGTGATGGTGCGAACCACCACGCCCGTCTCGCAGGCGAAGCCCATGTAGTTGGCATACGCCGGCTCCGGAATGATAATCTCGTCGCCAGGGTTGAGGCAGGCCATGTAAGCAAACATTACGGCCTCGCTGCCGCCGCAGGTGATGAAGATGTTGTCGGGAGTGAGGTTGATGTTATACTTGGCATAGTAGTTTACCAACTTGTCGCGGTAGCTCTGGATGCCTGGGGTGGGCGAGTACTCGAGCACCTTGCGGTCGATGTGGCGCAATGCGTCCAGACCCTGCTCGGGAGTCTGAATATCGGGCTGGCCGATGTTCAGGTGATAGACTTTGATACCTTTTTTCTTGGCAGCGACGGCAAACGGAACGAGTTTGCGGATGGGCGAAGCCGGCATCACGGCACTGCGTTGTGACAATTGAGGCATAGTGAAGTAGTTTTAAGATTAATTTCTGTTATGCGGCGGCAAAATTAGGCAATTTTTCTGATTCAGCCAAATTGTTGCAATAATAATGGGAAAGAACACAACAAGGCCACCATGAACAATGCACAATGGCAACCAGCCAGCTCCCTGTGCTGCCTGGCTACTTCTGCTTCCAGAGGTAGAGGCGGTCGCTGGGACGGATTTTCTGCCCGGTCTTGATGCTGAAATGCTCGCCCTTGACGGTGCATTCCACGGGCTTGAGGTCGACGCGGATTTCTTCGACACGCAGGGGAAGGGCACCGGTGGTGGGGCCGATGATGAAGATGTCATCGCCCACGTGCAGCTCGCCACTCTCCATCACAAACTCGGCCACACCCAGGTTGCTGAAGTAGCGGATGGCCTTGGCGCAATACTCCTTGACGTGGGTCGAGCTGGAACCGTACTTGTGCGACCACTCGCCCAGGCGTTGCCCCAAGTAGTAGCCGTCCCAGAATCCGCGGTTGAACACCTGGGCCAGCCGAGCATCCCATTGGGCTATCTTCTCGTCGCAGTAGGTACCGTCGATGATGGCGTTCAGCGCCTCGTTGTAGCAGCTGACCACTGTGCGCACATACTCTGGACCGCGGGCACGGCCCTCAATCTTAAGCACACGCACCCCGGCATCCAGCATTTTGTTCAGGAAGTGAATGGTCTTCAAGTCCTTGGGCGACATGATGTATGGCCCTTCGACGGCCAGCTCGTCGCCGGTCTCTCGGTCGGTGACGATGTAGCCGCGCCGGCATATCTGTCGGCACGCACCGCGGTTGGCGCTCGCACCGGTCTCCTGCAGGCTCAGGTAGCACTTGCCGCTCACGGCCATGCATAGTGCGCCGTGGCAGAACATCTCGATGCGCACTGGCTGGCCATGTGGTCCGCAGATGTGATCATCGGCGATGACCTCGCTGATGCGCCGCACCTGCTCTAGGTTCAGTTCGCGTGCCATCACCATCACGTCGGCCCACTGGGCATAGTGGCGTACTGCCTCGCTGTTGCTCACGTTGACCTGTGTGCTGATGTGTACCTCCACGCCGATGCTGCGGGCATACAGGATGGTGGCCATGTCGCTGGCGATGATGGCGCTAACCTGGGCATCGCGTGCCGCATCCACAATCTGGTGCATATAGTCGATGTCCTCGTCATAGACGATGGTGTTGACCGTGAGGTAGCTCTTCATGCCGTGCTCATGACACCACTGCGCGATGGTGTGAAGGTCATCGAGCGTGAAGTTGACGCTCGACTTCGAGCGCATGTTCAGCCCCTCGATGCCAAAGTAGATGGCGTCGGCACCGCCTTGCTGAGCCGCCACCAGCGACTCCCACGACCCCACAGGGGCCATAATCTCTATATCACTTCGTTGCAGGTTCATTTCTGACATTTTGGGCGGCAAAATTACACTTTTAAGAACGAATACACAAACTTTCGGTACACTTTTATGAACGAACTTTGCCGCTATTATGAACGAAACCATACTCGCTACTGGTGAGACATTCTGTTTAATGCCGTTGTAACATCATGCTCAGTGATACGCGACAAGGCCTTGGAGTCTGGTTCGGCAAGCGACGAGAGCCTCACGGCCTGTGCTTCAATAGTGCGCTCAAACAAGTTGCGCACATATCGCGCATTGCCGAAGTCCTTGCCTCGTGTCGCCACACATTGTTCCAGATGCTGCTGCAGCACAGTCTCGGCCCGTGAGTCAATAGTATAGTCAAAAGCCCGCAACTGGTTGGAGAAAATCTGCATCAATTCATCGGCGCTATAGTCCTCAAAATGAATGTAGCGGTTGAAACGTGAGCGCAGCCCAGGATTGGAATCGACAAACTGTTTCATTTCGTCCTCATATCCTGCGAGAATGACCACTAAGCGGTCACGGTCATCCTCCATGCGCTTGAGCAATGTAGCGATAGCCTCCTTTCCATAGTCTTCCTTGCCACCAGCGACCAACGAATAGGCCTCATCGAGAAAGAGCACCCCATCGAGCGCACTGTCAATGATTTTATTGGTCTTAATGGCAGTCTGACCCACATACTCTGCCACTAGCCCCGAGCGGTCGGTCTCCACCAAATGTCCTTTCGACAAAATGCCCAAATCCTTGTAGATGCCAGCGACGATGCGTGCCACCGTGGTCTTACCTGTACCTGGATTACCCGTGAACACACAGTGATAGGAGACTGTTGGAGTCTTCATACCCATCTCCTGCCGCCGCTTGTTTACCTCAACAAAGCGTTTGAGCGCTGTCACCTCCGACTTGACCAGACTCAACCCCACCAGTTGGTCAAGGTCAGCGATAGTACCAGTCGGTTCTCGTTTCATAGTATTCTGCTCACCTTCGAGTTCGGCAATTATCTGCTTATCTCGCTCAACACGCCCACGCAACTCATCCAAGGCCGAAGTGATAACCTCGTTGTTTCCCACTATCTGTGCTATAGCCTCAGCCAACTGGTTGAGCAGACTGCGCATATCCATGATATAATTAGCATCCCGCGCCACCAGTTCGAGTATCAACATCAGACCTAAGTCATCCAAATCCTCACTCTTGACATTCACATTCGAGTCGCGATATACGAGCCACATCTCCTCATGAACACCACGCAACTGATTGCAGTATTCATTATCGTATGACAGTTCGCGCATAAATTCCTCATAGGAGCACTTGCTCTTCAGCCCTTCATTGAGTAATATTGTGATGGCTAATAACAACTGCCCTGCGGCTGTAGTAAAATTCATGTTTGTACTAAGCCCGAATCGCTCAAAAATGTATACTACGTCTTTCCCTAGCAGCAGTTCAAGTGTTGTGAAAAACGACTTATGGTCAAACTCGCCTTTAATAGTATCACGATCATGAGCCTGATCTAAGACTTTCTCCCTGATTCTTTTATCAAAACTTATCGACTGCAGTAAACGCAATAGACGCATGAGAGAATGCTTCAGTTGCTGGAAATCATCATCATCAACTAATATCCGAAAATCAGTTCGACCACTTTGCTCAAAAAAACGAGCTGCTCCCTCGCGTACATCCTCATCCAAATCAGCAAAATCGTCTGTGCTACCAATGCCCATTTGCCGACTAGTCACGTGGTCAACTATGTTAGGCTTGGGTGAGGGTGTTGACGGCTTATCAGAAGCGACAAAAGCGATGAATAGGCCCACAGCAACAATTACAAGAATAATGGATATTGGCCCTAAGACATCACTCTCAACACCCATAATCACCATTGCCAAGGGTACACCAAGTGCCATCATGCACGAGCAGCCGACTGCCGGCTCAAGGTCTTTATTTGATTTTGCGCTCATTGCTTGTCAAACTTATTGCCACACCAAGCCCCCCGCCCCTCCCTATGGGAGAGTAGAGATAGATCTGCTACAACGCGGCATGCAGTGCCGCCTCATTTCACCTTATTACTAATTAATGTCAGTCCATGAACTTCTGGAGGATGTCGCAGCGGCTGACGTAGGCGTTGCACTGGCCGCGGTTGGCACGATAGAAATCGGCCAGGGCCGACATGGCCTGGTACTCGTGCGTGTTGGTGTTGTAGTGCGGCACCTGGTTGTAGTCGCTGTCGTAGCTGTAGGTGACGAAGGGCTCGCCCCACGGAATGTAAGCGTTGGCATAGATGCAACGCTGCCGCAGGTCGAACGAGGTGGCTTCCTGTGCGGCCTGCTCCAGCAGTCGCACCGCCTCGCCCACGAAGTCCTTCTCGTTGGCGTACTCCAGCGGACTGTCGTAGATGCTGTTGGCATAGCGCGTGAGGTACCAGCAGTTGCCCTTGCAGCTGGCTTGGAAGTACATTGTGGCCAAGTCATACTTGGCACGGGCACCCTCCTCGCCGCTGGTGCGCTGCACCCGTGCGATGGCCTCAACCATGTCGCGCGCAAAGTCCAGCTTCTGATTGGTCTTGACCTGCGTTGGCTCCTCATGGACAGTGAACAGTGTCTGGTTGTTGAACCAGCGCGGCTTCTTGTAGTCGCGCCAAGCCATGTAGGCACTGATTTTGAGCGAGCTTAAGTAGCGAGTGTCCACCTTCTCGAGCCAGGGAATGGCCTCGTCAAAACGCCCCTCACGAATGAGTTTGGTACCAATCCTGTCGCCGAAGTAGTTGTCACCGAACATGTTCGGCCCCATCTTGTCTCGCAGATATTGCTCAAGTTTGCTTGCTGGCTTGCCAGCCATGTATCGCTGGAAATTCATCATCTGGTCGGCAGTCAGGCTGTCGATTGCCCAGAAGATGTCACGGCTCATGGTGTAGGCATAAACCTCACGATCAGAATAGAAGTCACGCTCGTGGCAGTCGCACCAACTCATCAGTGCCAAGCCCAGATTGGTGTTACCCTGCTCAATGAAATGCGGGCCCAGATAGTCGTAGCAAAGATTGATGATCATCTCGCTGTAGTGGTTCTCGTTATTGATTCCATATTCCCATGCCTGGTGGTCATACTCGTCACCCTCGGCGTAGGCGAGCCACTCCAGTTCGCCCTTCAGGTAGTCCAGATATTGCGCCGTGGGCTGAGCATCGGACACGGTGGCCATGATGCGGCACACGCGGGCGTTGTTGATCATGCGTTCGGTGCCCTTGAGTTTCATGGCCTGATCCAGCAGTTTGATGCCCTCCTTGTTGTTGCCCAACAGTGCCTGGAGGTGTCCGGCTGCACTCATCCACAGGGCAGGCACCTGGGTCTTCTTTTCTTTGACCACTTGCTGTGCAAAGGGGATGAAGTCGCGCAGGCCAGCGGCAGCCTGTCGCATCTGCTGCACCTCGGCCTCAAAACCGTCGTAGGTGGTACCGCTGGCCAGCGACGCCTCGCCGCTGCGCAGGCTCTCGAGGGTGCTCTGCGCATTGTTGACATAGTCTTGCACCAGAAAGATGAGCGTTGGCGAGTTAGGGTTAGCCTTGTACTCGTCTTTGATGCCCTGCAGGTTGCGTTTGTCCTGCATCATCCACTTGATGGACTGCATGTCACCCAAATCGGCATAGATCTCGCATGCCTCACGCTGCTTTCCCGTATTGAGTAGTGCATGGGCATAGATGCCCCTTGCCATATCCCTGAACACACTGCCATCAGCTTTGCTCACACGTGTGTCCCACCACTTGATGATGTTGGGGTAATCCTTCTTGATCATCAGCGTGCGCATCGCCAACAAGTCGTACTGCGGTTTCAATCGCGTGCCGCTGTAACTGCGTGCCCGGTTGTAGATGTAGTTCATCGTGGTGTTGCGGCTGTCCAGGTCTTCCTTGGTGGGATAGGACCAAGTGTCGCCCTTAACATCATCGCACACATGCAGGTAGGAGCACAGCAGATTCAAGTACTGCAACATCTCCTGGTCGTTCTTTTCGCGCGCAGCCTTGATTAATTCGTTCTCACTTTTCTCAAAATCATCGATTTGCGGCGACACCCACGACAGTGCCGAGATGTCGTAGGGCGAGATGTCTGCTTCAGTACAATAGTTCTGCCAGTAGTCGAGCATTCCCTTAGTGTAAGTCTCGCCTATCTGGTTACGGTTGTAGGCACTGAACATGTAGTAGTTGGGGCGCATCCACGGCCCACAGGCCAGGGCGGTGGCCACAACGGTTGCCACTAGTGCGCTAAAGATGATAAATCGTCTCATAGAATTGGTTGTCATATTGGTTCAAGTATTTGTTATCCAAGTGATAAATGATGACTTGCCTGTTAAGCTCGGGGCGTTGCTCACCCAGAGCCCGGGCCACACGCTCGACCTCGCGAGCCGACGGCTGCCACACCCGCACGTGGTCGCCGGCGCTCATCCAGGCCGACTGGTCGCCGGCATCGCTCTGCACAGGATTGTCACGGCTCTGCAGCACCAAGTACTCATTGCCTTGCAGCCGCCTGAACAGCGTGGTGTCTTGAAGGTTGCCATTGCGCAAGATGGCCTTGAACTCCTGGCCACTGAAGAGCAACTGCCACCCGAACACGGGGTAGGCGGCGCACAGGGGCAAGTCGTAGTCTGCGACATAGCGCAGATAGGGCTCGACATCACGGTAGTCGAGGATCGGGTTGTGGTCGCCGCCGCGCGTGGCATCACCGGTGTTGTAGACCATGAGCGCGCCTTCGTCGACGGGTGGTGGCTCCATGGCTAGCTGATGCAGGCGGATGGTAGCCGACAGGCGCATGCCCCGCCGTGCCAGCAACTGCCGCACATGGCGCAGGAAAGCAAAATAGGCTTCCTGCGAATTGCGCGTCCAGTCGCAGTCAATCTGCACCTCGCGAGGCGCGGGCAGGTCGTTGGTCTCGTTCATCTGCACGATGCGGTCGACCAGCAACCCGGCCACGCTGTCCAGCCCATGTCGCAGACAGTTCTCCACGATGAACACGGTGGGCACGACCTCGATGCCTTGCGGCACCGTGTCCTGAAACTGCAGCGTGGCATTGGGCATGGGCCGACCATCGCGCATCACTACGTCGAAGTAGCGGACATACATTCGTCCCACCTTATGCCGTGCCAGGAAGGCCCGCTCGGCCGAGTCGAGCGACAGTGTGGTGCGCCAGTAGTAGACGCTGGGTACCGGCTGACGCACGCCGCGGTCGTGACTGCACGCCGCCAGTGCCAGCAGGGCGGTGGTCGCGAGCAGCCAGTGGCTGACTGTCAAAAACTTGGCCCGGAGCATAAGTGTTGCAAGCTGCGATTGTTCGTGCATTCGACTGTTCGATTGTTCGTTTGTTCGACTGTTCGAGCATTCGATAAATATCTAACGCCTAATTATACTTTGGCGATGGCCCATACTGGTTGGGCTGCGGGTCGCTGTCCTGCACGAACCACACGATCAAGATAACCACAAACACAAGCACAGCAATCGTGCCGACGAGGGGAATCACCGAAGCCAGCAAGATCCACAGCCAGTGGCCGCTGCGGCCCGTGTCGTGCAGGCGGCGCACCATGGCGCCCAGGTTGGGCAGCAGGAACACCAGCGAGAAGGCGCACATTGCCCAATATAAAGGCGACGAGTATATAGCCATCGGGTCGTTACTCGCTATCAAGGTCTTGAACAGGAATGGTATACTAACAGCCGAAATGACTGTCTGAATCAGGAATACACCGAGTTGATACCACCAGAACTCGCTGCGGCGGGCACGACCCGTGAAGCAGCAATATTTCTCAATAAAGCAGGTCTTGAAGGCTTCGATAAAACCCATCTGTGGCTTGACTTGCGGCAGTCCGAAGTTAGGAACCGCCTGATACTGTGGCTGTTGAGGAGCCTGATACTGTGGCTGTTGAGGAGCCTGATACGGTGGCTGTTGAGGAGCCTGATACGGTGGCTGTTGGGACGGTTGGCCCGGCAGCGGAGGTTGTTGATAAGTGTTCTGGTCCATAACAATTATTTTTAGTCGTTTTTTGCAACCAACAAAGGTAGCAAAAATCGTGCAAGTATGCAAGCGTTTGAGCTGAAAATTTAATTTTGGTTTAAAATTGCTCGTCTTCACTGAAAAAATATTAATCAATTTGTTGATTTAAGCATTTTATTAGTAGTTTTGCAGGGAAAAAAATTAAACAAACTAACCTCTATTACACTATGAAGAAAATTCTACTTACCTTTGCTGTGCTGGCAGGCTTAAGTGCCGCAGCACAAGCAACTTTCACCGTCGGTGACTTGAAGTATGTCGTCACCGGCGACAACACCGTTGAGGTGGCCGGGGCTGCCAACAACGATGTGATGAGTATCGACGTGCCACTCACCGTCGAGAACGAGGGCACGACCTACGACGTGACCGCCATCGGCGACGAGGCCTTCCGCTGGTCCAAGATCACCAGTGCGGTCATTCCCTCGAGCGTCAAGGTAATCAAGCACGGTGCGTTCAACGGTGCCGACCTGGTGAGTCTCACTCTGAACGAGGGTCTGGAGGTCATCGGCGACTACTCGCTGGCATGCAAGAACCTGACCGCCATCGATGTGCCGTCGACTGTGCGCTCGATTGGAGGTAGCGCCTTCTTCGGAGCCACCAGCTTGGCTCAGGTCACGCTGCACGAGGGTCTGAAGACTATCGGGAAGAGCTCATTCTACAAGGTGCCTGTCACCACGCTCGACATTCCCGCCAGCGTCGACTCGATCTATGCCACGGCATTCCTCTTCTGCAACAAGCTGGAGACCGTTACACTCCACGAGGGATTGAAGTATATGGGCGACGGGGCATTCAACGGATGCACTGTCCTCAAGGGCATGACTCTGCCGTCAACGCTCACCTACATAGGCATGGAGTGCTTCTTGGGCAACACGCTCATGGAGAACATCTACATCGGTGCCGGTGTCAAGGAGCTGGGACAGAGCTTTATGGCCAAGACGGGCATCAAGCAGATTAATCTCGATGAGAACAACCCATACTACAAGCTGGTCGACGGTGTGCTCTATGACATCACCGGTCAAGTGCTCTACGCTGTGCCCATGAAGGGACTCGCTGCCTATACCGTGCCCGAGAGCACCTATGCCATCTATGGCGGAGCGTTCTGGGGATCGGAGGTAGCCACGGTCACCCTGCCCGAGAGCATCACCGTGATTGATGACTACGCATTCTGCCAGTCGGCGCTGGCCAATATCAATCTGCCTGAGGGCATCACCTACTTTGGCGAGCAGGCCTTTGCGGCCACGCAGCTCACCGAGGTTGTCCTGCCCGAGAATGCGCCCTACATCCAGGACGGACAGTTTGCCGGATGCACCAAGCTGAAGAAAGTGACGCTGCCGTCGAGCATTCTGCAGGTGTACAACCACGCCTTCTCCAATAATGGCAGCATGACCTTCTATGCGTTAGGATCCAAAGCCCCCGAAATCATGGACTACTATGAGGACTACGACGACCCGTTCTACAACGTGTCGGGTACCATCTATGTTCCCAAAGGTGCGAAGGCTGCCTATCAGGAGGCCGGTTACCACTACTATTTCACTATCGTTGAGGGCGATGCCACGACAGTGCTGCCGGTGGCTACCAGCCCCGCCGATGGCGACACTATCCAGAACATGAGCGGATACGTGCCCATGTCGGTAACGCTGACCTTTGATGAGCCTGTCGAACTGCTGCAGGCCAACCCGCGGGTGCACATCCGCACCAACTATCTGTATGTGCCCACCGACATCACGCCCGATGACCAGTGGGTGGCTTCGTTGAGCGGCGACCAGAAGACGCTCACCGTCTATGGTGCCGACCTGGATGGCTTCACCTGCCAGTTCAAGGCTCAGGAGAATACCGACTACTACTTCTCGTTGCCCGCCGGCATGGTCAAGAATGCTGCCGGCGAAGAGAGCGAGCACATCTTCATCCGCTTTAACTATGAGAAGGGCGAGACACCGGCTGTGCCTGGCGATGTCAACGGCAACGGATCGGTGGGTGTTGAGGATGTCAACGAGGTCATCAACGTCATGCTGGGAACGTCACAAAACGCCCTGGCCGATGTGGACGGCAACGGCTCGGTAGGCATCGAGGATGTCAACGCCGTAATCAACATCATGTTGGGCAAGTGATGCCCTGACCCCGGCTCCCTGAGGCTTCAGGGAGCCGGAATTTTTCGCTGTATAGCGAGATTTTGTTTCGTAGACATAACCACCCAAACCTTTTATTATTTACTAACCCATCAAAATCAAGAGAACTATGAAGAAAATGTTACTCTCGCTGGTTGCTCTCGCAACCATGGGGCTGGCCGCTATGGCACAGACCTACAGTGTGGAACCCGCAGCCAACACCGTGCTGCCCAAGGCCTATAGCAACTGGGCTTCGATGTCGTTCACTTTTAATTTCGATCAGGCCGTGACCGTGGGCGACATCAGTGGCGTGAAGCTGATGAAAGGCAACCCCACAACAGGCACTGAGGTCGCTCCCGACGATGACTGGCGCGCTACCGCCTCCAACGGTGGCAAGACCGTGACCGTGTGGGGAGCCGACTATGACGGCTACACCTGCGCCTTCCAGTGCGAGGATGCCAACTACTATCTGGTGATTCCTGCCGGTGCACTTACCGAAGACGAGATTGTCGTGGAATACTACGGACTGAATGCGCCCGCCGAGGCCGAGCCGCTGACCATGGTTGCTGCTGACCCCGAACCCAACACGGTGCTGCCGCAGAACGCTTACAAGATGGTCAACATGACCTTTGTCCTCACTTTCAACCAGGCACTGACCAATGTCGACCCGCTCAACGTCTCGCTGCGTGAGAGCGACCCTGTCACCGGCTTCGAGATTGACCCCATGGAAGAGTGGGTGGCAACCATCAGCGGCGACAAGATGAGCGTCAACATCTGGGGCGCTGACATGGACTGGGCTGTGGACTACTTCTTTGCACGCGACATCACCTATTACCTGACCATCCCCGCAGGTGCCATCAAGGCTGGTGACGCCACCAACGAGGAGGACATCGTCATTGAGTACTATGGCGAGAAGATTCCGGCTACAGCCATCGAGCAGGTCAACGCAGGCAATGTGACCGAGGTGGCTCGCTACAACATCAACGGACAGCGCGTCGATGCCAGCCACACTGGTGTGGTGCTGGTCAAGATGAGCGACGGCTCGACGCTGAAGATGATGGTTCGCTGATAGCAGAGCTGCATCTTGAATAACGAAAGGACAGCACGCGAGTGCTGTCCTTTTTTGGTATGACGGGCATGTTGTACATCTGTGGTGAAAGTCCACTCGGGGCGTAGTCACCGACGAACCCTATAGCGACTCGCAAGTTTCAAGTGGTGACGCTTGGGAGAGAAGAAGCGATAGCGAAATCGTG
>JAFUVK010000188.1 GCA_017477555.1 Muribaculaceae bacterium
CGTCCCTACAGCCATAATTTGGTATTGGCTGAACTACTGCAACTACTGAACTACATAACTACTAACAAAGTATCGTCTTAACTCCATTCAACTCCTTAACTCCATTTAACTACTTGTAGTTAAGTAGTTATAGAACACTCCTTACCATCGCCTGACATGGCTGCTTCGGCCTGGCGCAACGTCTCGGGTTTGCCGATGTCAAACCATGAGTAGGGCTGCAGTTGCTGGTAAGCATAGATGGGGTGGGGGGTACAGATGTCGAGATAGAATGGCGTGATGCCGAAGGCCTGCCGTCCGGCGGCATATTGCTCGAGCAGCGGGAAGATGGCAGGCGAGATGACATGAACACCGCCAAAGGCCCGCTGATGCAGCACCGAAAGGCGCCCTGCCACATGGGCGGGCTTGACTTCGCCAGTGGCAATATTGGTCCAGCCCCGCAAGCGGTGGTCGTCGTCGACGAGGAAATAGCGCTGCGTGTCGCGTTGTTTGACCAGCAGCGATGCCATTGCTTGCCGCTGGCAGTGACTGCGGTAAAATGCCGACAGGTCGAGGTCGGTGAGAATGTCGGCATTGTGGACAATAAAGGGTTCATCGCCATCGAGCCACTGCCTCGCATAGAGTATCCCCCCGCCTGTCTCAAGTGGGCTGTCACTCACTTGCCGCTCGTCGCTGATGTGAATGGTGAGTCCGAAACTGGCATTATGATTGATAAAGTCAATGACCTTGTCGCCGAAGTGATGTATGTTGATTACCAGCTCATGCACACCGGCGGCCTTTAGGTGCTCAATGACGTGCTGCAGCATGGGCTTGCCAGCCACAGCGACCAGTGCCTTGGGGCGGTCGTTGGTCAGCGGCCGCAGTCGGGTGCCTAGCCCCGCGGCAAATACCATGGCTCTCATAGATCGACGGGATTGAAGGTCTGGTCGTGCCCGTCCTGCTCGCGGTGAGTAAGTTCGACACGCACATTGTGCAGCTGATGAATGTGCTCGGCCAGGTGCTGGGCGGCATAGACCGACCGGTGCTGACCGCCTGTACAGCCAAAGCACACCATCAGGTCGGTGAACTTGCGTTCCTTATAGCGCTTGACCGACTCGTCGACCAGCGCATAGACGTGCTCCAGCCACTGGTCGATGGTGCTCTCACTCTGTAAGAATCGGATAACATTCTGGTCAAGCCCGGTGAATGCTTTGTATTTGTCGTATTTGCCCGGATTGTTCAGTGCGCGGCAGTCGAACACAAAGCCGCCACCATTGCCTGAGGGGTCGTGGGGTATCCCCTTCTTGTAAGCAAAGCTCATCACCCTGACGGTGAGCCCCTTATCTTCGCTCACAAAGTCCTTGAGGTTGACCATCTCGCTGATTACTTGGCTCAAGTAGGGGTACTGCTCAAACGACTGGGTGGCAACTAGTCGCCGCAGGTTGGCAATGGCGGGGACAATGCTGTTTTTCATAAAGTCGGGCTTTTTCTCAAAGTAACCCCTGAAGCCGTAAGCGCCCAGCACCTGCAGGGTGCGGAAGAGCACGAACAGACGCAGATTGCTATGGAACTGCTGCTCGTCGAGCTCGGGGACATAGTCCTTGAGTTTGCCCACATAGGCCGAAACCAGGTCGCGCTTAAGCTCCTCGGGGAACTTGGCGCGCGCCTGCCACACAAACGAAGCCACATCGTAGTAATACGGCCCCTTGCGGCCACCCTGAAAGTCGATAAAAGCCAGCCGACAGGTGCTGGGGCGTTCGGGGTCGCCCACAAGCATGACGTTGCGTGACTGAAAGTCGCGATACATAAAGGTCTCACTGGGCACAGCCAGAAGGTCGTGGGTGATCTGCTCAAAGTCGTTCTCAAGCTTGTCCTCGTTAAACACGATGCCTGTAGCCTTGAGGAAGCAGTACTTGAAGTAGTTCAAATCCCACTTGATCGAGCGCTCATCGAAACACTGCGCCGGGTAGCAGTGGCTGTAGTCAAAACCTTGCGCGCCACGGAACTGGAAATCTACCAGATCGCGCATCGAGCGACGCAGCAACTCTTTCTCTTCGCTGGTAAAAGCATGGGTGATGCTGCTGCGACGTATCTTGTTCCACAAGATATTCTCGGGCTTCTGTCCCAGGTCTTCCTGAATGTAAGCCATGTGGTCGTCGCTCACGCCGTAGATTTCGGGCACCGAGAGCCCTTGCTCGCGAAAGTGCCGCGCCATGTAGATGAACGCGTCGTTCTCTTCGCGCGACTCGCCCACAACCCCCACCACAGTCTTCACTCCCGTCAGTCGGTAATACCTTCGATTGGAGCCAGCTTTGTCCATGAGCTTACAGTCGGCCGAATCATAGCCGACATATTCTTTGTACAACTTTTTAAGTCGTTCCATGTTAGTCAGTTTAAAGGTTATAATTTATAGTTTACAGTCCAGCAGAGCAGTTCTTGTGCATCGTAGTTAGAACTCACTGGTGAAGTGGAACCGGATTTTAGGGAAATCTTGCTGCGCCATCTGCAGCACATAGTTGGAGTCGGCCAGAAACACGTCGCGCCCCTCGCGGTCCAGAGCCATAAACTGGTGTTTACGCTTCTTGAATGCGGCCAGGGCGGCATCGTCGTCGCTCTCAATCCAGCAAGCCTTGTACAGGCTGATGGGCTCCCATCGGCATTGAGCTCCATACTCATGCAGCAAGCGGTACTGGATGACCTCAAATTGCAGCTGCCCGACGGTACCGATGATTTTGCGGTTGTTGAACTGGTTGACAAACAGCTGTGCCACACCTTCATCCATGAGTTGCTCAATGCCCTTGTTGAGCTGCTTGGTCTTCATGGGGTCGCTGTTCTCGATGTACTTGAACATCTCGGGCGAAAAACTGGGCAAGCCCTTGAAATGCAGGTCCTCACCCTCGGTGAGCGTGTCGCCAATCTTAAAGATGCCGTTGTCGGGAAGACCCACAATGTCGCCAGGATAGACCTCGTCGATCACTTCCTTTTTCTGCGCCATAAACGCAGTAGGTGCCGAGAAACGGTAGGTCTTACCACTGCGTACATGCTTATAGTTCTCGTTGCGGTGAAATACGCCCGAACAGACCTTAACAAATGCAATGCAGCTACGGTGGTTAGGATCCATATTGGCATGAATCTTAAACACAAAGCCAGTGAACTTCTCTTCATCAGGGCGCACAACACGCTCCTCGGCAACAACAGGACGAGGCGACGGGGCGATGCGCACAAAACAGTCGAGCAGTTCCTTGACACCGAATGTATTGAGTGCCGAACCAAAAAACACCGGAGCCACCATAGCATCGAGGTAGTCCTGCTCGTCAAACTCGGGATACACACCATCTATCAGCTCAATGTCGGCCCTAAGCTTGGCGGCATCGTCATCACCCACGGCAGCATCGATGGCCGGGTCGTTGATGTCGCTGATTTCGACACGGTCAGTAACATGCTGCTTGTCGGGCTTGAACAGGTTGAGCGTGTGCTCATAGATGTTGTACACCCCCTTGAACTTGGCTCCAATGTTGATGGGCCAGCTTAGGGGTCGCACACTGATTTGCAACTCTTTCTCCAGCTCATCGAGGATGTCAAACGGGTCGCGACCTTCGCGGTCGAGCTTGTTGACAAAAATGATGACTGGCGTGTTGCGCATGCGGCACACTTCCATGAGTTTACGCGTCTGTGTCTCCACACCCTTGGCCACATCGACCACGATGATGACACTGTCTACGGCAGTGAGCGTACGGTAGGTGTCCTCGGCAAAATCCTGGTGACCTGGTGTATCGAGGATATTAATTTTGTAGTCACCATAGTTGAACCCCATGACCGACGTGGCTACCGAGATGCCACGCTGTTTCTCAATCTCCATCCAGTCGCTGGTGGCAGTTTTCTTGATTTTATTGCTCTTGACAGCACCAGCCACATGGATGGCACCACCGAAGAGCAGTAGCTTCTCAGTAAGCGTTGTCTTGCCAGCATCGGGATGCGATATGATGGCGAAAGTACGCCGCTTAGATATTTCGTTGTTGTTTGCCATATTCTCTTTTAATAGTCGAGTAGCCGAAGTAGAGTAGTAGGATAGTGGAGCCGTTACACTCACCTAGTGACAACGCGGCATGTCTAGACCGTGCATTATGAATTATGAATTATGCATTATGAATTCTCTCAGGCTTTCTTCCCAGTGCGGTATGGTCACGCCAAAGGTGGCTTTGAACTTGGCCTTGTCGAGCACACTGTAGGCCGGTCGGTGGGCACGAGTAGGAAACTCATGCGACAGGCAGGGCTGCACATCGCATGTTGTGATACCCGCCAGGCGATGAATGGCCTTGGTGAAGTCGTACCACGACACGGCCCCCTCGTTGCAATAGTGATAGATGCCAGGATGCCACTGCTGAGCGGTCAACACGGTGATGATGGCTCGCGCCAAATCGGTGGCCAGAGTGGGCGACCCCACCTGGTCGTAGACAACACGCAATGCGGTCCGTGTGCGCCCCAACTCAAGCATGGTCTTGACAAAGTTTTTGCCGTGAGGCGAGTAGAGCCAGGCAGTGCGCAGAACAACCGATTGCTCGGGCAGGATGCGCAGCAGGGCCTGCTCACCGGCCAGCTTGGTACGCCCATAGGCCGACGCAGGGTGGGGGACATCGTCCTCACGATAGGGGCGACAAGCGATGCCATCGAACACATAGTCGGTGCTGACGTGAATCATCCTTGCCCCCCAACGCGCAGCTGCCACAGCCAGGTTCTCAACCGCTTGCGCATTGATCAGCATGGCCGTAGCCTCATCGTCTTCGGCACGGTCAACGGCTGTATAGGCGGCACAGTTGACGATGTAGTCGACCGGATGAGTGTCAAGCCAACGGTCAACGGCCTGCTGATCGGTGATGTCCAGCTCATGAACATCGGTATATGCAGCTACAAAGCGCGAGTCACCATCCAGCAGGCTGCGTAGCTCGCGCCCTAGCTGTCCATTGGCCCCTGTGATGAGTAGTTTGGTCATTGAGTGAGCGGCTAGTTAGGCAAAGAACTGCTTCATAACCTCAATCATGGCCACATGGTCGGCACACGAGGCAGTCTCTCTCGCCGAGTGCATGGCCAGCAGCGGATTGCCCACATCCACACCCTCGATGTCGATATGACCAGTGAGGATGTTGCCCAATGTCGACCCTCCAGCCACGTCGCTGTGATTGACAAAATACTGGAAGGGCTGACAGGCCTCGATACACAATGCCTTGAAGATTGCCGCCGAGTGAGCATCGCTCATGTACTTGCAGTTAGCGTTAATCTTGATGCAGGGGCCTCCACCCAGTGCGGGATGGTTGGTGGGATCGTACTTGCCGCCGTAGTTGGGGTGGAAGGCATGCGCGTTGTCGGCACTGATCATAAACGTGCGAGAGATGGCTCTGGCAAAGTCATCGAATGTTCCACCTTGCGCCTCGACCATGCGCTGAAGCAGGTTGCTCAGCACTGGCGACCCCGCTCCCTGCTTGGTGCCGCTCCCTGTCTCCTCGTTGTCGAAGATGGCCGCCACACAGGTGGCATCGTCATCGGTGGCCTGGACCAGCGCGGTGATTGCGGCATGCGCCATGCTCAAATCATCGAGACGGCCACAAGAGATGAATTCGTTGTTCAACCCAAAGGTGGTTGCCCGCTCAGTATCATACAACATCAGGTCGAAATCAAGAATAGAGGCCATGTCAACCTTGAGCTCGTCGGCCACTAGCTTCAACAACATGTTCTGGGCCTCGAGTTGGCTATTGACTTTGGCGATGATGGGCAGCATGTCGACCTGTTTGGACAACGGATTGCCTTCGTTGACTGCACGGTTGAAGTGGATGGCCAGGTGCGAGATTGACATCAGTGGACGGGTAATGCGCACAAGACGCGTCACGGGGTGGAGGGCATCGCTACCCTTGCAGATAACTCGACCAGCAATAGAGAGTGGACGGTCGAACCAAGTGTATAGGATCGGTCCGCCATAGACCTCGGTGTTCAGGCGCACAATGCCACCGTCGCCAGGCATTTCGGCATTGGGCTTGATACGGAAACAAGGTGAGTCGCTGTGTGCGGCAATGATTTTAAAACCCGTCTCGACGGGGCTTTTCTTGCCCACCTTGACGGCAAAGATGGCTGAGTCGTTTTTGGTGACAAAGAACTTGTCGCCGGCCGCAACAGAGATTTTGTCACTCAGACTCCGCTCACAGTAGGCATTGTCGGTAAGTATCTGTTTGATGGTATTTACTGCCCAAAAGTTGCATGGACTGGCATCCATGAATTGCAACAGTGAGTCAACGTAGGGATGATTGTTCATATGTATATAATTAAAGAGTGAATAGTTTATAGATTGCCATCGTAGCCAATGGCGGTGTACTTGATGTGGTGCAGCGCACGCAGCACATTGCACAGGGTCTGACCCCAGTAGTCGGTGAAGTTCTCATAACACAATCCCACCACATCACTCTGATCATCGCTTGAAGCATATTGCACCGCCTGGACCATGTTGTAGAATTCCTGGTAAAGGTCTGCCAGATTCTCTGAAACCATGGCAGAGATGGGAGTGTCGCTATATTTCATGTCGTCGAGAAACACCTCAAGATACACATCCTCGTCGGCCATCACTTGAGCGAGGGCTTGACGCACCTGCTCATACTGTGTCTCTTTGAGAGCCGGCTCAATGTAGGCATCGGTCATGACATTCATCTCGAGGTCATCGGCAGTGATGAAGATGCGCGGCAACAGTTTCACCATTGTTGCCACAAAGGTATTGCGGTCGTAGTCGTGTATGCGCTCGATAGTTTGGCAGTATTCGTTGGTTAATGCTATGAATGCCAACTCATTGGGCGACAACTTATTATTCTCGTTATTTGTCATTGTTTTGATATAAGTGATGGCGATTGATGTATTGCTCAACTTCATCGGGCACATAAAATCGTGCGCTCTTGCCTTGGGCAAGAAGTTGTCGCACCCGTGTGGATGAAATTTCGATGACCGGAGCCTGGACCAGCGTCACCCGTTCGCTGAGCTCAGGCGGTATGACTACCTCATAGCCCAGCCGCGGATAAATCAGCAGGCCAAAGTGCTCAACAATCTCATCGTGGGCGCGCCAGCGACTCCACTCGGCCCAGTTGTCGGCCCCTATAACCAGAAGCAACTCATCGTCGGGAAACTTCTGCTGCAAGGCATTGAGCGTGTCGATGGTGTAGCTGGGACGTGGCATCTGAAATTCAAAGGCCGACGTCTCTACCCCCGGCAAATGCCTGGTCACCATCTCGGTCATGCGCAAGCGATGGACATCGGCGGCCATGTCGTGGGCCTGCTTGAGCGGATTCTGAGGCGACACCATAAGCCACAGCTGGTCGAGATAGCCCTGCTGCATGATGTGGCTGGCTATTATGGCGTGACCCGTGTGAATGGGGTTGAACGAGCCTCCGTAGACACCGATTCTCATTGCTGCTCGTCGTTGGGGTTGACAAAGGCATCAATTAAGTGACGCACTTGACTGACGGCGGTCTCCAGCACATCGTTGACCACAACGTGGTCGCAATAGTGCTGATGCCCCAGCTCAAATTCCGCCTTGCCTATGCGGCGCTCAATGTCCTCAGCACTGTCGGTGCCCCGATTCATGAGCCGCTGACGCAGCGTCTCGACACTAGGTGGCGCGATGAAGATGGACAACGCGTGGTCGCCATACATCTTCTTGACATTGATTCCTCCTAAAACGTCGATATCGAGCACAACATTGCGCCCCTGCGCATTGATGCGGGCTATCTCGCTCTTGAGTGTACCATAGAACCTGCCTGGGTACACCTCTTGATACTCGGCAAACTCGTCGGCGGCTATCCGGCGCTTGAACTCGTCCTCAGTGAGGTAATAGTAATCAACACCGTCGACCTCGCTGCCACGACGCGGACGCGTGGTGGCCGACACAGAAAACGCAAGACGCAGTGCGGGATCGTCAATGATGCGACCGATGATTGTCGACTTTCCGGACCCCGACGGCGCACAGATAATGATTAGTTTTCCTTCCACAACAAACAATTAAGAATTATGAATTAACTACGGACTAACAAGCGGTCACAGCACATTGAGTACCTGCTCCTTGATTTGCTCCAGCTGGTCTTTCATTCGCACAACCACTTGCTGCAACTCGGCCTGATTGGCTTTACTGCCCATGGTATTGATTTCGCGCCCCATCTCTTGTGCAATGAAGCCCAATTTCTTTCCCTGGCCTGGCTGGCTGGCATGCAGAGTCTCCAGGAAGTAGTTGATGTGATTTTGGAGTCGTATCTTCTCTTCTGTGATGTCGAGTTTCTCAATATAGAAGATAAGTTCCTGCTCGAGCCGGTTGTTGTCATAGTCCACCCCCTCAAGCTTGGCCAAACTGTCGGTGATGCGAGTCTTGATGCGCTCGACACGGCTGTTCTCATACTTGTCAACCTCGCCGAATATCTGCTGGATGGCGCTGATTTTTTCCTCAAAGAACTGCTCGAGCCGACGCCCTTCCTGCGCACGAAACTCGATAAGCGACTGCAAGGCCTCATCGGTGGCTTGAGTCACAACGGCCAGTTCATCGTCGCACACATCGTCGGTCGTGGCCTCATTCTTGAGCACATCGGGCAGACGAAGCAGCATCAGGTGCCAGTCGTTGGGCTGAGGTAGTCCCAATTCTTGGGTCATTGTTTCGATTTGTTGCTTGTAAAGCTTGAGTTGGGGCAGGTTGATGTTCACCGGAACCACACCGTCGGCACTCTCGCTGGTTACGAACACGTCGACCTTGCCGCGCTGCAGTTGCTGCGCCAGCAGCCCGCGCAGTCCCAGCTCGACCGAACGATAGGGCATAGGCAGTCGCACCGATGCATCGAGCTGCTTGCTGTTCAACGACTTGACCTCAACCGTGATTTTCTTATGCCCAAACACCTTCACGGCTTTGCCAAATCCTGTCATGGATAGTATCATAAGCTATTGTATATAGATTTTCGATTTTTAACCGACAAATTTACTGCTTTTCTGCATCATAGAGCAATTTTCTGCACTAAAAAATGAAAAATTGGGCAAAAGAAGTATTTTAAAATCATAAAAGCGGTGAATCATACCACCTATCCAGCAATTTTTTCGTAACTTTGCACGTTTTATTACTAAACTGATGGCAAATATTCTCAACATAGAGACATCAACTCAAGTCTGCTCGGTGGCCTTGGGATCGGACGGACAAGTTCTGGAACACCACGAGAACTACGACGGGCAGACCCATGCCACACTGCTCAGTGCTTATGTGCGCGATGTGCTACGCTATACCGCCGCACGAGAGATGCACCTCGATGCAGTGGCGGTGAGCATCGGTCCTGGCTCATACACAGGGCTGCGCATTGGCTTAAGCCAAGCCAAAGGGCTGGCTTTCGG
Organism: Muribaculaceae bacterium; assembly: GCA_017477555.1. GTDB lineage: Bacteria > Bacteroidota > Bacteroidia > Bacteroidales > Muribaculaceae > Sodaliphilus. Next base: position 9,367 of record JAFUVK010000188.1, read on the forward strand.
GCTCGAAGTGCCGTTGATTGCCGTAAACACCCTGCAACTGCTCACAGTGAGCACAATGTTTAACCACATGATGGACGATGACGTGCTTTATGCACCCATGATTGACGCCCGCCGCATGGAGGTGTACACTGCCGTTTACGACGCGGCACTCAATGCAGTGATTGAACCTAGGCCCCTCGTGCTAGATGACACTTCGTTTACTGGTGTGCTGGCCGACCGCCATGTGGTGTTCATGGGCGATGGCAGCGACAAGGCCCGAAAAGTCATCACACATCCCAACGCAAGCTTTATCGACGGGGTCAAGCCTGTGGCACTCGACATGATTGCACTATCGGAGCTCGCCTTCCGACGGGGCGACTTTGCCGATGTGGCCTACCAGACACCACTCTATCTCAAGGAATTTCAAGCCACCGTGCCGCGCAACAAGGTGCTGGGGCTATAGTACACAGTGACATTATGCTACTCTACAATACACAACTCAAGAAAATCGTCCTGCCCGAATATGGGCGCAACATTCAGCAGATGGTGGACTACTGCATGACCATCGAGGACCGCGACGAGCGCAACCACTGTGCGCACACCATTGTCGACACGATGATTACCATGTTTCCCGAGCTGCAAACCGAGGCCGACTACGAACACAAGGTATGGGACCAGTTGGCCATCATGAGCGACTTTGCACTCGACATCGACTACCCCTACGAGGTGGTCAAGGAAGAGAACCTGGAGAGTAAGCCAGAGCCGATACACTACAAGTTGGAGGACATAGCGTATCGCCACTATGGCAAAATCATCGAGCGCATGATTGCCCGGGCGGCACAGTATCCCGAGGGAGACGAGCGCGACGCACTGGTGATGCTGCTGGCCAACCACATGAAGAAACTCATCTACCAGATTAGCAACGAAGACGTGGACGATCGCAAGATTTTCAACGACTTGGCACGCTATTCGCATGGAGTCATCCGACTGAGCCCCGACACACACCGCTTGCACGAGTATCAGGTGGTGACTCCTGTGCAGAACTCCGGCAAAAAGAAAAAGAAAAAATGATTACACGCGACCAACTCATCGAGGTGGGGCACTTCAACAAGGCTCATGGTGTAAACGGCGAGGTTAATGCGTCGCTGCTCATCGACATTGACCTGATAGCCAAGCTCAGCTGTGTGGTATGCGACATGGACGGAATCTATGTGCCTTTTTTCATCGAGGCCAGTCGTCCCAAGGGAGCCACGACAATGTTGCTGACCATCGACGGCATGAATAGCGAGCAAGATGTGTCGGCACTGGTGGGCAAAGATATCTTTGCCCTGAAAACCGACTACGACAAACTGGCCGACGAACAGGAGGCGGATGTTGACGCCGACGAACTGCCTTTGGACTATTTCATCGGTTTTGCGATGACCGACCACGGAGAGCCAGTGGGTGAGATTGCCGACATCGATGACTCGACCGATAACGTACTCTTTGTAGTTACCCGTAGTGATGGCAGTACTGTTACCGTTCCGGCAGTCGACGATCTTATTGCATCGATGGACCTGGAACACCATACCATCGACATGGAATTGCCCGATGGACTGCTAACCATCAATCACTAGCAAATGCGAGTAACTAAAATGTTTTCAGTGCTGCCAACCCTCCGGGGCCCTAGGCCGCGTCAAAAGTCTAACATCTAACGACTAAAAACAATATATGAATAAGATTCACATACTCATTCTGGTTGTGGTGGCTTGTATGATGTTGCCCGTGGGCATGGAAGCCAAGAAAAAGAAGGTCGACATCTACGACCTCTCGCTCGATGACAACCTGGAGACACCCGAGATCGATAACGACAAGCAGTCGAAGCGCGTGCAAGACTACCAGTACGAGGTGGCCGTCAAGCTCAAGAAACAGAATTACGATGTCGAGCTGATGCGTGACAATGAGGTCATTGTTGTCACTCTGCCGGCCGGACAACTGTTCGCCCCCAACGACACTCTTCTTTCAAGCTTGGGACAAGTGTCGCTCAAGCCATTGCTGAATTATCTTGTCAATCCAGGATTTTACAAGATGTTGCTAGTAATGCACAGTGACAACACCGGCAGCAAGCAATATGTCGATAACCTGACTCGATCGCGCGTCAATGCCGTGTTCGACTGGATTGACGAGAATGCCAGTGTCGACTTTGTGGTACCTTATGCGTTAGGTGCTAGTGACCCACTCAACGACAACAACTCGGTAGACAATCGCAAGCGCAACCGCCGTCTCGAGATATACCTGGTACCCGATGAGGTGATGATAGCTCAGGCCAAGAAAGGTCGCATCAACATCAACCTGATTCAGAAATAAAAACCAGCACGTCAACTCGTTGCTCGTTTACCCGTCTATTCGTTTACTAAAATAAATATGGCTAAAGAATTAAAAGACTTAACAAAAAGATCGGAGAACTATTCTCAATGGTACAACGAACTCGTTGTCAAAGCCGACCTGGCCGAGCAATCGGCCGTGCGTGGCTGTATGGTAATCAAGCCCTATGGCTACGCTATCTGGGAGAAGATGCAGCGTTGCCTTGACGACATGTTCAAAGCAACTGGAGTCCAGAATGCTTACTTCCCGCTGCTGATTCCCAAATCGTTCCTCAGCCGTGAGGCCGAGCACGTTGAGGGATTTGCCAAGGAATGCGCCGTGGTGACCCACCACCGATTGATGAACGACCCAAATGGCAAGGGGGTAGTTGTCGACCCGTCGGCAAAGCTTGAGGAGGAACTCATCATCCGTCCCACCAGCGAGACCATCATCTGGAACACTTACCGCAACTGGATCAGTTCATACCGCGACCTGCCATTGCTGTGCAACCAGTGGTGCAATGTCATGCGCTGGGAGATGCGCACACGCCTGTTCTTGCGCACGGCAGAGTTCCTGTGGCAAGAGGGGCACACAGCCCACGCCACCAGCGAGGAGGCACAAGCCGAGGCCATACAGATGCTCAACGTTTATGCCGACTTTGCCGAGCGTTACATGGCTCTGCCTGTGGTAAAAGGTGTGAAGACGGCCAATGAGCGCTTTGCAGGCGCTATCGAGACCTATACCATCGAAGCCATGATGCAGGATGGCAAAGCACTCCAGAGTGGCACATCGCACTTCTTAGGGCAGAACTTTGCCAAGGCATTCGATGTCAAGTTTATCAACAAGGAGAATCAACTCGAGTATGTATGGGCCACATCATGGGGCGTTTCCACACGACTGATGGGCGCTCTGATTATGACGCACAGCGATGACAATGGTCTGGTGTTGCCTCCGCATCTAGCTCCTATCCAGGTGGTCATTGTGCCCATCTACAAGAATGCCGAGCAATTGGCCGGCATCGACCAAGTGGTAGCCCCCGTGGTCGATCGCCTGCGTGCCCTGGGCGTGTCGGTCAAGTATGACAACGCCGACAACAAGCGACCCGGATTCAAGTTTGCCGACTACGAGCTCAAGGGAGTACCAGTCCGCCTAGTACTAGGTCCACGCGACATCGAGCAAGGCACTGTCGAGGTCATGCGCCGCGACACGCTTGAGAAGCACAGCGCACCGCTCGAGGGCATCGAACAGTACGTCAAGGAATTGCTCGAACAAATCCAGCAGAACATCTACAACAAAGCGCTCAACCAGCGTTTGAGCATGACCTATAAGGTAGACACCTGGGACGAATTCAAGGAGCAGATTGAGAAGGGTGGATTTTTGCTGGCACACTGGGATGGCACCACCGAAACCGAAGAGAAAATCAAAGAGGAGACCAAGGCGACCATCCGCTGCATTCCTATGGACAGCGAACCCGAGGAGGGCAAGTGCATCTACACGGGCAAGCCCAGCCATCGCCGCGTCATCTTCGCTCGAAACTACTAGTTGCAGTAGACAATAATTTTAGACATTAGATTTTTAGACTTTAGTTGCTGCTGGGCAGTAGAGCCGTGACATCGACACGACCACAGCCATAACCAACAACTAAAGTCTAAAATCTAATATGACTACACCTGCTGTCTGACGGCTTCATCGTGAATGGCGTGCATCACAGCAGTGATAAAGGCCTCACTCATCCCCTCCACTCGGGCCAACTCAATGGCATGCCGTAGCACTTTGTCGAAGCGTGAAGTCTGAACCACAGGCACTTGGCGTATCTGCTTGTAATGTCCAATCTCGCGCACGACAGCCATGCGGCGCGCCAGCAGGTTCACCAATTCGCGGTCACACTCATCAATGCGCTGCCGCAACTGTTCCAGCTCCTCGCCTGCGTCATCGCAATGCCGGGGATGCAAGTTAGCCAACATCTGCAACAGTGCGTCTGGCGTGAGTTGCTGTGCCGCGTCGCTCAGAGCGACCTCGGGCTGGCAGTGTACTTCCACCAACAACCCGTCAAACCCCATGGTCAGAGCTTGGCGCGACAACTCGCCCACCAACTCACGACGACCACACATGTGCGACGGGTCGCACATGATGCATAGGGTAGGGTAGCGCCGCTTGAGTTCGATGGCAATGTCCCAATGAGGCACATTGCGATACTCACTGAGTTCGGTGTTGGGAGTGAAACCACGGTGTACTGCGCCCAGACGCGTGATGCCCGCAGCTTCGAGACGCTGCATGGCCCCAATCCACAGCTCCAGGTCGGGACTCATCGGGTTCTTGACCAGCACAGGCACATCATGACCTTGCAGGGTATCGGCAATCTGCTGCACAGCGAATGGGTTGGCTGTCGTCCGAGCACCAATCCAGAAGATGTCGATGCCTGCGTTCAGTGCCGCAGCCACATGCTCGGGTGTCGCTACCTCGGTGGCCACCAGCATGCCGGTTTCTCGTCTAACACGTTGCAGCCAAGCTAAACCTTGCTCACCCACGCCATCAAATCCACCGGGATGCGTACGAGGTTTCCATAACCCAGCACGGAACACTTTGATGCCCATGTCGGCCAGGGCATGCGCTGTCACCAGCACTTGTTCCTCGCTCTCGGCGCTGCAAGGCCCCGCTATCACCACTGGCCCCTCACCATACAATCCATTCAACAACTCTCTCATTTCGCCTCATTAACTCGGATGTTCGATTACTCGAACACTCGAACACTCGACAATTCGTGATAAGAAAAAAACGGAAACTACTTGATCAGGTTGCCCAGAATGTCGCGCGTGATGGTGCGTGTGGCGGCCTGTGTGGCACTCTTAGCTATTTTGCTGCCTGCGCTGGTCTTGCTCTTGGTCTTCTTACCGCTGATGCTGTCGCTCACCTTCGTGCCTATGATGGTGGCAATAGCGGCGGTCACCGCGGTGATGATGGCCTTGAAGATGCGGCTCAGCAAGCCGGGTTTCTCTTTGCCTTTCTTTTTTGCTTTTTCTTTCTCCTCGGCAGCTTCGGCGGCCTCTTTTTCCTCCTGTTCCTTGACCTTCATCAGCACCTCGAAGGCCGACTCGCGGTCATCGGTCTTGTCATACTTGCCGGCCAGACGCGACTGACGGATGATGTCGTTGCGCTGCCCCTCGCTGATGGCACCAATCTGGCTGAGCGGGAACAAAATCTTGGCACGCTCCACCACGCTGGGAGCACCCTTCTCGTCAAGGAACGAAACAAGGGCCTCGCCGGTCTCCAGGTTCATGATGGCATCGCTGGTGTCAAAGTTGGGGTTGGCGCGGAACGTCTCGGCGGCGGTCTTCACGGCTTTCTGGTCCTTGGGCGTGTAGGCGCGCAGGGCGTGCTGCACACGGTTGCCCAGCTGGCCCAGGATGTTCACGGGGATGTCGGTGGGGCTCTGGGTCACGAAGTAGATGCCCACGCCCTTACTGCGAATCAGGCGAATCACCTGCTCAATCTTGTCGGTCATGGCCTTGCTCGTGTCCTCAAACAGCATGTGTGCCTCGTCGAAGAAGAACACCAGCTTGGGCTTATCCAGGTCGCCCACCTCGGGCAGCGTCGAGTAAAGCTCCGACATCAGCCACAACAGGAAGGTGCTGTAGAGCTTGGGTTTGAGCATCAACTTATCGGCGGCAAGCACGTTCATGATGCCCTTAGGACCATCGCATTGCAGCAGGTCCATGATGTCAAACGCTGGGCGACCAAAGAAGGTGTTACCGCCCTGGTCTTCTAAGCGAAGAATGGCACGCTGAATGGCACTGACAGTAACCGATGCAATATTACCATATTGTGTATCGTATTCTTTTGCATGGTTTCCTCGTGCAATATAGTCTAGAAGCGATCGTAGGTCTTTCAAGTCGTCGAGCAGCCAGCCATTATCGTCGGCAATGCGAAACGCAATGGTCAGCACGCCCGACTGAGATTCGTTCAGCTCAAACAGGCGCGACAGCAGTTCGGGGCCCATCTGCGACACTGTGGCACGCATCGGGTGGCCCTGCTCGCCAAACACGTCAAAGAACCTTACCGGACACGACTGGAACTGCGGGTCGGTCAACCCAAATTCGGGCAGGCGCTTCTCGATGAAGCCACTCATCTTGCCGGGCTGGCTGATGCCGCTCACATCGCCCTTCATGTCGGCCATAAAGCACGGCACGCCTATCTGGCAGAACGTCTCGGCCAACACCTGCAGCGTCACGGTCTTGCCTGTACCTGTCGCACCCGCCACCAGACCATGACGGTTGGCCATCTTACTCACTATGCTTATTGGCCCGCTAGGACCATGGGCTACATACAGCCCTCTCTCTTCGCTATACATATTCGTTTGAATTTTAACTGTGCAAATATAGATAAAAATTGGGAATTATAAGCCTATCGAGATAAAAAAGCGAGCAAATTGCCCCAGGAATTACCAATATCTGCAGAAATCAATGCCAGTACACGCTCAATCTTATTCTTTCCGTGCTTCTATATTACAATTTTGTTGTGTCTATGGGGGAATAAATTACTATCCCTTAAACTTATAGGCTCTTGAGAGCAGTATTTTCATTCTTCTCCCAATTGTCTATAACAAAAGGCATGGCAAGCAGTAGTGAACCTACTGCCGCCATGCCTGATTCCTTAATGAACTCTCGTCTGTCTTTACTATTGTTATGTATGTCAGAGATTACCTTCTGTCCATTTCTGTAATTCTTCCTTTGAAATGCGATTCAAGAGTTTGCCTTCTTTCCAATTCAACTGGGGATAGGCGGCTTTCAGGTCGGCGCAAGCCTTCTTGATGCTACTGCCTCCCGATGTCGCGAACGGGATAATGATTTTGCCCTGAAAATCGTAAGCTTCCATGAAAGTGTTGATGATCGTGGGGCAGGTGTACCACCAGATGGGAAAGCCTACATACACCACGCCATATCCCTGCATGTTCTGGAGCTTGTCTGTGATGGGCGGTCGCGAATACTTGTCCTTCATCTCAAGGGTAGAACGCGATTGTTGATCATTCCAGTCGAGGTCGGCATCTGTATAGGGCTGTTCAGGCTTAATCTCATGCAGGTCAGCTCCTGTCACCTCTGCCAATTGCTGGGCAACGCCCTTGGTCGTACCCGATGCCGAGAAATAGGCTACTAAAACTTTCTGTTCCATCGTTGTTTCTGTCTTTTGCTGCGAGTAGGCACTGAGGCTGACAGCCAGCAGTGCCGTGAGCATCATCATGATTTTTTTCATACTCTCGCTTTATTTCAAAGTCTCGCCATACGCTTTACCCATCTTCACACAGTCGCCGATAATGTCGCCTGTGCGCAGATATTTATAGGTGGGCATCTCGAAAAGTACGGGCTTAAGCTTCGCATAGTCGGGCTTTCCCTTCTCGTAGAGTTTGTCTTCTTCAACATAGGTGTCGAGGACGGTGCAGATGTAGTTCTTGAAGCCATCAATCTCGTAGGTATCAATGACCTCGCACTCCATCACCAGCGGCGACTGCTCGATGACGGGCATACCAGCTTCTCCCAAATGATATGGAAAGATGGCCGACTTGTCGGTCTTGGCCCCACTGACGGTCCCTGTAAAGTCGGCAGCAGAGACAAATGCCTCGTCGATGATGTTGATGGAGAGTCGTTTAGTCTCGTCTATGGCCTTCACGCTATGGTGCGATGAGTGTACGCTCAACAGTAGTTTAGAATGGCTGACGATGCCGACATGCGCCACCAAGAGCCAGTTTACCTTTCCCTCTTCTCCAACAGTTCCAACGACTGTGGCTGGCGTGGGATAGAGTGCCAGTTTCTGTCCGATGTTTTGTTTCATATTGTATTTTATCTTTGTTTGTTAAATATCAGTTTCATTGTCTCTGGGTCGAGAGGCTGCATGGATGGCAGTTTCAGGCTCTTCACCATGTGCATGGTGCATTGCTTGTACTTCTGGAAGTGCTCCGTCTTGATGTGGCTCTGATAGGCTTCCTCGGAAGCATAAATTTCGAGGATGCGAATCTGTGTGGAATCCCCGACACTCTGCATTGGAAATAGACAAATAACACCTGGCTCACGTTCCACACTCAGGCGGTCCACCTCATTGGCATAGTCCAGATACTCCTTCAGATGCTCAGGATAGATTTCGATTTCGGCCAATCGTACTATCATCGCGTCTTGTGCCACTGCCGTGACGGAGAGCACGAGAGCGAACAACATGAGTAATTGTCTCTGTTTCATCTTTGCTGTTATTATTTGTTCTTACTTGCCGATACCCATACTGGCTCCTCGTTCATCACGGGCTTGTTAACAGCCATCACACCTGAGAGGTTATGAGGCACATAGGGCTCTTCCAAATAGCGGATGTCGTCAGCCGAAAGTTGGACGTCGAGAGCTTTCACGGCGCCCTCGATGTGGTGCAGCTTCGTGGCTCCTACGATGGGCGACTCTACTTTCGTCAAGAGCCAGGCCAGCGAGATTTGTGTCATCTCTACACCGTAGCGGTCAGCCAGTCGCACAACACGCTCCACGATGCGATTGTCTTGCTCGGCGGTGCTGTCGTACTTGAAGTGCATGAAAGAGTCCTCCTGCTGACGTTTCGAGGTCTCGCCTGGCCGCTTGGCCAGCTTTCCTGATGCCAGCGCGCTATAGGGAGTCATAGCGATATTCTCTTCACGGCAGAACGGGAACATCTCGCGCTCCTCCTCGCGCATGATGAGGTTGTAGTGGTTCTGCACGCTGATGAACTTTGCCCAACCGCGTCGTTCGGCCAGCGCATTCATCTTCGCCACCTGATAGGCGTAGGCATTGGCGATGCCGATGTAGCGGGCCTTGCCCGTGCGCACCGCCTCGTTCATGCCCTCCAGGATCTCCTCGGCGGGTGTCTTGTAGTCCCAGATGTGGTAGATGTACAAATCGACATAATCCATGCCGAGGTGCTCCAAGCTGCTGTTGATGTTGTTCATCACATGCTGCCGACCATCAATGCCCTGTTGTATTTCCTCTTCCGTTCGAGGCAAGAATTTCGTTGCCACCACTACATCTTCACGACGGGCCATATCGCGCAGGGCTCTACCCACAAACTGCTCTGAAGTGCCCAGTTGATAGGCTATGGCCGTATCGAAAAAGTTCACGCCGAGGTCGAGCGAACGGCGTATAATCTCGCGCGACGGCTCCTCACTAATAGTCCACGAATGTTGACCAATTGAAGCATCGCCAAAGCCCATACAACCTAAGCAGATGCGCGATACATGAAGGTCAGAGTTTCCTAGTTTTACGTATTTCATTCTTTTTCAAATTGTTTATTTGATTGTCTTAATCGAGTGCAAAGCTATAGCGAATTATGAAAACACAACTTAATTGATTTACTGATTTATCAACCTTTCTTACGGATTCACAAAATGTTATCGTAACTGTGTAATTGAGCAAGTGGAATTTTGTCACGCACAAGAAGGTAATTTATATCTTCCAAGTCGGAGTTTGTGGCAATCTATGGACGCAGACGTGTAGGCAAGTCATATGTCAAGGCTGCCAATGAAGTACTTCAGAAACTCTACCGTCAGGGCTATCATTAAAAAAAAACGGTACCATCGTGATGGGAATCTGAGACCATTGTACTCGGAAGCCAGCAATACACTCAAAAAGATGGTAAGGGAAAGACTAACGTCTTTGCCAATGCCATCAAGCATGACTATAAGAGCAAAAATCCAACGACTCGTTGGAGTGATATTATTCGGCTATAATAATGAATTTATAAACACTGATTGCATCTCCGTGGTTCAAACACGTTCTGCAAATTTTGCATGCAAAATTAATGATTTCTCCTTACATTACGTTCATTCTGCACGTTTTTCTTGCAGAATGTGTTTGCTTTTTAACATATTGAGACGAACAGGCATCTCATCTTGCCATAATTTTGTTTCTGTCAAAAGAAAAACAGACGAATTCTTGCGGTGTAAGTTTAGGTTTAAGTTTAGATGTTCTTATATATATTAAGATATGGTAAACCTGTATGATGCAGAATCAAAGTTTAGTTTTGAAGTTTAGAAGTTCATATATATACATGGGTAAACGTAAACCTAAACTTGTACGATGTGTGCTTCCAGGATCCGTATTTCTCTTTTTACTGAGGAAGTACCAATAGCCATTGCTCCCTCCTCTCTCGCTCACTTTCCTTTGACTGATGAATCAGTCTTCGACGAAAAGAAAAGTATTATAACGTCTGCTGCTTTCGTGAGTCGATGAAATTAGGTTGCATAGATGAATTGCTTCTTACTTACCCCTATTCACTATTTCCTCATGGAAGAAATAGTTCACCACCACGGGCGGCTCGCCATGACGGGAGCGCATGGAGTCGTCGTTGCGGACGTATGGCAGTCCTTCGGCCTCGCAGAATGCGCGCATCTGCATGTCGAGCTGCATCCAATAGGAGCGGTCTTTCTTCGTATAGATGTCATGGTATAGCGTGTCTAGTTCAGGATGGTACTCATGAATCCACGCGAGAATCTTACCCTTGTAGTCGCCACGCAGGTTCAGGTTCTCCAGCCAGACGAGGTTGCAGCAGTCCTTGGCCTTGCGGATAATTGCCTCAACATCGGTGATGCCTGGGAAAATCGGCGAGATGAAACAGGTGGTTTCAACACCTGCCTCGTAGAACTGACGCATGGCCTCCAGGCGGCGCTCGATGCTCACGCCGCGGTCCATCTCACGGTGGAACGACTCGTCGAGCGTGTTGATGCTCCACGACACACGCGCATGAGGGAAGGTCTTGATGAGGTCAAGGTCGCGCAACACGAGGTCTGACTTCGTGGCGATGCTCACGCTGATGCCGCTGCCCTGCAACTGTTCCAGTAGGGCGCGTGTCCGCTTGTACTTCGCCTCATGCGGCTGGTAGCAGTCGGTCACAGAGCCGAAGAAGGCTTCCTTGCCTGCATACTTCCTTGCATTCTTAATCTCCGGCCAGTATTTCACGTCAATGAACTCGCCCCACGGCTCCGGGTGGTTCGTAAATCGCTTCATGAATGACGCATAGCAATATTTGCAGGCATGGGTGCAGCCTACGTAGGGGTTTACGCTGAAGTCGGCCACAGGAAGGTTAGACTTCGTCATCACCGACTTTACTTTGATGTCCTGTATCTTTATCATATTAATATTTATTACATTAGTTTACGTTTGCAAAAGTACAGCAAAAAGGTGACATCTCTTCCGCTAAATGCGGAAAGAAATGTCACTTTTGAGGACTAATGTTTTTAGTGCCTTATCAGTTTCTGTGAGTCAGCATAACCATTGCTATAGACATCACGGCGTATAAATGCACCGTGACCATAGGGTTTAGTGCGCTGGCCATTCATCCTATAGTACTCGGAACGGACGGGACGGCCTGCTGTCGAATGGCTGCTGCGGACGGGCCTGACTGCCGACTGGTCACTACCAAGAGTGGACTCCAGATACAAATTACTCAGTGCGGGATACCCTTTGGCAGTCATCAACGAATCCCAGGCAGCAGGCAGGTCGATGCTGACAGTTGAGAAACCGCCGCCAGGCATGGTTTGCACCTTATTGCGCGAGGCATCGCCCGTAATGAGGAATGCGGTTGCACCACGTTCCATCGTCGGTATGGTGGTCATCGTCTCACCCTCAGTGTCGTACCATATGGGTGCCGTGGTGGTCTCACCTCCCTCGCTGCTGATGATATGACTCAGGTACTGATTGAAAGTGTGCTCACCGCCGTCTTTGCGGCCTCCGGCATTGGCATAGTAGTTAGCAAATGCACGTTCATAAGCCGAGCGGCGCGAGTTTTCGATAAGAGCATCCTCAAGCTGTCCGATGGTCTTGTATTCGTCCTTCAGAATATTGGCCACAGGTTCAGTCATCAGGATGACACGGTTGGTGAACTGCTTGCCGCTGCCCAGCGCAAACTGACAACGTTCGGAGATGTCCCATGCCATGAGTTGCATCACGCGTTCAGGATCAATGGTCGATGGTGCCATGTTGTTGCCCCACATCAGTGCGGAGGCCAGCGTCACGGTATTGTCATTGATATTGAAACCGTTCTGTTCGTTCCATGTTTGCCAGCCCACGCGATGGCAGGCCTCTTCGTCCTCTAGCAAACACCAGGGCTGTAGGTAGCCAAAGGTACCCATGCGGTTTTGACCAACATAATAGCCTGCAAGGTTCTGTAGGGCCAAAGCCATGAATCGACTCAGTTCCATATTGGCCTCGGCATTGATTTCGCCCTGGCCACTACTGATACCCAACTGTCGGCAGACGGGGCCGTTAAGCCATGCGTAGGGCACCCACGCATGTGTGCTCTGTAGCGTGCGGCGGAAGTCGCCACCACCCATCGCCTTTGTCATAGCTATCAGAATAGGCATATACTCGGGCTTGCAGCCCGCCATGCAGGCATTCACAGCCACATGCCAAGTTGTGGTAGCGCGGTTTGCACCGGGGAGCACAGCGATGGTTTCGTTCCAAGCGTGGTCTGTATAGTCCATATAAGGCAGCACCTTCTCGTAGGTGGGAGGGAAGAACGGGGTACCGTCACTCCATCCCATCGCCTTAAAATGGGTGTAGATTTCATCGAGGGTTCCGTGAAACACGTCATCGGTAATGCCCTGCACGGTTGTTGCCGATGGATATTCGTCCTGTGTGATGGGCGTGGTAAGGGCTGTCACGATTTGCGGCCATGTCACCTCCTGTGTGTTCTTGATGAGTTGTTCTTCAGTGTGCGAGGCGAAGGCACCGGGATATACGGCCACACGCAACACGGGCACACCGCAGTTGCGGGCTGTATAGCGCGCCTCCTCGTCGAAGCCCGGGGCGGTGACAATGACCGAAGGAATACCGAGTTTCTCTGCCACGATACACGACCCCGTCTCCTTTGGCGTACAGATGCCGCAGCCGCCATTGCCAGCGATGACGGCATCCACTCCGAGCTCAATGAGCCTATGGCGGAAAAGTTCAGTTGATTGTCGTATAATGCCTGGGGCCGGGTAAGGACCAGCAATAGGCAGTTCGTCGTACATGATGACCTTGGCCGTGGGGTAATGTGCCTTGATAAGGCGAGCAAGTTCAGGGTGCGTAATGTTATACATGAAGTCCTCGCCTACGATGGCGATTGTCTTGCCATCGAGGGTGGACAGGCGCGGTGCCATCTCAATGGGTTCGATGGTAGAGAATCCCACCGGACTCACAACGTTGTAATTCACTGCTCCCGTGTTGTTGGGGTCGCAAGAATCGTCACACTGGAAACGGTCTCCCTGGGCATTCATGCCCAATGTGTATGCCATTAAGGCCATTATCAACAATAGATTTCTATACATAATGATTATTTTAACTTTTATCTATATGATGTTTAATCTACCAAAAAGTTTAAGCCGGATATTAATATTTCTTTTTCCCATAGTGCTTGTGATACTCCTGTCTGACAATTCTAAGTAGGTGCGCCATCTGGCATAATGCGCTTGAAGTGTTCACTTACGGTCTTGCGTCCATGAAGGAACTACTGTGTCATAATCTTTTTACTTTTCTTTGTTAGATATTATAATATCTTTTTGAATTCTTGAAATGCACCACGCAAAGCCCTTGGCGGTGCGGCGGGCTCCATCCACGAAATGATTACCCGTGTTCCATTCCAGCGTCGTGTGATCTGAACCGAGTATCTGCTTCAAGTGCTCGTGTTCCCAACGGATATTATTGCCCACCTGTGCAATGGCCTTGTTGCGGCTGTGCTCCTCGCGGTCGCCAAGGCTGAGATAGACGTAGTGAGTTTTGACGGGATGCTGGCGGGCATAGTCTTGCCATCCGGCAATCCATACCGAGGGTGACATGGCGGCAATGGCGGTAAAACAATCGGACTCAGAGCCTGCCCATAGGGAAAAGAGACCGCCAAGGCTGTAGCCGCCTAAGACAATAGGAAGCTTGCCGTATTCCTGATGCAAAGAGGGAATCAACTCGTCTGTGACATAACAAAGCGTCTCTCCCGCATGTTCGCCCACAGCCTGACGCTTCGAAACGGCAGGGTCGTGCCACGGAGTAAGTTCCACTTCCCAGTCGCCGATGGC
>JAFUVK010000189.1 GCA_017477555.1 Muribaculaceae bacterium
ACCTCATAGTCCTTCGACAGGCCATGATGGGTCTCGTACATGCAGCGTCCCACAGTCTCGAAGTCTCCGCGCTCAAGCGCATCGCACACGTCGAGCACACGTTGCTTCTCTCCGATGACATAGCGGGCGCGCATATAGTCCTCCTCGCTCACCTTGTCCTTGGCCGCGTCGAGCATAGCCATGTCGGCATCGCGCAGGGTCTCCACACCCAGTGTGCGGGCCACGCGCTCGCACGACTCGCGACGCTTGTTGTAGGGCGAGTCGACCAGCTCATGCTTCACCTTCGAGTCGAGCAGCACAAGCTTATAGCCGTCGGCCTTAAACGGATAGTATTTATGCTCGAGCGAACGGCAGTCGAGGCGCATCAGGCAGTCCTTCTTGCCGAAGACCGATGCAAACTGGTCCATAATGCCACAGTTCACACCGCAGTAGTTATGCTCGGTCGACTGGCCGATGAGAGCCAGCTCGAACTTATCTATCTTGTTGTCATTGAACAGGTCGTTGAGTGCAAAGGCAAAGCACGACTCCAGCGCAGCGCTCGACGACAGTCCGGCACCCAGAGGCACATTGCCGGCAAAGGCGGTATCGAATCCACGCACGGTGAATCCACGTTTGATGACCTCGCGGCATACACCGAAGATGTAACGTGCCCACTGCTTCTCGGGAGCATCTTCCTCGCGCAGTCCGAACTCGGCATAGTCATCGAGGTCCAGGCTATAGGCGCGCACACGGTCGGTGCCGTTGATGTTGATTTCAGCCATGATGCACTTGTCGATGGCACCAGGGAAGACAAATCCTCCGTTATAGTCGGTATGCTCACCTATCAGGTTGATGCGTCCAGCCGATGCGTACACCACGCCCTCAGTGCCAAAGCGTGCTTTGAATAACTCTTTAATTTTCTCTTTCATTGTCTAAATTTTATCGTGTTAGTAAACTAAAATTTCACAGGCAACGAAATTACACATATTTTCTGACACTGCGAAATATTTACTTCATTATTCACAAAGTTTAATAACAGAATATGCTCACTAATACACTTTCGCGGCACGTGTCCGTTCTGCGATTCGCTAATTACTCCCCTCCCATTTCAGAAAGATGAGAGAAAATAGAAGATATTTTCTGATTCGTTGAGTGGTTATCGTGGCACGGCGAAATTGTGAAAATAATATAACAATAAGCCGCGAATCGTGACGGAGTGATAAGAAATGATTAATTTTGCCCGATTGTAACGTTAATAACATGGAAAGTAACCTACGCAATATAGCCATTCTGGGCAGTACAGGGTCGATAGGCAGGCAGACGCTGGACATTATCGCCGAGTACCCGCAACGGTTCAGAGCTTATCTGCTGGTGGCTAACACCAGCGCCGACCTGCTCATTGAGCAAGCCCGTCGCTTTCTGCCCCATCTGGTCATCATCGGCGAGCTATCGCTCTATCCCACCGTGCGCGATGCCCTGGCTCAACTGCCCATTGAGGTGCAGAGCGGCCATCAGGCCATAGCCGACGCCGTGACTGCTCCCGAAATCGATACGGTGGTCACCGCCATGGTGGGCTACAGTGGGCTGGAGCCAACCATAGCCGCCATCGGGGCAGGCAAACGCATCGCCCTGGCCAACAAGGAGACCCTGGTGGTGGCCGGTGAGCTAATCAGCCGCTTGCTCAAGGACTCGCCCACTGTGCTTTATCCTGTCGACAGTGAGCATGGGGCCTTTTACCAGTGTCTGGTGGGCGAACGGCACGATGACATCGAGAAACTCATCCTCACCGCATCGGGTGGGCCGTTCCGCACCACACCCATAGCCGAGCTGGCCACCAAGCGTGCGCAGGACGCCTTGAAGCATCCCAACTGGTCGATGGGTGCTAAAATCACCATAGACAGTGCCACCATGATGAACAAGGGCTTTGAGATGATTGAGGCGCAGTGGCTCTATGATGTGGCACCACGCGACATCGAGATTGTGGTGCATCCGCAGAGCATCGTCCACTCGATGGTGCAATTCAAGGACGGCT
Organism: Muribaculaceae bacterium; assembly: GCA_017477555.1. Taxonomy (GTDB): domain Bacteria; phylum Bacteroidota; class Bacteroidia; order Bacteroidales; family Muribaculaceae; genus Sodaliphilus. Next base: position 2,012 of record JAFUVK010000189.1, read on the forward strand.
CGGTCAAAGCGCAGTTGGGACTGCCCGACATGCACTTGCCCATACGCTATGCACTGGGACTGCCCGGTGCCCGACTGGCCACACCCAACTATCGGATGAGTGTTGCCGACTATGCCCACCTCACCTTTGAGCAGCCCGACTTCGAAAAATTCCCCTTGTTGGGCACGGCCTATCGTGCCGCCGAACAGGGCGGTACTGTGCCATGCATGATGAATGCCGCCAACGAGATTGCTGTGGCCGCCTATCTGCGCGACGCCATCGGCTTCAACGACATCCACCGCATCATCGAGGCCACTATCGCACATCTTGACAACACCCCGCATCCCACCTACGACGACTATGTGCAGTGCAACAATGCTGCTCGCGCCTATGCCATGTCGTTGATTACCCATTGAAATTTAGACAACCGACGATAATGAATTTTATTGACAATCTGATTGAGATTTTTGGCTCAGCATCATTTTGGGTGAAAGCCCTGGAGATGATTCTGGCTCTGAGTTTGCTCGTAATCGTGCATGAGTTCGGGCACTATTCGTTTGCCCGCCTGTTTGGCATGCGTGTCAACAAGTTCTACATGTTTTTCAACCCCAAGTTCTCCATCCTTCGTTGGGACCCGAAGCGTCACACGCTCGACCTGTTCAAGCGCAACCCCAGTGACGAGGAGGAAGAAGCCAAAGCCAAAGCCGAGGCGCACGACCTCAAGGCCTCGTGGCGCGACACGGTCTACGGCATCGGGTGGATTCCCCTGGGAGGATACTGTTCCATTGCCGGTATGGTCGACGAGACTACAAGTGCCGACCAGTTGAGCGAGGAGGCACGGCCCTGGGAGTTCCGTTCGCGCCCGGCTTGGCAACGACTGCTGGTGATGATAGGCGGTGTGTTGTTCAACTTCCTGATGGCTGTGGTCATCTATGCCGGAATCGTATGGAGCTATGGCGAGATGTTTATCAACTTCACCGATGCCACCGAGGGCATGAACTACTGCCAGACCATGCACAAAGTGGGCTTCCGCGATGGCGACATCCTCTACTCGGCCGATGGCAAGGCGCTGACCTACTACAGCGGCGAGCAAATCACTGCCGTGACCATGGCCAAGCAGGTGCAGGTGCTGCGAGGAGGCGACACCGTCACCATCAACATGCCCGAAAACTTCGTCTTCGAGCTGAACAAGGAAGCCGAGCAAGGCAACCAACTGTTTGAAATCCGTATGCCTGTGGTCATCGCCCAGACACAAAGCAACATGGGCGCCGAGAAAGCTGGTCTGAAGAGCGGCGACCGCATCCTGGCAGTCAACACCGACACCACACCTAGCTACACCGAGCTGACCCCTGCCCTGCTCAAATACAAAGGCTCCACAGCCACTATCACCTATTTGCGCGACGGACGCCAACTCACCACCCGTGCCGAGATTGACGGCGATGGCAAGCTGGGCATTCAACTCACCGACCCCACCAAGATTTTCAAGACCACTGTTAAGCACTACAACATCTTCCAGTCGGTGCCACGCGGTATCGAGATGGGCTGGAACAAGCTGGTCACTTATGTGCAGAGCCTGAAGCTGGTGGCCACACCCGAAGGGGCTAAGTCGCTGGGTGGCTTCGGTGCCATCGGTAGTATTTTCCCCGAGAAGTGGAACTGGCTCGACTTCTGGAGCATCACCGCGTTCTTGTCGGTGATACTGGCCGTAATGAACATCCTGCCCATTCCCATTCTGGACGGCGGATATGTGCTGTTCCTGCTCATTGAGATGATCACGGGCTGGAAACCCAGCGAGAAGGTGATGAACATCGCGCTCAATATCGGACTGGCTTTGCTCATCATCCTGATGCTGTATGCCAACCTCAACGACGTGTACCGCTTCATCATTAAATAACGTGCAATGACTTATAAAAAGATAATTTTAAAAAGAGGCAAGGAAGAGTCGCTGCAGCGGTTTCATCCCTGGGTGTTCTCCGGAGCCATCGCCCGTGGCGACGACGGTATCGAGGAGGGCGACCTGGTCACTGTGTATGCCCACGATGGCACGCTCATCGGCAACGGGCACTATCAGATAGGCAGCATAGCCGTGCGCATGCTCACCTTCGATGACACTGCCATCGATGCCGCATTCTATGAGCGGCGGCTGACTGATGCCCTGCAAGTACGGCAGGCTTTAGGACTGATGCGCCCCGACAACAATGCCTTCCGCCTGGTGCATGGCGAGGGCGACTTCTTGCCCGGCTTGGTCATCGACATCTATGCTGGCACAGCAGTAATGCAGGCCCATTCGCCCGGCATGCACTTCGGGCGCGACCTTATTGCACAGGCGCTGATGCGACTGCCTGGCGGGCTGGTTCAGAATGTCTATTACAAGAGCGAGACCACCCTGCCCTACAAGGCCCATCTCGACCCAGTGAACGACTATATCGTGGGCAGTTATCAAACCGATATTGCCATGGAAAACGGGCTGAAGTTTCATGTCGACTGGCTCAAAGGTCAAAAGACGGGATTCTTTGTCGATCAGCGCGAAAACCGCCGATTGCTCGAGCAATACTCTAAGAACCGAAAAGTGCTCAACATGTTCTGTTACACCGGCGGATTCTCGTTCTATGCCATGCGTGGCGGAGCGAAGTTGGTGCATTCGGTCGACAGTAGCGCCAAGGCCATCAGCCTGACCAACGACAATGTGCAGCTTAATTTCCCCGACGACCCGCGGCACCAAGCTACGGCCGAAGACGCGTTTAAGTATCTCGACAACATGGACAAGGATGCGTATGACCTGATCATCCTCGACCCACCTGCCTTTGCCAAGCACAAGAGTGCCCTACGCAACGCGCTTATCGGTTATCGCAAGCTCAATGCGCGTGCCTTCGAGAAGATTGCCCCAGGCGGCATACTGTTCACTTTCTCGTGTTCGCAAGCGGTGAACAAGGAGCAGTTCCGTCTGGCGGTGTTCAGTGCGGCGGCCCAGTCGCGCCGACGTGTGCGCATCCTGCACCAGCTCACCCAGCCGGCCGATCACCCCATCAACATCTACCACCCCGAGGGCGAGTACCTCAAGGGCCTGGTGCTCTATGTTGAGTAAGAAGCCCCCTACGAACCCTCGAATGCTCGAATACTCGAATGCGCGAACTCTCGCCCCACTAACCCGGAAATATTACCTTTAAACTAACAATATTTATGCGAAAAACAATTATTGCCGCCGCTTTGGTGGCGTTATCAACCACTGCTATGGCACAAAGTAGCAACTTTGACTACAATGTGGACCGCTTTGCCGACATTCAAGTGTTGCGCTATCAGGTCCCTGGGTTCAACGAACTGTCGCTGAACCAGAAAAAACTTGTCTATTATCTGACCGAGGCAGCCCTGCAGTGCCGCGACAACCTCTTTGACCAGAACTGTAAGTACAACCTGTATGTCCGCAAGGTGCTCGAAGAGATCTACACCCGCTATCAAGGCGACCGTAATAGCCAGGATTTCAAGGGACTGGAGCTGTACCTCAAGCAGGTGTGGTTTGGCAACGGCATCTATCACCACTATGGCATGGACAAGTTCGTGCCGCAGTTCTCCATCAACTTCTTTGTCGACGAATACAACAAGCTGCCGCTCACCGCGCTGCCCATCAACTCGTGCGACCGCTGCACCGAAGAGGGCAAGTGCGACAAGGCTGCCAAGCTGCGCAAGACGCTGGAGAAGGTAATCTTCGACCCCACATTCATGCCCAAGAAGGTCAACCAAGCCGATGGCGAGGACCTGATTCTGACCTCGGCCACCAACCTGTATGAGGGCGTGACGCAAAAAGAGGTGGAAGACTTCTACAACGCGATGAAGAACCCCAACGACACCACACCCATAAGCTATGGCCTGAACTGCAAGGTCGTCAAGGAGAACGGCAAGGTCGTCGAGAAGCCTTACAAGGTGGGCGGACTCTATTCGCAGGCCATCGTCAACATCGTCTACTGGCTGCAGAAGGCCGCCAAGGTGGCTGAGACCAGCGCACAGCGCGACTACATCAATAAGCTCATTGAGTTCTATGAGACCGGTTCGCTGCTCACCTTCGATGAGTACTCGATCATGTGGGCCGAGGACACCAAGAGCCAGGTGGACTTTATCAACGGCTTCATCGAGAGCTATGGCGATCCTCTGGGCATGACTGGCTCGTGGGAGAGCATCGTCAACTTCCGCAACAACGCTGCTTCACACCGCACCAGCCTCATCAGCGGCAACGCACAGTGGTTTGAGGACCACTCGCCCGTCGACCCGCGCTTCCGCAAGGAGAAGGTCACCGGCGTGAGCGCCAAGGTCATCACCGCAGCCATCCTGGCCGGTGACAGTTATCCCTCTACCCCCATCGGCATCAACCTGCCCAACAGCAACTGGATTCGCGCCGCTCACGGCTCGAAGTCGGTCACGCTCGAGAATATCACCGATGCTTACGACGAGGTCGCCAACGGCTCGGGCCTGAACGAGGAGTTTGCCTATAGCCAGACCGAGATCGATCTGATGAAGAAATACCTCACACTGGCCGACAAGCTCCACACCGACCTGCACGAGTGTCTGGGACACGCCAGCGGACAACTGCTGCCGGGTGTCGACCCCGACGCGCTCAAGGCCTACGGTGCCACACTCGAGGAGGGTCGCGCCGACCTGTTCGCACTCTATTACCTGGCCGACCCCAAACTGGTGGAGCTGGGCATCTTCGATAGCCCCGATGCCTACAAGTCGGAGTACTACAAGTACATCATGAACGGTTTGCTCACTCAGCTCTATCGCATCGAGCCGGGCAAGAACATCGAGGAGTCGCACATGCGCAACCGCAAGTTCATCAGCGAGTGGTGCCTGCAGAAGGGCAAGAAAGACAAAGTCATCGAACTGGTGAAGCGCAAAGGCAAGACTTACGTCAAGATCAACGACTACGAGAAGCTGCGCGGACTGTTTGCACAGCTGCTGGCCGAGGTGCAGCGCATCAAGAGCGAGGGGGACTTCGAGGCCGGACGCAAGCTGGTGGAGACCTACGGAGTGAAGGTCGACCCCAAGCTGCACAAGGAGGTGCTCGCTCGCTACAACTCGCTCGATATCGCCCCCTACAAGGGCTTCGTCAACCCCATCTACAAGCCCGTGTACGACGCAGCTGGCAATATTGTCGATGTCAAGATCACATATGGTGAGAACTATGTCGACCAGATGCTTCGCTACAGCCGTGACTACTCGCCCCTGACCAAGTAAGCTCTAGTTTATAGTTTAAAGTTAAGAGTTTATAGTTATGAGTCGTTTCCTTCCTTACTCGCTCTAACTATAAACTCTTAATTATGATGTTATGCAAGAAACACTGAAAGAAATAAGGCTGGCACTATTTGCTCGACGCAATGGTGTTGTGGCCGATGCACTGAAGGCTAGTGGCGACCCGCATGAACTCATCATGGGGTGTCCGCTGAGCGACATTACGCCCGTCGCCCAGGTCTATGAGCCATCAACCGAGTTGGCCGAGGCCTTGTGGGCCGACCGCAAGCACCGCGAGTGCCGCCTGATAGCCACCATGCTTTACCCCATCGCACAGTGCGACCTGCCCACGGCACTGCGCTGGTGCCGCGATGTGATGAACGTGGAGGAAGCCGACGTGCTGTGCCATCGCCTGCTGCGCCACCTCGAATGCGCCCCCACTGTGATGCGCCAGCTCCTGGCCGAGGAGGCCCCGTTGCTGCGCTACACCGCGTTCCGCTTGATGCTTAATCTGACGGCATCGGGCCGCATGGCCATGACCGACGAGCTGCGCCAAGTGGTCAGCGACGAAGCCGCCCAGGGCCACTCGGCTGGCATGGCGGCGTTGCTGAAAAACCTGCTTGAGGACTAAATTTTTCACTTTTTTCTCAAAAAATTTTGGTGATTCAGAAAAAAGCAGTAATTTTGCAGCGCAATCTGGGCATAACCAGTGCGCAATTATGACTAAAGGAAAGATGCCGGAGTGGTCGATCGGGGCGGTCTCGAAAACCGTTGTACGCTCTGCGTACCGTGGGTTCGAATCCCTCTCTTTCCGCAAGCGGGAGCTTGAGTACTACTCAAGCTCCCGCTTTCTTCATCATCCCGTTTCCCACCGCGCCAGCGGCCCCCTTTGCCGTGTAGCAGTCCCCCTTTGCCGCGGCTCCAGCCGTGGCCTCAGCCCCCCGGCAGCGGAGCGGCAGTCCCCCTTTGCCGCGGCTCCAGCCGCGCCCTCAGCCCCCCGGCAGCGGAGCGGCGGTCCCCTTTGCCGCGGCTCCAGCCGCGCCCGCAGCCCCCTGGCAG